>CAZDBH010000578.1:0-4571 GCA_964503485.1 uncultured Bradymonadales bacterium | reverse complement strand
GGCGATGAGCTCGAAAATACCAACGGGTGCCCCGGAACTCCAAGCGGCAATAAACAGCCGGACCGGTACCAAATAAAAGAACACGAGAATACCGACGACGATCGCGACGACGATCAGAATCATCGCTGGCTCGGCGGCGGCTAGAGGCAATAACAACGAGTGCATTTCGATTCCTCTCCTATAGGCTTGTTAGCTCGAGGATGTGTCATCGTCATTCGAGACAGCTTCGACGAAGACCTTTCCATTCTTGAATTTCGTGACAACGACCGGTTGGTCGTCGGCTATGTATTCGCCTACTGTCCGTACTTCGACACGTTCTTCGCCGAATACAGCGAAACCACTTGGTCGCAAGGGGGTTGAGGTGACTCCCTCATGCCCCACCGCGACCCCGGCTCGCTTTGCTTCAGCGTCGTAGGCGGTTGTTTCCGTAATCGATGTCTTGAGTGTGAATCGCTTACCCATGCGCGAGTTGGGGACCCAGACGAGAAAGGCGACTGAGATAAACAAGGCCAACCCGCCGAGAGTGATGCCCCAGACAGGGTCGTGCTCCGTCCAGGCCTGAATCGCGGCATACACGACAATGGCACCTCCGATCAGTCCGGGAAGTCCGAAGCCGGGTATGACGAAGGCCTCGAGGGCGATCAGCAGGATGCCGATGACGAAAAGCCCCAGAATGATTGCGATGCTACCCATCGGTATCCTCCGGTTGGCCTTCGGCGTCTTCCTGTTCCGCTTCACTGGGCGGGTCGTCATCTGGAGCTGGCCGAACCGGACGAACCTCGATTCGGCCACCCGACACACGAGATATCCTCACTGCCTCGCCCTTTTCGACATAGCGACCCTCTGAGACGACTTCGGCCCTGTCAGAACCGAATTTTGCACGGCCAAAGGGCTTGAGATCGGTTGTGGCGACCCCAGTCATGCCGGTCGAAAGGGCGTCCTCCGGGGTTTCGACTGATGAACCGGAGGCGAGAGCCTCCTGAAGTACGAGTTTTCGGCCGAACCGGGTACGCGGCACGTATTTGAAGAGTAGTACCGAAAAGAAGACCGTGCCGATCAACGCGAAGAAGACCCGAGAAACAGCGCCTGTGAGCCCGACTGGTGAGAACGACAAGTCCATGTCGAGCGAGACGAGGGCCAGGACCAAGCTTGCAAGAATAGCCAGCAGACCGGCCACACCAGCCGCGCCAAACCCAGGTATGACAAAGACCTCGATCAATAAGAGGAGCACCCCGCCAACAAAAAGCAGCATCTCCTCCATTCCCGCCAGATTGACGAGTAAGTGACCGGAAAAGAAGAGCAGCAGGCAGATGACGCCCATGCCACCAGCCCAACCAAAGCCTGGTGACATCAGCTCGAAGAACAACCCGAGCATGCCCAGGGTCATGAGGATTCCACTGATTGCAGAACTCGTGAGAAAGCGAACCAAGGTCTCTGACCAACTCTCATCGATGGTGATCACGACAGCGTCTTCCAGATCGAAGAGAGCGAGCACGCCATCGAGCGTATTGATATTGATCTCAGCAAATCCGATGCGCAGAGCTTCCTGACCGGTCAACGTGAGCAGTTTGCCCGATTGGATGATCCCGCCCACCTCAACACGTGCGTCGACCATCGACTCTGCGACGGCACCATTTCTAGCCGTTGCCTCGGCAGTGGCCCGGAACTCACTTCGGAAGGCCGAGACGAATTTCTCTTCGACCGGTTGTGCCGTCCCGCCGCCCGTCGTAATCGGAGTGGCCGCGCCAATCGAAGCGCCGTCGACCACGACAATCAGGTCATTGGCTAGGGCGATTAGAGCACCGGCGCTGATTCCACGCTGGTTGATAAAGGCGACCGTGGGAATCTCGGTCTGAAGGATGGCATCCTTCATCATGACGGCGGCGTCGACTCGTCCGCCCCATGTCTCAATATCGAAAATCAAGAGCAGGGCGTTTGCCTCTTCGGCCTGTTCGATGACCCGCTCGGTGTAGTACGCGATACCGAGTTCGATTTCGTCATTGACGGTTGCCACGTACACGCCCGTTGCCCCGCTTTCGCGGCGTTGGGCGACGCCCTCGACCATTGCCATTAATCGTGCCTTTGCGGCGATTGGAGAGGCGACCAGTCGGCCTGCAATGACTTCCTCTGATTCGGAGAATTCGAGTACTTCGAGAGGCGGCGCCTCGACTGGCGCGGTCTCTTCCTCGTCTTCCTGGCCGAAAGTGGGCTGACTCTGCGCTGGCAACGCATTGATGATGAGCCCGATCAGTATGAGGCTCAAGAACCCATTAATCCGCTTGCGGCTCGGAGACCGCGAGCGGCGTTGGTGGCCGTAGGATTGGCGCGTTTTTCGGTACATAACTCTCGCCTCTTAAGGACAATTCATCTATCGCATGCAGCGTTCAGCGACAAGTGGATTCCGTCCCAAAACAAACTCTGCCTATTGTGTCACCCGAGTCGCAAAGCGTAGTAACCTGTTTCCTCACACGGAAGGGGAGGTCCAGCGTGCGTTTCGTCAGCTACAACATCCGCTTGGCTCTAGATAGTTCCCTCGACCGAATTGCGTCCGTGTTGCGAGACCTCGACGGCGACGTGGTGTGCTTGCAAGAGGTCGGGCGATTCTGGCGAATGGGAGACTGCGTGGATATGACCGCTGTGATCGCGCAGCTGAGTGGCTACCCGCACGCCTACTACGGTGGCGCAATCCAAGACGGCTCGGGTGAATACGGTATCGCCTTGCTCAGCCGAGTCGAGTTCAAAGACGTAGAAAAGCGATTTCTCCCTCAAAACGTCGACGAGCCCCGAATACTCGTGACCGCGACCCTCGAGAATGGGAACACACCGATTCAGCTCGCGACATCGCACATCTCGGTGAAACCCGAAGACCGGCCACAGCAATGTCGGCAGGTCGCCGAGTGGCTGGGCGACTCGACCAATCACACAGTCCTGATGGGCGATCTCAACGCTGAACTGCAGTCCCCCGAGTTGACTGACCTCACTATCTCCACCGGCTTGAGGTGCGCGCTGCTCGAATCGATCGGTGAACACGGGCCGTCATACCCGACTGAGCAACCCCGCTTGGCGATCGATCACATCCTGATTGGCTCCGGCCTCAGCTGTATCGCGTCGTGCGTGGAAAACGTCGACGGGTCTGATCACATTCCAGTTTGGGCGGATGTCGAGGTGAACTAACGGCAGTTTGGACGGAGACGAGAGGGCGCCATGCGCAGCACATCAGCTTTCGACTATCCGGACCCCGCGTGGCTATCGACTGGCATGTCAACTCGGCTTCGAATCCCAGAACAGGGAGAACATCCAGAACCGTGCAACGATTGCCCGGCACCCTGCTGCCACACCGTTTCAGTCCTCAAGTCACAGGTCATCGCCGCCGCTGATCTAGACCTGCTCGAGCAATATGTTGCCTATCGCGGGATCACAGTTTGGCTGGATGATTCGGGCGCCTTCTCAATCAACATCGTAGCCAAATGTGCACATCTAGAGGCAGAGACCTACGCCTGCGGTGTTCACGGTACCGAGTTACAGCCGCGGGTTTGCTCGGATTTCGACGCCTCGTCCTGTTGGTACCGTGCCGCCTCTGCACCCAGGCGTTCGGGTAGCCTCAAACTCGACGCTGGGAGCTGGCCCGTCGTTAGGGCCTTGGTTGAGGTCGATGGGGCGGGCCTTGTGCAAGCTTACCCCACCGATGCCGCTGGTGAGGGCGCCCAGTTCGATGTCGACGTGACCCTGGCATTTGAGCTAGTCACCGATTCGCTCTCGAACGATTATCTTAGATTTTTGTGTAATTTCGACAAGATAGCTGTTGTTCGCGGGCCTGCCGGCTGGGCCATGGTCTACCCGACCCGGCGTATGCGATACTCAGCTCCAGTCAACAACGAGATTACAGACGGCATTCTGATGGGGACTCCTCCGTCAGACTGCGTTGTGTTAGGCCGCAACGAGCTTGCAAGCCTAACATTGAGTACTCACAAAGCCATCGAGCGGCTGACGGTTGAGGAGATTCGCGCTGCCTTAGCCGCCCGGTGAATCGAGAACTGAGATGGCTCGGAACTACAGAACGACTCTCAAACACTTCTTCGAGGTTATCGAAAGACGGACTTGGGGCGTCGTTTCTCTTGCCGTCATTTCGACTTTCATATGCCTCCAGGCTGGGTGGCAAGCAAATGTACCCGCTGGGCTGATTGGCCTCGCCGTTGTGTTTCCGATCGTGTTTTCAATCAACGCGGCCTACCGACGGCGCGAAGAGGTGCTGCGCTACTTCGGCGGGGTGAAGGCGAGCGCGATTGCGTTGTACTACGCTCATCGAGATTGGCCTCCGATGGACGACACCGCCGAACATACTGGTCGCAAACAGGAGTTGGTAAAGGAGCTATTCGACGCGATCAGCGACCACTTCACCGAGGGCGTAGGCCGATCCCAGGAGAGTTTCGAGCGCGTTTACGCGACCTACTCCCAGATCTCTCTCTCGCACGAGGCGCTTCGCAAGGCTGGGGTGACAAGCGGCGAGATCTCCAGGATGAACCAATTCCTCGCGAGGTCCATGCTCGACTTCGAGAAGATGAATAACATTC
>CAZDBH010000577.1:0-4581 GCA_964503485.1 uncultured Bradymonadales bacterium | reverse complement strand
GATCGAAGTCCCTGTACGGCCTGAGTCATGAGAGCTGAAGCCTCGTCGAGACGACCTCGGTCTTTGAGCACGTCACCCAATCTGAACTGGGCATTGGAGAGCAGAACGTCATTCTGTGTGGCTTCGGCGACAGCGCGCTCCGCGTCGGCCTCGGCGCCGGCGAAGTCGCCCTCGAGCAGCCGAATGGTCGAACGATGTAGCCATATGGTCACCTGTTGGGCGAGCGTGGCCTCACCTAGACACTCCGCAACGCGGTCAAGCTGTTCGTGAGCCTTGTCGTAGTCGCTGCGAGCGGTAGCGTGTTCGACAGCGGTGAACAGAACATCGATTCCGGCTTCGATCTGGTCCGCATTGAGCAGGTGACGACCGATTCGCTCACCGTTTTGAGGATGTTCGTCGCCGGTGAGTGCTCGCAGCACCTCTGCGCAACCGGCATTGATCTCCCTCCACCGGGAATGGTGTCTGGCTTGCCGTTCGAGACTCTCGACGAACAGTCCATGGGCGAACTGGTAGCCCTGATCGGTGGGGATCGCTAGGTGACTCCTCAGGAGCGTTTCCACAAGACCCGGCGGAATCGGGTGACCGATTCGCACGCAGCACGATTCCCATTCGTCGCGTTGGACCACGCCTCCCAGCGCTGCGGCCACTTCGAGGCAATGGCCGACCACCTCGGGAGAATCGGGACAGGCTGCCTCTGAGATGTGTTTGATCCGGTCCAACCAGACCTGGTGAATATCGTCTGGAAGCGAGAGCGGTTCGCTTCCTTCGGTGAAGAAGCCGTCTTCGCCCGCTTGAAGCCTTCCACTTCGTACCCAATCCGCGAGTAGTTCGACAGCAAACAGAGGGGTGCCACCTGCCCGTTCCGCTAGGCGCGTTCGCAGGGTGGGCGTTAACCCCAACAGGCTGTCGAGAAGCGTGCCGTGTTGCTCACTGGTGAGCGGCTCGAGGTGGCACGTCTCGACCCGTTCGTGTTCGGCGACTTGCGTCAACAACGAAGCAATCGCTGAGCTGTTGGGAACGTCGTCGCGGGCAGTGATAACAAACAGCACTGGATGTGGTGTCTCAGCCTGAGCTTGAAGCACGTGGAGCACAAATCTCAAACTCTCAGCCGTTCGTGAGGCGTCATCGATCCAAACCAGCAGAGGTCGACTACCAATGCGCCGCAACACTTGATACAGCAGGGCGTGGCGCTCCGCAGGCCTGTGGAAGCGAACTGCTTGATGTTCACCTACGAACTCGCTTGGCTGGATCAACTCCGCCAGGCCGCGCCATTCGTACGAGTCTCGGGCCCCACACTCCGTCAACCGTCGCTCCAGACGCTCATGCAGCCGAAGTCCGGTCAGACCTGTCGCGTTCAGGAAACGCCCCACCATGGGCCCAAGCCCATCAACATCGTTGGGCGACCGATGGTATACGGCGTGTAGAACGTCGGCGGCGCCCACCTCGTGAGCTCGCTCACTGATCCACTCGACCAGGCGGCTCTTTCCCACACCGACCGGTCCCCTGATGAGCACGGCACCGGCTGCCCCTCTGTCGTGCACCGTTTTCAGGTTGCGCCAGATCTGGTCACGCTGTGTGTCCCGCCCAACGAATACCGGCTGGCGCAGGCCGAAGAGCCCCAAACCCGCACCTTTGAGCTGAGCGGGAAACGGGACAGTTGGGCGCTTCCAGCTCGACGGTACGTGCGGCAACGAACTCAGATCGCGATCCCTCGGCACGATGGGCAGGTCCTCCCACGGCGTCACGTCAACCTGGAGGTGTGGTGTGTCGGGCTGCGTGACGACTGTCGCTACCGATTCCGGTGTCAGCGAGTGCCAAAGCGCTTCATGGGCTGGAAGCCAACTCTGGGACTCGAGGTGTTCCAGGGCGTGAGCAGCATCGGCGGCTCGAAGAAAGCGCCGAGAAATGTCCTTCGCCATCAAGCGTTCGACCCACCCTGCCAGTCCCTCGGGTACTTCGTAGAGTGGGATCATCTCCGGTAGCGGAGTAATCAGATGGGCTTTGACGATTTCCTCGGCGGAATCTCCCGTGTACGGCAACTGGCCGGTCACGAGCCGGAAAGCACTGCAACCGAGGGAGTATAGGTCTGTCCAAGGCCCCCGGTCTCTGCGACGCCAACTCACGATCTGCTCGGGCGCCTGGTAGCCTGGCGTCCCACCCATCATCGAACCGGTCTCGACTTGATCGAGGCGAGCCATTTCCGCCAATCCGAAATCGATAAGTTTGAGACCTGGACGCAGATCGTCCCCAGCCCCCAACATCAGGTTGCTGGGCTTGAGATCCAAGTGCAAAACGCCTCGGGCGTGGGCGTATGCGAGGGCGTCCAGAATCTCGAGCAATGTTCGGCGCATTGTGGCCCAATCGGCGGGCAACCGACCGCCCCCAACGGTGCCGCCAGAGAGCATTTCCATAACCAGATAGGGACTGCCCTCGCTGATCCGTCCTTTAGATGCCCGAGCTGACTCTCTGGAAACAGCGCCGTGGTCAAGGACCATGACGATTCCAGGGTGGTTCAGTCTGGCTACTGCGAGCGCTTCGTTCTGAAACAACTCGAGAAAGCGGGGCTTTTCGGTGTGTTCCTCAGCGATGACCTTGACGGCGACCGGGACGCCCTCAGCCCGGTGTACACCAGACCAGACCTCGCCCATTCCGCCGCTTCCCAACGGCTTATCGAGTTCGAACGGTCCGAGCGGGAACGGGGTGTGAACTTGGGGCTCGATCAGTCTCTCCGTCGAGTGCGTTGCCGTCGAACGAAGCGCGAGGTGACTTCGGTTGCCGAATCATGTCGTGCGTCGTTTTTGAAAATACCCGATACAGTCGGAGACTGCTACCGCGCTTCGATCAATCGAAGCTGGTCGAGAGCCAATACGGACACCGGCTGCCGTTTGGATGGTCGTTGCACCCCAGCACCCTTCCGCGCCCTTCCTCGTAGTGGTCGATCAGGAAGATATCCTCGAACGTTGGTGTGGGAAGGGGACCCGGCGTGCCCTCGGGGTATCGCTGAGCCGCGTCGCCCGGGACGACCCCGTAGTCGAGTGGGTTACCCATACCGGTACTTGTCGCGCTGGTAATCCACCACGCGACATCGCCGCTCGTGTTGAAGAAGACGATCTCATCGACACCCTCTGCCGGTGACCAGTCGATTTCGGGGGGAAATCCTGTCATACCAACGCTGATGTTCACTTTTGTGATCTGCTCAGCCAACACCAGCGTGATGGGATCTGTTGGGCAACCCGTCAAAGTCGCTTGCCCAAAGCCACCCGCTTTGTCGACCAGCAACCGGGCGTGGATTTGCATCGACGTCACCAGTGGAACCCGCAGTGTGAAGCTCCCCGCGCCGTTTGTGTTGTTGCAGATGTCGCAGTTGCCGTTTCCACCGTTGAAGAGACAGTTGGTGGGAGGGTTCGCTCCGCAAACAACTTCTAGTTCGTCGTTCGACAGCAGGATATCGCGTGCTTCGACAGCTGCTCCGGACACCACGTCGCCCGAGCTATCCACGACTGTGCCCGAAATCTCGCAAATCGTGCGGCTGTCTTCCGTGAATAGGTCCCCGAGCTCCCGGCAGGTGTCTCCCATTGCGATGTCCGCAACAGTGAGGACCGGCGTGGAGTACCTCGACGTGCCGTGGACCAGCTGTAAGCGAACGGTGCTGGTGTCGGGCAGCGCGATCGTGAACGCGTTCGTCTCGTCGACGACCTGAGGCCTTAGTCGACCTCCATCCTCGCCGTCGTACGCCGTGACGATAGCGCCCTCCATACCGGCCACCGGCGCGACACCGACGAGACAGTCGCCGAGCGACTTCCCTAGGGCCACCAGTCTTTGCCCAGGCGAACTCATATTGGAGCACACCTGCAGATTCCCCGCATAGTCACCCGAACGAATCGCATCCAGGTCGCCTTCGGGGATTGGCGTGCCCCCGAGATCCGAAAGCACCGATACGCCTTCTGGAACCCAAATCCCCCTGGTCTCGTCCCACGACCAGATGTCGACATCAATGTCGCCGCTGACCGGCGCTGTATCGGTGGCCAACGCGTGGGTACCGGCGGGAACTGCCGCGCACACCTCGATTGGAGAGTCAAATGAACCCACCGGATCGCCTTCAGGCGTACGAGCCTCGAGAGCGGAATAGACAAGAGAGCGGTGTGACCTGTTGTTGACGCTGACTGGCACCCGATCTGCCGCGACGCTCGGGTCAATGACCACCCCCAGCAGCCTACCCACACCAGTCGGTTCACTGGAAACCGAGAGGGAGCCGTCTTCCAGAGCACATGCCCCGTCAGCACATTCTAGGCCCCGCCGCTGATCGAGTAGAAAGTCGATTTCGGTCATCCGACCCGGGGGCGAGGTCGCGAACTGCTGCGGGGCGACCGCGACTGCAGAGGACGCGGTCTCGGTCTCGCCGCGAGCTGACACGAGAAAGTTGGCTGGACCGGCCAGAGTGACACTGATTCCAAAGTGCCCGCTATCGTCGGCCACGGCGTTCAGCGACTCTTCGAATTCTCCGTCCAAACCGCGGTCGACGAAAATCTGCACTAGGAGCCTGTCGCGCATAGCGCTCCAGGCTCCGCCATTGGCTTTTAG
>CAZDBH010000576.1:0-4586 GCA_964503485.1 uncultured Bradymonadales bacterium | reverse complement strand
CCCCGTCCGGGCAAGGCCTGGCGCCGGCTTCGGCTGGGTACACGAGGTCACCCTGGTAGACGAAGACATCCTCTCGATCGGGCACCGCTCCCATCCGACAGCTCGAACCCTCGAAGTCACCACCGTCTGGGCAGAAATCCTCTTCGCTTTCGCACAACTCCCATGCCCTCACGAAGTCGATGTAGTGGTGCTGCGCAGCGAAGGTCCGAGGATCGGGATAGTCGTTTGCACCGAAGGCAGCCACGGTAGAGTTGAGAATCATGTGAAATGGTTCATCCGGGATTTCGAGCGGGTAGTTCCCGACAGGTTCGTCGTTCGCGAGGTTTCTGTTCGGCAGCATCGTACCTTCCTCGACAGTCCCGATGAGGAGGTGGTCGACGTAGAAGCGCAGTGTTTCAGCGTCCCACTCCACCGAATAGATGTGGTATTCGTCGCGCTGCTGGCTGATGGTCATGTCCTGCTCCATCGACCCCACACTCATGTGCGTGTTGACCTCCTCACCCTCGATGTTGACGGTCACCCCGTCATGAAAGTTAGCGCCAACGACGTGCGGCTCAAATTCGGGCTGGAAGTTAACTGCTTCCATTATGTCGATTTCGCCGTCGCCTGGCCACGGACCCTCCTGCGGCAGCATCCAGTGAGCGGGCCATGACCCCGGACCCACCGGCAGTCTCGCCCGAATCTCAAAGCGCCCGTAGGTTTGGGCGAGGCCGGGCAAGGGGTCGATCGTCTTGCTCCAGACCGCTCCGGAACGAATCGGGCAGTCGGTGCTGATTGTGAAGCCCTCCTCAGGCGGGACGCCGCAGTCGTATTCTTCCATCACTCTGCTGATGCTCCAGCCACCCTCGAGTCCCCCGTCGGGCAGTACCGCTTCGGACCGCAGAATCAGCGTGCCCCCCGACACGGATACCATCTCGGGGTCGAAGTTGTTCACGCCCTCGCCGATCGGCTTCTTGTTGTCCATCCAGTTGTAGAGATCGAAGGCCGACCAGTTGCACGTGTTCAGTCCCTCCAACCCGTCGGCGACGCTGTCCCCGCAGTCTTCGTTGTCCCAGTACAGCACCAAGCATTGCGGCGGCGAGGTTTCGGCGTTGTAGCAGTCCTCCTGACCCGGTTCTGGGCCGTTGAACTCGTCGCCCCAGGTCCGACGCCACATGCGCGGCTCAATCCATGGCGCGGGCGGGACGCCCTCGCAGGCAGCCACGTCGTAGCAGTCGGAGTCGTGACAATCGGTACGTCCGTCTCCGTCGTTGTCTTCGCCGTCGTCGCAGTCCTCGGGAACAACGACGTCGGCCTCGTCTATCTCGGTTTCATCGGGCTCGTCAGGGATGTCTGGTTCCATTTCGGGAACCGCATCAACCACCTGATAGCTGCCATCATCCTCAGGTTCGTCGACTACGTCGGGAGTCGGCTCGTCCTCGACGTCGGCCGTAGTCGTGTCATTCGACTGGGGCGGAGTCGTCTCGTCGGCGCAACCGGTGACGAGGTGAAGGGACAAAAACAAGACACCGAACACGGTGATACGAAAGCGGAGAACATTGCGGGATTCAGACATGGCAACTAGCTCGATCTCAGTTGAATTGGTGTAGGTCAGGTAGCATGTCTCGGGCGGATTGTCCTTCGAAAATCCGGAGGTTGCAAAGCCGAGGTGGGTGGGGTCGTAGTCCTGGGGTTACCGGGCGCTAGAAGAGCTCTGGGTTCGGAAGTTCCCCCCCTCGCTTCGCTCGCCCCCACCGGGGGGCCAGTAAATCCCTCGAAGCAGAGGCTGAGGGTTTACCTGTCCGAAGTCGTGGTGGAGTGTCGAACCCCAGATGGCGTTCAGGATGCAGGCAGAATCAGACCGGATCGAGCACGACCACGGGAATGGTCCGTTTTGTCCAGGACTGGTAGCTCGCGAAGTCGTTGTAGTGGGCAACCAGCTTGGGCCAGTACTCCTCCCGCTCTTCCGGTGTTGCGATGCGGGCCTTCATCGTCCGCTTTCGCCATCGAATCTGGAGCTTCACTTCAGGGTTGGCTTTTATGTTGTGAAACCAGGCAGGGTTCTTGGGTAGTCCGCCCACGGACGCAACGATCAACACGCTGTCACCCTCGGGAAGAAACAGTAGTGGCGAGATGCGCTGTTTCCCGCTCTTCCGCCCCGTGGTCGTCAACAAACAGACCGGAAGTCCCCACGGGAAGGCCGAACCGGCTCGCAGTTTGTAACCGAGAATCCCTCCGGTCGCTCGATAGATAAAGACATGCGTGCGCGGTTCACGATCGGTTTGTCGAGCGCATCGGGACGGGGCTTTGTTGGAACGAGGTCACTCATGGTCCGACAAGCTAATCACTGTGCAGCGATTCGCAATGGGCTTCTGTTTGTCGGGGATGACCAGCGTTTACAGCTCGTGGCATGAGCCGAAGGACTCGGGTGGTGGGCACAGGCCAGTTTGTGGAATCAGTCTGTCAGAGTTTCTTCACACTTCGAGCCGTGGACGTCGTACTGCAGTTTGGACGCGTAATCTAGGTACAGCGTTCGAGTGAGGTTGTGGCCGTAGGAACCGGATCGGGCAAGCCCCACGCAACCCAAACATCGCGATCAGTTCCCCTCTCTCACAACCCGGCCACTCGAAACAGGTGCCCGACGTTCTCACCCCCCTGTTCCCACAGGAGCAGATAGTTCGCTCCGTCTGGGGCGGTCGCGAAGCCATGCGGGCTGACACGCCGTATCCCTACCAAATCGACAACATCAATCACTCCGATCAACTCACCCTCAGTCGACCATACGTTGACCTCGCCAAAGGCTTTTTCGACAACGCAAAGGTTGTCTCCGCAGGGGGCGATGAGATCGATAGTGCCGAAACCATCGTCGGCCAGTGGCTCCGAACCTCCGAATCGCACGAGTTCGTTGTTCTGGTGATCGTAGCCGACAACCTGCTTGGGCAATGGATCGGCATCGCTGTGGGCCTGGACGCCCACCCAAATGCGGTCGGATGTGATGGTTACAGCCGAGACCTGGTCGCGAAATGCTGCCAGGGCTGAGGGGGACTCCACCTCGCAGTCGGGCGAGCCGAAGGTAGCCCGACGAGCCTGGGCTACCGTAATGCCCCAAGTGCCATCCGGGGCGGCTGCAAAGTGCCATCGGACGTGTCCAGGCAGAGTACAAGAGGCCCCGGACTCGCCGCCGACAATCTGGATGGTGTGCCCCCTCGTCCCCAGGTGCAGGACCGAGTTCTGGTCCACCGAAAGGCTGTTGATCTCGTCCTCGAGCCGAAGGACACCATTTTCGCCGAAGGAACTGCGAATCTGGAGTCCACACGTGGCTCCGGGCACAGTGTCATAGGCTCGTACTGCGCCGTCTCCATGTAAGATGTAGAAGGTCCCGTCGGGTGCAATCTGAAGTGGAGAGGTCGACAAATTGCTCCAATGACCGAGTAGGCCCCCGTCGATCTCGCACTCCTGGGCGGAAACCTGGCGGCCGCCGATGTCGATCGCGTTTGCCGTCGGTTCCCCAACTCGAATTGTCACGTTCGGGTCTTCTCCCGGCGTATGGAATGCGTTCGTCAGCGCAAATATCGGGTTCAGTTGGTCGCAACCACCGGCCAGTATCTCCTCGGCGGCTTCGGCACCGTCTTCGCCACAATCACCGAATCCGGCGGCCAGCTGATCGTGAAGCGACTCCCGAAGCTGGTCGTCGCACGATCCCCCCTCAGCGTGCTCACTGCAGTAGCTGTCGAAGCAGCTATCCAGCAGAGCAACCGCCTTTTCGCAGTCGTTCTTACAGCCAGTCGGTACGAGGACGAGTACGATGGTGCCGAGAAGCGAAAGTCGTCTAGAACCCATCACGATTAGCTCCTTAACGAGTTGTCTGTTTATCGATTCGGGGGGTACTGTACACCGGAGTGCGGGTGCGTCAAGGCGCTGGCGGCCCCACACAAAGAGGGCGCGGGGAGGGGCCGCAACTCTCGAATGCGTGGAATTCGACATGATCACTTTCTACTACATCGCAGACGTCATCGTGGCGCTCTCGCTGCCGATCTTCTTCTATATCGGCTACCGAAAAGGGGTTTTCAGCGCGGCGATCTGGAAGCTCTATTGGCTGGGCTGCCTCATCGGGTTGACCTGGGAGATTCCCATCTACCTATCGGGTCCAGAGTTCCAGACAGAGCCCTTCATCCGGCTCGTGACGGAGTTTCCAGGTCACCCCATCTTGCATCCGCTGCTTCACACACTGTGGGACGGTGGCCTGTTTCTCGCCGGCTACTGGCTGACGGTGAAGCTGTGTACGACTCCGATATTGCAGCGTTTCAGCTGGCGGGAACTCGGCGTGATGATGGTCTGGGGCCAACTCTCTGAGTTGGCTGTCGAGGTGTCAGCTACCACCGTCGGTGCCTGGACCTTCGCCGACAAGGCCTACAATCCGGTCCTCTTCAAAATTGGCCACGGTTCGATAACCCTGATTCCTCAGCTCATCTGGCTCGCTGCGCCGGTTGCATTCTATTTCACCGCGCTCTGGGTAACGAGGCGCGAGGTGGCCTGAGGGGGGAGCCGTGGGCTAGGACCGTAAACGCCCAGCCCCGAGGTAGCGACTCCTGCGGTCACCTGGGTTT
>CAZDBH010000575.1:0-4590 GCA_964503485.1 uncultured Bradymonadales bacterium | reverse complement strand
GTATTTTGTTCTGTTCTTCCTGGCCTCACTCATTTTCCATTTCGGCTTTGATAGACCGTTCGCCCTCTTCCAGATCTACACTTTCCCCCAGCCGGGCCCTCCTTAGCTGCATCTTTATTTCCGTCCCGAGGGTTGCCACTACGCGGTGCAGCTTTTAAAAGGGTGAGGATTGAACTAAACTTCGCGTCGGCGACCAGATGAGGTCAGCAACAGAGGTGTGGTGTTGATCGGCCGATGAAGCCCGATTTGCTCCCGCCAAATCCGTGAACGAGGTGCTCTTTTGAACCGGTCCACTGTCACACCTAGAATTGCCTTCTGGCTGCTTGTCGCGTTTCTGGCTACGTTGGCCTGCAATGATCACGGCCTCGTCCCGCTCGACAAGGCGATCGAAGTCGAAATCCACGACGCGACCACTCAGACCGAAACAAACAAGATCGACATCTTGTGGGTCATCGACAACTCAAACTCGATGTGTGAGGAGCAAGACGCCCTCACTGCCAATTTCCAGACCTTCATCAACGGTCTTGCCGACATCAACGCCGACTTCCGACTGGCGGTGATTACGACTGATATGAGCTCGTCACCGGGTGTCTTCCGGGATCGTCCAGGCCCGATTGGACCGGACTGCTCGGATACTGCTGAACCGCTCACATGCGGCGACGTCACCGGTCCCGTCCTGTCGAGCACGAGCTACCAGTTGGACGCGAACAACCCGAACGCAGGGCTCGATATCGAGTCGCTTCAATCGGACTTCAGATGTATCGCCACCGTCGGCACCGTGTCGGGCGAGGCGGGCTTCGAGCGTGGCTTGGATACGATGCGACAGGCCCTTTCGGTGTCGTCGCTCGACACAATCAACTCGGGTTTTCGTCGCGATGACGCCTGGTTGGCGATCATCTTCGTCACCGACGAGAACGACTGCTCTCACGGTGGCGCTCTCGAGCTGATTCAGAATGCTGAGTGTGAGTGGCTCCGAGACGATCTCGTCCCGGTCAGCACATTCGTCGACTTCGTCAAGACCGTTCAGGGGACGGCAGACGGCGATCGACTTCTGGTGGCCGGCATCATCGGCCCTGACAACGGGGTGCGCCCCGAGCGGCCCGACGAACCGCAGCCGAGCTGCTCGAATTCAGAGCGTGGAACGGCCTTCTCTGGCTATCGTTACGCCGACTTCATCAACTCCTTCGGCGATCGGGGTATCGGTGCTGATATCTGCCACGACTCGTTCCAGGTCGCCCTCGACCAGATTACTCGTGTCATTCGAGCCAACTTGGCGACCAAGTGCCTGAGACGGCGTCCCCCGACCTGCGAGATCGACCTCGACTGCTCGACTGGAGAGACCTGTGAAGACCGCGGGGAACCTGGAGTTGGCATTCGGGTCTGCTCCGACTTTGACCTGGCGGTCGAGACCTACGACGACGACAGCGGTCAGTGGGAAGAGCTCGCGGGACCGGAGACCGGTGACACCGCCGCCTACCTCGTGAACTACGAGGCCGCCAGCTGTGCCAACAACATCGGAATCGAATTCACGACCGGGCACGAGCCCAGACCTGGCGACCAGTTCCGTGTCCGCTACACCATCGCCATCGGCGCCGACGACGAAGCTGCAGCCGCCGAATAGACCCTCTTGCAGTGGAATGGGTACACTTGAGTGGCAGGGCCTCCTACGAGCTGCTTGGGTAGGTATTAATTGCGCCACTCGGCTCCATCTGATACAGACCGCATCTCGTACTATCAGCGCCACGACGTGTATGTCGGACGCGTAGCCGGACCTGCGAAATGTCAAACCTCGAATCCCCAGAGCGCGCTCTGCGTTGGACTCACGTCCTCTACGCGATCTGTGGACTCATCGCCGCTGCCACCATCGCGATTGTTGTTGTGTCTCTGACTCAGGCCGTGGCAGCTGGCGATATTTACGACCCCGAAACAGGTGAGCGGTATGAAGCCGACACCAGTGATTCCTAACAGCGACGATGGCCCAGAAGAAGAACGCAGACGACAAGACCCCCTCCAACCTAGACGAGCTTCACAGGGAGCTCATCGAAGCCCGTAATCTCGCCATCAAGACGGATAACCTGGTCAAGAACCTGGGTGCCGATATCAAGCAGATTGCCAAGGGACAGGAGGCCTATCAGCGGCGCGCCGTTTTCAACTCATCTGTGGCGTACGTGGTGTTCAGTGTCTTGATTTTCACCGGCCTCTTCATGGTCTTCAATGCGCGCACGTCGTCGTACGAGCGTGAGGTCGAGCACTTCCAAGCGCGCAACGGGCAGCTTCAAACCCAACTCGATGCGACCCAAGCCGAGCTGCAACGTCGGCGGGAGTCCGAGGAGCGAGCCTACGCCTTCTTCGAACTTCTGCAGAGCGGGCGGCGAGCCGAGGTGGTCGAACAGTTCACTGGCATTCAGGGCCAACTCACCGACCGAACGGTGTTGGAGCTGCTTCGCGATCGGGTAGATGCCATCATTTATCAGCTGGCTGACGAAGCCTACCGAGAGGGCTTGGGATACTCCCAATCCGAAGCCTGGTCCGAGGCTCGCGACTCTTACTTAGACAGCCTGGGGCACCTCGAGTTGACCCCGTGGGCGCCCGAACTTCACATCAATCTGGGCCTGGCTCTGCACGAGTTGGAAGATTTCCAGGGATCGCTTCATTACCTTGACGCAGCCTTGGCCTCTCAAGAGCTGGACGAGGCCCACAGCGCTACAGCCGTCTACTATCGGGCCCTCGATCTGGAGAGCACTGGACGGCTGGGTGAAGCTATCGAGGGCTTTCGGGCCTTCCGATCGACTTTCCCCTATCACCGCAGTGCCGGAAGAGCGCTCCATCACATCAACCGAATTCAGCGTGTGCTGGACCGGTCAGAGAATCAATAAACTCAGATCCCAATCGTGTCAGTTTTGGCAAACGACGTCCTGGTCCTAATGACCGTGTTTGGGCTATAGCTACGTCAGATAGCTTAACGAGGTGCAACATGCTCGTTGTTCAGAAATACGGCGGCACTAGCGTCGCAAATCTCGAGCGAATTCGCGCTGTCGCAAAACGATGCGCAGCGCGCAAAAAGGCCGGTGATTCGCTGGTTGTTATCGTGTCCGCGATGGCCGGTCAGACCGACAAACTGATCGCTCTGGCTCACGGCCTGACCGAGTTTCCTCATGATCGAGAGCTTGATGTCTTGCTTGCCACCGGCGAACAGGTGACCTCCGCACTGCTCTCAATCGAGTTGAACCGGCTCGGCGTACCGGCATCGAGTTTTCTCGGTCACCAGGTGCGCATCAAGACCGATTCGTCCTTCAGAAAGGCCCGAATCAAAGACATCGACGCTTCGGCCGTCTTCGACGCCATCAACGCGGACCGAGTCGCCGTTGTGGCGGGATTTCAAGGCATCGACGACAGCGGCAACATCACCACCCTTGGCCGAGGTGGCAGCGATACATCGGCAGTCGCCGTAGCCGCAGCGATCAAGGCCGACGTGTGCGAGATTCTGACCGATGTCAACGGCGTTTACACCGCCGACCCGCGCATCTGCCCTAACGCTAGGAAGCTCGACACCGTCTCATACGAGGAGATGCTGGAGCTTGCCTCACTGGGCGCGAAAGTCCTGCAAATTCGCAGCGTTGCATTGTCTCAAAAATTTGGCGTAAAGCTATGTGTCCGCTCCAGCTTTGGCGATGATCCGGGCACCATGATTCTCGAGGAAACACCCGATATGGAATCTGTCTTAGTTGCCGCAGTCGCCCACGATGCCAATGAAGCCAAAATTTCGGTCAGAGGTGTCCCTGATGAACCGGGTCGCGCAGCCTCGATTTTCGAGCCGCTCGCGGAATCGAATATTGTCGTCGACGTAATCATCCAGAACGTTTCCGCGGCCGGTTCGACCGACGTCACATTCACAGTCCCGATAGCCGACTACGAGGCGGCGATGATCATCGTCCGCGACGTCGCAGAGAAGATCGGCGCCGGTATCGTGGAGGGTGACACGAAGGTAGCCAAAGTCAGCATCGTAGGCGTCGGGATGCGCTCCCACGCCGGTGTGGCCACACGGATGTTCACTGTCCTCGGAAAGGCCGGAATCAACATCGACATGATCAGCACGTCCGAGATCAAGGTGTCATGTGTCATCGCCCAGGACCAAGTCGAAAAGGCGGTTCAGGTGCTCCACGATGCGTTCGACCTCGAGCACCCGACGGGCTCCTGGAACGCCTCCTCCAACTGAGCACCCCGCTCTTTTCAGAAACAAAAAGATCCCGAAAATTTGCTTTGCGGCTCGGGTACGTTTATTACCCACAATGTAGGTTTTACGACGACAGGGATGCGCGTGTGTTCCAAGGAAGGAGGCTAGTATGGCGGCGAAGGTGAAGATGACACTCTATTTCCCGAAGGAAGTTCTCGACCAAGCTCAGGAAGAGGCGGAGCGTCAAGACAGGAGTGTTTCGTGGGTCATTCAGCAAGCCTGGCGGCTGTCCTACAATCGGATTCAGCACTACCCGTCGATCGATCCACACACGGGCACCGTTTCGATTCAGACCCACGATTCCTAGGAGCCCGTCGCGTATAACGCCCCGGACTCCAGCCGTTAGCTTTTAGCGG
>CAZDBH010000574.1:0-4594 GCA_964503485.1 uncultured Bradymonadales bacterium | reverse complement strand
CCGCTAAAAGCTAACGGCTGGAGTCCGGGGCGTTATACGCGACGGGCTCCTAGACAACCGCGACACGACTCCGCCCAGGGTGGTCATTTCGGGGCAAACCAGAACGATTGAAGCCCACCGGGCACTCTGGTAAACCGATGCCATGAGCGATCAAACTGAACACTATCTCGTGGAAGTAGAAACAGGCCGGAACCTGGGACCGATTTCAGGAACAATGGGGGACCTCGAATTCCCACCCCAGGTGGGTGGCTGGACCGATGTCCTCGATTGTCGCCACGACCCCTACTCCGGCATGGAGCTCGAGGAGCTGCGACACTTCGCAGAGCACGTGAGGAAGTACTTCGTACTCGTTGATGGGGAGAAGCTCTCAAGTGACGACACCGAATGATATGAAGCGCGCTGCGGCGCGTGCCGCTGTCGCGCACCTTCCCGTCGGCGAACTGGTGGGAGTCGGAACGGGCTCGACCGCCAACCACTTCATCGACGCTCTGGGTGAGCGCCGAGAGGACTTTCCGAGGGCGGTAGCTAGCTCGATCCGGTCGGCCGATCGTCTCGAAGCGAACGGCATCACTGTCGTCGATCTCAATGAGATCGAGGGTATCTCCTGCTACGTCGATGGGGCCGATGAGGCCGATGGGTCCCGCTGCCTCATCAAGGGCGGTGGGGGAGCACTGACTCGGGAGAAGATCGTCGCAGAGGCCTCGATCCGTTTTATCTGCATCGCCGACGAGTCAAAACTGGTCGAGCAACTCGGTGCTTTTCCCCTCCCTATCGAGGTGATTCCCATGGCTGCGGGCCAGATCCAACGGTCTCTCTTGGCCCTGGGCGGCGATCCGAAGCTGCGCGAAGGATTCACCACCGACAACGGAAACGTGATCATCGACGTTCACGGCCTGACGATCAGTGACCCAGTGGGCCTGGAGCGCACCATCAATCAGATTCCCGGTGTCGTCACCAATGGCCTGTTCGCTCGAAGACCGGCAGACATTTTGCTGCTCGGTCGCGCCGACGGATCGGTCTCGGAGATCTGAGTCGTGCGAGCGCTGACCTGTGCCCCGCCAACCAGCTTCGATCAGGCGATATCCGCTTCTGGCAGCGCTTCGACTATCGATGTCGCGCTCGCTCGACAGCAGCACACCCGCTATGTCGAAGCGCTCAGAGGGTGCGGTATCGAAGTCCTCGAGCTGCAGCCAGATATCCGATTTCCCGATTGCTGTTTCGTTGAAGATCAGGTCGTAGTCGCGGACGAGCTTGCATTGATAACCAGGTCAGCCCAGCTGAGCCGCCGCGGCGAAGCGGACGCTGTGCGAAGCGCCCTCGGCGGGTTCGGCCTGACGACGGTAGACACAGCTGCGCCGGCCACGCTCGACGGCGGAGATGTCCTCCGGATCGGAAAGACCCTGTTCGTCGGCTACGGCAACCGCACAAACCTCGACGGGGTCAAGACCCTGGAGTCGACGTTCGGACCGCTGGGATTTTCGATCGTGCCCATTCCGATCCCCCCCGAAACACTGCACCTCAAGAGCGTGTGTTCGCGCATGGCGGATGGCGTGCTGTTGGCAGAAGACACAGTACCGAAGCGTTCTTTTGGTAACACCGGCATCGTCCCCCTACCGGGCTCGGATCCCTACTCTGCCAACGTATTGTCGGGCGATGGGGGCCAGGACCGGTGGATTCTTCTTTCCGAGGGCAATCCAGCCCTGGAGTCACTCGCGCACAGCCTAGATCTGGCCCCCATCGTGTTGGGGATGTCCGAATTCAGGAAGGCTGACGGCGCTCTGACCTGCCTTTCTGTGATGTTCTAGCCTCCACCCAAAAATGACGCAAAACAGCCAGTAACTTCATTTTTTCTTCAAATATCCGATACTAATGAAGTTGCACCAACGATTAAGTATCGGAGTTCGAGGGAGGGGCTTTGCAGACAGCGCATGCACTCTTTGTCGGCCATGATGACCAGGCAGGTCAAACTGTCAGGGATGTCTTCGACCGTCGAGGAATCGCTCTGCGCCAGCGCTCAGGCACTCTCGAAGCGATGCGCCATATCGAGGACAACCCTGTCACGGCGATCATTGTCGACTTCGATATGCCAGACGGGGGAGCGTTGGCGCTCAAGGAGCACGTAGAGACCGTCTCCGAAGAGTGCCCGGTTGTCCTGATCGTTCCCAGCGACGTCGAACCAGAATGGCTGCTATTGTTTGATTGCTATGAACTGGAGCGCCCGGTGAGCGAGGCGGCAGTCGAAGAGCTGCTTGGCGAGCTTGGGTTCGGGCTCGCAAACGAGAAGACCCAGAAAGACAGTCCCGTCCTTGCGCCCCAGCGCGGTACGTCGACAGCTGCTTACGTAATCCCATATGCCGGAGGCCATGACCTGTCGGGCGCGGTGGAGGCCCCGGTCAGCGCGGCTGCAGGCTCCGAAGAAGGTCCGGAGTTCGAGAGAAGGACCAGTCTCCCGTCGTTCCTCAAGTCCCGACCCAGCATGTTCTACCGAGCAATCCCCGCAGAGAAGCACAAGGACGCTGTCCCCAGTGGACAGCCCTCGGTTTCTGCGTCAAAGACGCCGGCCCCGAAGAGTGAACTTGTCGGGCTCAATGGTGAAAGGACCAACAAAGCAGAGGCCCAACAGAGGAGACGTCCAAAGAAAGACATCAGGCGGACAACAGCAACCACCGCCGATCATGCGGTCTACGCGCGCGTCGACACCAACGTGCGAACCAACTTCGACCTCAAAGGCAAGCTCGAGCTAATTCCGCTCCCCACAGTCTTCTGGAAGCTCTTTGCCAATCGCATGTCGGGGGTCCTGAAACTGGACGAGCGCTCGATCTACGTGAAGGGCGGCGTGCCGGTGTTCATCGAGTCGAACGTGCTGTCCGAGTCCTTTGCTCAGTACCTTTCGCGACGAGGGTGGCTCAAAGCCGCGGACGTTGAACGAATTCATCAGGGGTTGAAGCCGGGAGAGAGCTTGCCTGAGGCGCTGGCAAGCCAGTTGGTTTTGAGCGAGGAGTTGGTTGCCCACGCGGTCAGAGACTGGATCCACAGCACCTTGCTTCACTGCTTTCGCAGCAAGACCGGCTCCTATCGGTTCGAACGCGGAAGGGATTGGATCGGCTCGGTTCCTGAGGAGGCCTTCAACCCGATTCAGCTGATCGCCGAGGCCTTGTACCAAACGCTGGATCCGAACCTATTGGCGGCTGAGCTGGAACTGCTTCTGGACAGATTTCCCGTCAAAACCGAAAAGTACTTTGAGTTTCTTCGGTTTTTCCCCGCCAACCGGCAAGAGTGGGAGTGGATTGAGGCGATCGACGGCACTCGGACCGTCTCGCAACTCACCCTCGTGGCAAAAGGGAACATCGTGGGTTTGCTCACCCTGGTGTACTCGCTGAAGGCCGCTGATATCATCGATTTTTCTGACTCGCCGAGACAACTGCCCAGGCGTTCGAGAGACAGGAGCGACCCCGAGATCAGGGAGGGCTATCTGACCCGAGCGAACCCAGTCGTCGGCGGGCATGACGCCGGTCATTCCCAAGCACAGCCCCCATGCCCTGACGCTAGCGCAGCGGTTGAACAGGAAGCGGCCAGCCCTGATGCCACGACTCCCCAAGACCTCGAGGCTGAAGCGGCACCCGAAGAATCAGTGGATGGGGGCCGAGTAGCCGACACCGATCGAAACGCTGAACTCGACGAGCAGCCACAGAGCGCACCCGTAGCTACCCGGGCCGGTGGGGTCAGTGATATGGAAGCTGCGCTCGCCGATTATCTCGAGCGTTCCTCCTACGACGACCCTTACTATTTGCTGGATGTGCCGCGAACCGCCACCACGGCGGAAGTTGCTATCGGATACCAGAAGTTCTTGGCCCGACTACCTCAGACAGGCTTGGATGAGCTGTCCCCGGCGGCCAAAGACAACGCGTTCCGACTGCACGAAGAGGTCCAGAGGGCATTCAACACCATTACAGTGGAACTGCTGCGAGGCGAGTTCAGTATTCATCGCAGCAAGGCTGATCACCGAATGGGAGAAGATCATCGCAAGGCTCAGATTGAATCGCTTCGGCGCTCATCGATGGTCGGAAAGGAACGGGCCATGAAAGTCGATTTGCGGCGCGGCAGCGCCCCGCCCGAACTACGCCCCGAAGGGGGCCATCAGAGTCAGAAGGGGTACGCTGAGGCGTATTACAACGAGGCCAAGCGTCTCGTTAACCAGAATAGGTGGTCCGACGCCCTGAGCGTCATCAATGAAGCTGTGGAACTCCTGCCGCACAGCGCCCCGATCGTCACGCTGGAGGCCTGGATTTCCTTCCATCAGGCAACGGCAAAACCAGAAACGAAACTGGACTATTGCGCTGACCGACTCTTGAACGCGATCGCACTCTCCCCCAAGAACGCCGATGCTCATTTCTATCTGGGCATCGTCCGGAAAGCGCAGAAGAAGCTTCCCGAAGCGCTAGCAGCGTTCGAAGAAGCGAAGCGAATCAACCCCGACAGCACGCACCGATCCCTCAATCAGGAGATCAAATCGCTCCGCCAAAGGGGAGTTCGACCGAGGGTCCAGTCTAAAAACATGGGTAACAGATCAGTCTAGTTACATAGGTAACACTTT
>CAZDBH010000573.1:0-4616 GCA_964503485.1 uncultured Bradymonadales bacterium | reverse complement strand
GAGGGGATGGGTAGCGAGTCGAGTGACGAGACGCTTTCGTCGTATCTGATGCGAATCACACTCGATTCGCGCGCTTCTGAGAGTGACACCGACAACCTCCATGGGGTGACACTGCTCACCCTGCATTCCTCGAAGGGTCTGGAGTTTCCGGTCGTCTATCTGGTTGGATTCGAGAAGGACCTGCTCCCTCACCGCATGTCGGCAGACCGACCGACCGCGATTGCTGAAGAACGCCGGCTGTGCTACGTGGGAATGACACGCGCCATGCGCCGGTTGACGCTTACATCTGCCCGCACGCGGACACAGCGAGGCGAGCGAATCCCAAAGCGCCCGTCGCGGTTCTTGGAAGAGATTCCGAGCGAGCTTCTAGACAAACGTGATCAGGCTCAAACGTTGGAGACAAAACAGGTTGAACGGAACAAAGCCAACTTCGCGAAGATCCAAGCAATGCTCAAGGGCGACTGAATGACCAGATTGACCGCCCAAACGACTGCAATCCGAGTGACGGACCAATGAAGAGAAGACGGTTTCTTCAACTGGCAGGGGCCGGTCTCGCCACGGCGGCGAGTCAACCCGCGTCGTTTGCTTTCGGTCCTAGCGCCTTTTTCGGGGTGGGGCGCGTGCAATATGATGGGGGGCGCTGGGATCAGCGAGGCAGCAGTCTTCCGCGCATGCTACAGCAAGTCGAAGCCAGGACCAGTGTGCTGACTGAAGCCAGCTGTCCGGTCGTGAGACCCGATAGCCCGACGATATTCGACACTCCTTTCTTGGTCTGGTCCGGCGACCGTGGGTTTGATCCCCTGAGCGAGGGGGCGCGCTCCAACCTCGAGACCTATTTGCGGGCAGGCGGGACCATCCTCTTTGACTCAGCCGAAGACGCGGCCGACGGTGAGTTCTACCGGTCGGTGCAGCGCGAGCTGTCTGTGATTCTCCACAGCGCGCCTCTCGAGCGGATCGCGAGCTCGCATGTGCTCTACAAGAGCTTCTATTTGATCGATGTTCCTCCAGGGCGCGCCATTACCGCTCCCTACATGGAGGGTTGCGAACGCGATGGTCGCCTGTTGGCTATCTATAGCCACAACGATCTACTGGGAGCATGGGCCAGAGACAACTTTGGAAACTGGCTGTATGACGTCAGGCCCGGTGGCGAAAGACAACGGGAGCTCGCGTTCAGGATGGGGATCAACCTCGTCATGTACATCCTTTGCCTCGATTACAAAGAAGACCAGGTCCATGTGCCGTTCATTCTGCACAGGCGCCAGTGGAGAATCGACTGAGGGGGCTGGGAGTGCTGGGCACAGAGTTCAACGACGCCAACCTGCTGTTCCTCGGCGGTCTTCCAACGGCACTGCTGTGGCTGTTAGGGGTTGCTGCGGCGGGGATCCTGGTGTTCACCTGGTTGGACCTCAAGGCACTGCGAAGAAGTCGACGTGTCCTGCTCATCGCGTTGCGCACGTCCGTTGTGGTTCTCGCACTGGCGATGCTACTCGAACCAGCCCTGGAACTGCGCCACGTCACCCGTATCAAGAACAACGTCATCGTTCTGGTGGATGACTCCCTCAGCATGACACTGCCCGACTCGGGTGACACGAGTCGCTGGCAAAGAGCTCAGGCCTTCGTCGAGGACGCCACCGACTACCTGACCGAACCGAACGAGGAACACCGGTTTCAAGTCTTCAGTTTCAATGAGGAGCTCGCTTCGACAAGCGCGGCGGATCTTCTTCAACACGAGCGTCCGACAGGCCCGTCCACTCGGATTCTCGAGGCGTTGCAGAGCGTATCCGAGCTCTTCCCCAGACGTTAACTCGGGGGCGTCGTGATCGTCAGCGATGGCAGCGACGCAGGACTTTTGTCAGGTCGAGTCCACGTCGGCGAGGACCTAGACGCCGAGACACAACGCTTCGTCGAGAACCTCGGTGTCCCAATTCACTCGCTCGCTATCGGTGAATCAGATGAGGTGCGCGATCTGGCAATCCAACAGGTATTGGTTGACGACTTCGCTTTTGTGCGCAACCGCGTCGCGATTGAAGTCGTTGTCAGGGCCTTGGGGCTTTCCCCTCAGGTGCTCCCTGTCACCCTCCGGCGCGAGGGCGAGGTCCTGCAAATCAGAGAACTGACCATCGTCCCCGGCGTGTCGGACTACCGCGTTACATTCGAGTTCATTCCGGAGCGTATTGGCAAAGAAATCTACACCGTCACACTCCCCGTTCTGGCTCAAGAACTGTTGGCTGAAAACAACAGCGCGCATTTCGTACTGAAGGTGATTCGGGACAAAATACGCGTGCTTCAAGTGTGTGGGCGACCCTCTTGGGACGAACGCTTTCTGCGCGAGCAGCTCAAACGCAATCCCAATGTCGATTTGATCAGCTTCTTCATCCTGCGAACCGATGCGAGTCTTCAGATCGTGCCGCAGAATGAGCTGTCACTGATCCCGTTTCCCACCCAGGAACTGTTTGAGGAACAGTTGGGGAGCTTCGACCTGATCATCTTCCAGAACTTCACCTACCGACCCTACGGTATGTACCGGTATCTTCCTCACATCGTCGAATATGTGCGACAGGGCGGTGCGTTCGCGATGGTAGGCGGGGAGCAGTCGTTCTCATCTGGGGGATATGGAGGCACCGTCATCAGCGAAATTCTTCCGGTATTTCTGCCTCCGGAGGGACCTGATGACATTCTGATTGATCCCGAACCGTTCCGTCCGGTCCTGTCTGACGCCGGGCACAATCATCCGATCACCCAGCTGGAGTTCTCCCAATCCGAGAACACACGTCGCTGGCAGACGTTACCGCCTTTGGACGGTTCGAATATCGTCCTCGCGGCCAAACCCGACGCCACCGTGCTATTGGAGCATCCCACCCTCACGGCAGGAGGCGCAGGTCTGCCTGTTCTGTCCGTGATGCAGGTTGGTCAAGGCCGTTCTCTCGCATTGACCGCCGATTCCAGCTGGCGCTGGAGTTTCTCTGCCGTTGGTAGTGGCGAAACGAGTCGCGGCTACACCTCGTTTTGGAATAGCGCCATCCGGTGGTTGATTCGCGATCCAGAGCTGCGCCTGATGGCGGTCGAAGCGCCGCAGGACCCCGTCATGCCGGGTCAGCCCTTCAATGTGACGATTCGAGTCTTCAACCCAGACTATTCTCCAGCCGTTGGGGTCACGGGATCGTGGACGCTTCAGGAAAGACCGCTGGACTCCCTGGACACCCCGGAGACCTACAACTCGATTCGTTCGGAGGCCTTCACGACTGATGAACGAGGCCGAGCTGATCTCGAGCTAACCGTCGAGACAGCCGCCGCCTATAGTATCGCCGCCTCAGCTGAGCTGGAGGGCACGGGACCGGTAACAGACGAGGACATCTTCCTATCTCTGATGGAGAGTCGCGAGCTGAGGGATATCTTGCCGCGGCCAGACTTGCTAGAAGCCTTGAGCGGGGCGTCGACAGAGGTAGCAGAATTCGGCGACGACCTGGTTCTCGAAGACCTCGAATTTGCTCCGGCTGAAACGGTTCAAGTCAATCGACGACGAATTGTCGACATGTGGAACACGCCGTACACGCTTGGTTTTATTGCGTTTTTCCTTGGCCTCGAGTGGACCCTTCGACGCCGCTGGGGCCGACTGTAGAGGCTGTATCCAGCCACTAATTCCTCTTTTTTTCCGCCCCCCAATAGACTACCGGGGTTAGAGACCTTATATTTTCCCAGAACCTCGAAACAGTGTGGTGAACGATGAGTATTATGGACATTCTGGGCAACTCGACGGGCGATCTGGAGCAGATGTCCGAAGGTCGCCGCTACTACGGTATTTACGTCGGGAAGGTCACGGACAACAAGAATCCGGACGACGAACACAAGGTTAAAGTTCTCATCCCTAGTCTGCACGACAATCAGGCGACGTTCTGGGCTCGCGTGGGCAATATGATGGCGGGAGCCGAGATGGGGTCTTGTTGGCTTCCAGAAGTCGACGATGAAGTCATCGTTGGTTTCGCGAACGGCGACGACCAGCAGCCAATCGTGCTCGGTTGCTTGTGGAACGGCCAAGATAAGATGGTCCAAAGCGTCAAGACTGGAAAGGACGACACGGAACTCAAGGGACCAAACAACCAGCAGGGCGGCGATAACAACTACCGCTTCTGGTACACGCGAAGCGGCCACCTACTCTGCTTCAGTGACGAGGACGGCAAAGAGCACATCTCGCTGCGAACCAAGAGCGGCGCTGAGTTGATGATGCATGACGAGGGCGGCAGCGAACGGATCGAGCTATACGATCAGAACAACGAGCAGTTCCTCGAGATCAACGTTCCGGACAAGAAAATCACGCTGCAAACTGACACCGGCGAGATTCTGATCAAGGCCAAGACCAAGATCACGCTCGAATGTGAAGACTACATCTTGGATGCCTCCAACACGATTCAGGTCGATTCCGGCGACAAGTCGGAATGGAACGCAGGCGGCACGATGAAGCAGACCTCTGGCGGTACCTTCGACCTCGAGGGTGGCGGTGATCTCACCGCTGAAGCGCCCAATATCCACCTCAACCCATAAGTTCCCAGCAAACCCGAAACCTCCGAACTAGGAGCCCGTCGCGTATAACGCCCCGGACTCCAGCCGTTAGCTTTTAG
>CAZDBH010000572.1:0-4626 GCA_964503485.1 uncultured Bradymonadales bacterium | reverse complement strand
GGACCCACTCCAGAAGCCCGACGCGTCGACCGATCCTACACCAGTGCCTCCAGTTCCCGGCGTCCCGGCGTTGACTGCGGGCACCGTCGTACAATAGGAGGCTCCGCTGGTTGCAGTGCAGCCAGTCTGGCCGGGCGAGCCGTTCCCGTCTGGGAAATTGAGCCAGTTGTCGCTGCCGCCACCGCCGCCCGGTCCGCCTCTTACGGAGCCGCTACTTCCACCGGTACCGCCCGTGTTGTCGCTGCGCGCTGCCGAACCGCCACTCCCACCAGGTGCGCACGGGCTGGGGCCGGCCGAGCCTCTCGAAGGCGACCCCGTGCTTGGACAGGCACCGCTGCTGTCGACGTGGCCATCGCCACCGCGTGTGCCATCCTCTCCGGATCGTCCGACGGCGCCGGCTTCGCCGTCATCACCGTTCCCGGCATCACCGGCCCGGAGAATGCAGTCCATGATGACCAGACCGGAGGAACCGCTGGCAAGAAACCCAATCGAACTCTCACCGGGGCCGTCAGGAATCGAGGAACCACTGTCGGCCTGAATCGTCAGATTGGCGATGATCGTCTCGTCTTTGATGTCGTCGGCACGCACCGCAACGTTACTACCACCAACTATTGTGAGGTTGTCGAGGGCGCGCTGCCAAGTGATCGCATCATAGCCGCCATAGAGATTGATCTCGTTGACGATTGTCAGTGGGGCGAAGGTCCCCGAATCGCCAGGTTCACCGGTATAAGTTCCCTCCGCGATTATCACGTTGGGTTTCACGCCGTCAGACGCAACGGCCAATTCAATGCCCCGCCAGATACTGTCGACTGGATCATTCATCGTGCCGTTGCCAGCGGGGTGACCGTGCTGGGCATTGACGAAAATAGAGGTGGAAGCGTCGCCGTCGATGCCATCGCAGTTGCTGTCTGTGAAGGCCTGATCGGGTACATCCGCTATCGACAGGTCCTCGGTACACTCGTACTCACAGCCGGGAACCTCGTCGTCGAGATCGTGAAAGCCCAGTTCACATTCACCGATATAACACTGGGATTCGACACAGATGTTCACGGCGTTGGGAAGGAGGCATGGGAGGTTACAGCCACCGCAGTTCAGTGGGTCGCTCGTCACATCGATGTCTTCGTCGATATCGAAGTTGCAGTTGTTGTCTTTGAAGTCACAGAGTTCGGGGGCACCCACGAACACCGTCGGATCTAGATCGTTGCAGTCCTCGCCCAAGCATCCCGCGCCGATTCCGTATTGATCAGAATCTCGATCGAAGCAGTCCGAGCAGAAGTTTTCGACCGGAAGGCACTGTTCGTAGTCCCCAACGGTGCGGCAGTCATAGCCATCTGGACACTCGCCGTCGCGGGAGCAGTCTGCGGCGCAGTGAAGGCCGTCTTCCACCTCGAGACAACGGTCGGCAAGCCCGCCGCATTCATAGTCTTGCTCGCAGGGTTTGCACAGGTCGTAGACCTCCGGGTAACAAATCCGGACGAGATCTGCGCCGCTTGTTTCAATCAGCTGGCACGCATAACCGGAGGCCGGACAACTGTCGCGACACAATTCAGTGCAGATGTAGATGCCTTCCAGGCCCAAGATACAGATCTGGCTGAGGCAATCACTATCGCTGTTACACGGGTCCCCGAATTCACCGTCTTCGGGAATGAAGTCTTGATCATCGAGGGGGGCGTCTGGGTCCACTCCGTCGGGCACCGCACCATCGTTGGGAATCGTTTGGTCGCTATCACCGACAGCATCAGACGGGTTCTCGGTACAATGATCGCCCAGGCAGACGTACGTCAGTTCCCCCGACGAACAGCTCGTTAAAAGCCCAACGACGAACGCCACGCAGAGAACATGCCCGACCGAGGGTCGGCGAGTCATACTTGAACAGTTCAAGAGCAATTCTCGACAAACAACTTTGGACACAATCTTTTACGCCACCATGGGGAGGGTTGGGTGCCCGCTAAGGACTTCCTGATGATACGAGGGGGGTGTATATGTGTCAAACGGCACATTGCTTTCGCTCCGACACGGCTCGTAAGGCCAGGTTCACAGCAGACGGCTACTACTATAGGGCAAAGCCCATGACGAACGATAGTAACGATTCATCAGAAAAATCCCCGGTCCTCGACCCCGACGCAAAAGCGAGCTCTGAGAAACAAGCTGAACCCAAAGCCGAAGGGGCAGATGCTGGCGCGGGTTTTAGTCACCGCCCGCATCCAGATCCCCACATCGACTTCTCTGGCTTTGTGCTCTCGCTGGCCCAAACCGCGCTCATCGATCTGGGTGTGGCACCACATCCAGAGACCAACACGGTCACCAAGAACATCGTGCAAGCGCGGAACACCATCGACATCCTCGGGCTACTGCAAGAGAAGACAGCAGGCAACCTCACAGAAGAAGAGAGTTCCCTGCTCAACGGCGTTTTGTATCAGCTGCGTTTGTCATTCGTGGAAGCGAAGTAGGGGGCAAGAAAGGAGACCAGGCCCCTCGGGGCCTGGCGGAAGTCGCGGCGTATGGAAGTAGTTATGGTGTGACTGCCAGAAATGTGTGCTCCTTGCGGAGCGTACGGACTTGGGAACCCTGAGTGGCGCTCTAGCTACGCACACTCATAGGGGGTGCAGGACACCTGGAAATTCCAAGTGTTCTTGAAGTGGCCGCGACTAGCCAAGCTTCCTACTCCGGGGTGCACGCGCCTTACGGTGCGAAATGGTGGTCCCCCACCTACATGTCCCTGAGTGATTGTACAATTACACACCTACATGTAGTGTGTCAAGACACGACTGTAGAATTTTTCACTATTTGTGTAAGTATCCAAGAAGCTAGGGGTTTCTCCTATGCGGAAAAGCTCGACCTGCTACCGCTGCTCGAGTCGGGCCCCCGCCACCCTGATGATGATGAGCGAAACCGCAAGCGGTAGAGCCAGACTGGCAAAACCGAGGCCCACCACCAAGGCCATATTCGGCGGGGCAATGTGACGCCAGGCGATGTAGCTGCTGCCCAGGAGATAGAAGGTCGGGTAGATGCTCAGCAGCACCGAGACCAAGCAGAGCATTACACCCGAGACCATGTACACGAACCCACCAAAGCCGGTCGCGATCTGAGCGGCATTGGACGAATTGAACCGCGGGTAGATTGCGCCCAAGCCGATCCCAACCCCAACGATTCCTATCGTCACACAGGTTTGAAGGATCATAGCGAGGAAGATCAGAAGACTCCCCGTTCCGATCATGACATTTGATAGGAACGTGAGGGTCTGCCCGACCAGCCAGATTCCCGGGAGTAGGGCCCACCACTTTGAGCGCAGGAACGAGGCCGTGGTGGTTGGCGCCGATCGTATCAGCCAGAAGGCGCGGCCTTCGAGACTGACCGAGGGAAAGACGAACCGGACGCAAATTGCGGTGATGACGAACCCACTCAATCCGAGGTTACAGAAGTACAACCCCACAGGGCCGATGATCCCTCCGTCCCCGATTGTCTGTAAGTACTTGAAGTTGAGAAGATAAATCACGATCAACGCGCCCAGGAGAATCAGCTGCGTCCACTGGGCTGTGTCGCGTATGAAGGTTAGCGCGTCCTTTCGGCGCATTTCTCGGTTAAAGGACAGGAAGCCTGGACTCTTGGCCAGCTTGTCGAGTTGTTTGTGGCCCCGGACCTCTGCCGTAGCGCCCTTGCCGGCCAGACGTCGAGCCAATCGCTCGGGCGCTGAACCATCAGGTCGGCCCTCCTGGGCCTTGCTGTAGCCGTTGAAATGGAGCGCTCGAAAAGCCCAACCGCTCAGAAAGAACATCCCGGCAGCGGTACTGTACAGGCATGTGAAAAAGAACCCACGCCGCATTTCCCCCAGCCCGAGCAAGTCGGGCCAAAGTGACCGGAAAGCCCACTCGGACGGCAAGAAATGAACCCGAGGAGCCTGAAACGTACTTAGGATCTCGACGATGTTGGATCGGTCGTCCGGATTCAGGAATCGCTCCGGCTGTAGGGACCGGAACATGACGAACAGGACCACGAAAGTCAGTGCGACGAGCAGCAGCAACGCCTCTCTCGTGCGGCGAGCTGGAAGCAGGTTCGTGAGTAGAAAACTGACCAACGAAGCGGTACTCGTGGCGATTAGCAGAATCGGTAAGAGTGTGGCCGGAACCCTAAGGTAGAACCAGAAATCCAGCTCGTACACGATGCCTACGCTGACAAAGACGGGCAGACTGAAGAGTGCGACCATCCAGCTCGACTGAAAGAGCAACTCGAGAAACCGCGCGCTAAAGAATGAATAGGGCGCGATCGGCCTCGACATTAGGAACTGAAGATCGTCACTCAAAAAGTAAGTCGAGAAACTTGCCACGAGGTTCGAAAAGAACAGGACGCTCAGGATGATGAGAAAGACCATCCCGATGAGCTGTTCGACGAGCACGTCTCCGAAAAGTTCGACTCGCTGGCATTGGTCGATAAACCAGTGCACTGCAGCGAAGGTGCCGCCCCAAAAAAGGCCGCCGAGGACGAGAAACGCGAGAGCGCGTTCCCGCAGACCACCGCCCGTGCTGAGAACTGAGTTGCGTACGCCAGTCAGTTTGGCGAACAGCAACATTCTGTGTCCTCCCGCCGTCACCCAATCGACTCCATGTCGTCTCCACGGCTGGAGGTTGA
>CAZDBH010000571.1:0-4628 GCA_964503485.1 uncultured Bradymonadales bacterium | reverse complement strand
TCGTATCGTCCAGCTCTCAGAAGGAGGCGTGCGTAGTCTTCTAGTTGGCCGCGCTCATCAGGATCCAGTACGATGAGTTCCTGCTGTAGTCTCAGCGCCTCGAGCAGTTTGTCGTCTTCTTCTTTGACCAGTTGCAGTAGGCGCCGTCTCAACCCGATATCCTGTGGCAACAACTTGGCGGCGGTGTTGAGTGCATCGTAGGCCTCTGATGGGCGGCCCAAATGGCTCTCCAGAACCTCTCCCAAATTCCGCCACAGAAGTGGAATTGCTCGGCTCGCTGACGAGTCGCCAGAACTCTCGAGCCGTTGAATCATTCGCCGATATGCGCTTGCTAGCTGCTCCCAGAGCTCGGCGTCCGCACAGACGACCGTGAGCTCCTCGAAGAGGTCCAGCCGTGAGGGGCTGGCGTCGAGAATCTGGTCGAGGATCACGATGCGTTTCGCGTGACCGCCCTTGCTCTGGCCTAGAATCTTCTGAATCTTCTCGAGCAATTCGAGTCGTGCTGCACCTTGGATTTCAGGGTTGCTCTTCAGCAGATTCGTCAACGCTTCAGCAGATTCTTCCGGACGGTCCAGCTCGAGGAGGAGGTCGGACCGCTTGATAGCGAGATCGGTGCCCTCGGGTGCCAGAGCGACCGCCTCATCCAGGGCCCTGAGTGCGCCTTCTGGGTCGTTCAGTTTGCCGGTGAGGTCCTCGGCAATATGCACCAATACGGCGGCCTTAGCGGCTTTGTCGCTCAACCGGCGCAGCATGACACGTTGCGCACGCACCGCCTCATTCGGATCGTCGAGCGTTGCAATGGCGCGTAGCATCCCCTCGGCGGCCCGAGGTGCGTCCGGCTGAACGGCCAGACCCTGGTCATATGCCGCCATCGCTTGAGGGCCCTCGCCGTGATTCAGATGGTGCTCACCGAGTGTACAGTAGATTCGACCCAACAAATCGGGCTGAAGCTCGGACTTGTTGTGGACGAGCAGGCTGCGAAAGACCGAGATCGCGGGTTCCCGTTGACCCAACTCGAGCAGTACATCCGCGTACGTCAGCGCGGCGTCTCGATCACGTGGATCGAGCGAGTAGGCGCGTTCGAGTTCTTGAGTACCCTCAGGAGCGTACCCGGTCGAAAACAGCGCGAATCCGTAGTGCCGGTGAATCCACAGCTGTTCTGCGAGGTCCCTGTTGGCGCTACTGTCGGCAAAGCCAGCCAGAAGTGCCGTCACCTCGCTGTAGTTTGCGTCTGCGACGGCCTGTTCAACTGCGACTTTGAGTTCATCTAAAGGTTGTACCGAGCTGATCAACGTCGTCCTCGTTAGTTAAATGTCGCCGTTTCGCGCGTTGTTCGCTCGGAGCGAACTTCGGCTGTGAGTTCTTCAATTCGGCCGTTTGGCCCTCGCACGACGCAGTCGTAACTGCCCGGCTCGACCTCACGGGTAACAGGTGTGTCGCCCCACCGCTCTCCTCCGCAGTACACGACTCCCCATGGATTGGCTTGAATAGTGAGCGTTCCGGGAGCGGAACGTCTGCGCTCAGCTTCTCGTTCCGCCTCTCGTTCTGCCGCACGTTCTCGCTCTCGAGCAGCCTCGACACGCTGTTCCCCTTCGGCGCGCTGCGCCGCTAGCGAGGGTTCCAAAGCGCTGTGTATCGTCTCGCGCCCGACTTGAAACCCATCCGTCACCGCCTGTCTTTGGGCAGCCAGATGATCGACTTCTGAACCACCGACGTCATCGGATGGCGCTGTGACCGATACCTCGGGAGCAGTGCGTTCCGGGTCGTCCGGTTGTGATGCTCCGTCCGCATCAGGGCCCAACGCCGCAACCTGCCCACCGCCGTCGTGCTCGGTCTCAACGGGGACATCAGTCTTGTTCTGTCTCGAGATGACGAGCCCGACCGTCCCCAAAGCTGCGAGGAACACGGTGATGAACAGGACCAGCAGAGTCCGACTCGCTTTTGGCTGAACGGCCATTGGTCCAGTGTTCGATCCACCGTATTTGAGCGTTTGGTCGTGCGCTAGGGTTCCAGAGAGGACGGGATCGGAGGGGGCGGGTATCTCGCCTGATTGGTAGGCTGGCTGCTGCCCTGTTGTCGCTGCATTGATTTGCCGCTGCACCTGTAGCCGAGTTAGAGCGCCGGAGCCACTCGGTGTCCGCAAATCCATCATGCCCGCCAGAACTGCGGCGACCTCGTCTGCATCGGCCGGTCTGTGCTCTCGATCTTTGGCGAGCAGACTCATAACCAGCAGCTCCATGGTCTCGGGAACACTGGGATTCAGGGGTCTCAAGGTAGGAATCGGATCAGTGAGCTGCCGCGCTGCGGTTTCAACTGGGGTTCCCCCCATGAACGGTTTTCGGCCGGTTAGGCACACGTATAGAATGATACCGAGGGCATAGAGGTCGCAGCGGCCGTCCAGGTCTTCACCACGAATCTGCTCGGGCGACATGTAGGCCGGTGTCCCCATGATCGCGCCGGTCTGGGTGAGTCCGTCGCCAGGAGGCTTTGAATCGGCTGGTCCGCGAACAATCTTGGCCAGGCCAAAGTCGATCACTTTGACGAAATCCGGATCGCCAGCCCGCGTAGTAATCAGAATGTTGGCCGGCTTCAAATCACGGTGGACCATCCTCTGATTGTGTGCTTCTCGAAGGGCACCCAACACCTGCAACGCAATGTGCGCTGTGCGCGACACCGGCAGCGGTCCTTCGGCGGCCAACAGATCAGATAGGGCCTTTCCCTTGACGAACTCCATCGCCAAATAGAGAAGTCCGTCGACCTCTCCAAAGTCGAAGTACACGACCGAGTTGGGGTGCGTCAGTTTCGAGGCTACCACTGCCTCACGGGAGAACCGCTCGCTGACGCCAGGGGTAGCAGCCAGGTGAGGGTGAATCACTTTGATAGCGACTTCGCGGTCCATAGAAACCTGGACAGCCCGGTATACTTCGCCGTAGCCGCCTTCACCGATCAGGTCTAGCAGTTCGAAACGACCCGCGATTGTCTGCCCAACTAAGCTCAAATCACGCCTTGCAGATGAGTCGTACCGAGCCTGCTATCGACTGCGAGTCGCTGCGTACTCAGCATCCCCTTCGAACACAAGATATACTGACCAGTTACCGACTGGAAGACTCTGAGGTAGAGAAACCTCTCCATCGACGAGCCCCGCTTCGTCTGTGACCAGGAGGTCAAGCGGAACGACCCGGCCACGGGAACGATGGTCGGGCGGACCGAGGTAAACACGAATTGGGCGGTCACTCAGACCGACACCGTGGAAATCGGTGAGTTGTCCCCGAACACTCATCGGTTCCCCCCTGTAGGCCTCTGCATCGGCGGAATTCAAGAATATCCGGCTCGGATCGCGGCCATCGGGTGTATGTTCGCGCTCTCTTGCGTTGCGAGGCGCCGGGGGCGGCAGGTCCCAAAGACGGGTGCCGCTTCCCTCTTCCCAGGGACCATCGGGATTCGATTCGGCGTAGGTGGTTTCACCACTCTCCTGGCCGACCTGTGCCGAATAGGACTCTGTGTACGTGCTTGGCGTCGGTATCGGGTCGCCGGAAGGCGGCGAGTGCAAGACGGTCGAAGACGCGTTGAGCACGTTCAACCCCTCAGCGCCGCCTCCTAAGTCGATTCGCCTCCAACCGATTTCTGGAAACCAGACCTCAGTGAAGGCGTGAGCTTCGTTGTATAGGTAACGGGCCGGCACGCCCCAGGCTTGCATCGTAACGACGAAGGCGAACGAGCGGTGTCGGCACACACCGAGGCCCCCGAACGCGATGTCGCGATAGATGTCTTCGGTCCTCCCCTCCATTGGAAATGCCAACGCCTGGAACGAACGAAAATAGGCCGCAGTGTCGCCGACAATCTCTGATAAGGGCAGCGTACGATTGAGATTGAGCGCCTCGAAGAGTTCGGCGGCAACCGCAGTAATCGCATCAGGCGTCTGCGGTCGCGACCGGGCCGGAATGTCGGACAAAAACGAGTCGCTGGGTAGCGGCCCACCAAAGTACGACTTCGGAGCGCTGACGACGTATTCCAGGTTCACGACGCCGTCGTGGTCGCCCTGAACGAAGTAGTTTCCGGCGCCGTCCCTCGAGAACCGCAAAGTGAGTGGAGGTCGTACCGTGTAGTCGTGAATATCCATGTTGGGCGCGACGGAAGGAATCGGTATCAACGCGCCGCTCTCGAGGTTCACGGCGATGGTTCCTCGAAAGACATCGGAGGTCACCTCAGGACCTCCGAAGTCGAGGCGGACTCGTCGAGCGGTCTCGTTTCCGATGCCCAAGCGGGGCTCTCCCCGCTCAACCAGTACTGCGTCGCGCGATCCAACTCGCTTGAAGGGAGCCACGGTCGGGTCGAAGACAGCGAAGTAATTCAACCAACCTTCGAGATCGGTATCGCGGTCCAGTGTGGTGTCTGACTCGTCGGGAGCCGGCCCGTTGCGGGCGCCGGGACCATCGGGGCCCACGTTCAGCGGGTCGCTGGGTCCGGAGCGGCCAAAGATCTGCTCTGCCGCGGCGGCTTCATCTCCCGGCCGGGGCAGATCGCCCTGACCAGAGAAAAACTCGTGGAGAATTGGGTCGCCTTCGTCGGCTTGCGCCGTGGCCACAACCAGGAAGACAAGAAAGACGGGATGGAATCTGCTTAACCTC
>CAZDBH010000570.1:0-4658 GCA_964503485.1 uncultured Bradymonadales bacterium | reverse complement strand
TGTCGCAGTCCGGGGTAAGTGACCAGTGTTGGTTCGGCCAAAGTGCTCATGGCTGGTTCGGGCAAAGTGACCACACTTGGTTCGGGCAAAGTGACCACAACTGAAGAGATGTCGACAAAACAGTTTCATTCCGAGCTAGGAAGGGTCGAGCAGATCTGGATGGAGCGGAGGGATGAGACGAGAGAGGATCGACATGCACCGATTGCAAGAACTGGTTCGACTGCACAGACAGGGTGTCCGCTGCCGGGATGTAGCACGCCACCTGGAGCTTTGCCGGAACACGGAGCGGAAGTATCGCGAGGCAGTGAAGTCGCAAGGGTTGCTTGAGGGCGACCCAGGCGAGTTGCCAGAGCTGGAGGCGCTTCAAGAGGCGGTGCGGGAAGCGCTTGGTAGCGCTGAGCCGCCCATCCAAGAGTTGTCCTCGATCGAGGCGTTCCGGCCGGTGATCGCAGCGATGCTTCCTAAGGCGGCACCGAAGGCGATTTTCGACCGACTTCGACTCGAGAACGACGAGTTCGAGGGCAGCCTGTCGGCTGTGAAGCGGATGGTTCTTCGCCTAAAGAAGGAGCGCGGACAAAGCGGTAAGGACGTGGTGCTTCGCGTCGAGACGGAGCCTGGGGACGTTGCTCAGGTCGACTTTGGCTACGTCGGACGTCTGTTCGATGTAGAGACCGGCAAGATCCGCAAGACGTACGCCTTCGTGATGGTGCTGGGGCACAGTCGGCTGATGTACGTGAGTCTGGTGTTCGATCAGAGGCTGAAGACGTGGCTCGACGAGCACATGAAGGCGTTTGCGTACTTTGGGGGCGTGCCAGCTGTGGTCGTGCCCGACAACCTGAAGGCCGCGGTTACCAAGTGTTTCTTTGGGTTCAACGAGAAGCCCGATCTGAACCGTTCGTATCGAGAGCTTGCTCGCTACTACGGGTTCCGAGTGGATCCAACGCCACCGTACTCGCCACACTTGAAGGGCAAAGTCGAGTCGGCTGTGAAGTACGTGAAGACGAACTTCTTCGCACCGCGCGGCCTTGAAGACATGGCTGAAGCCAGACCTCAGCTCGAGGACTGGCTGGAAGGTGTCGCCAACGCGCGCATCCATGGCACCACCGGCAAGCAACCTCGAGAGGTGTTCGAGGTGGCTGAGCGCAGCACGCTGTTACCGCTGCCGCTGAAGCCGTACACGCATGTTGTCTGGAAGCAAGCAAAGGTACACCCGGACAGTCATGTCGAGTTCCAGCGCCGCTTGTACTCAGTGCCCTTTCGCCATATCGCAAAGCAAGCCTACGTACGCGCTGAGGGCAACGCGGTTCAGGTCTTCGTTGCCAACCAACGTGTTGCGACTCACGAACGTAAGGGCCCGCGCTATCACACGAACGAAGCGCATCTACCCGAACAGCGGCGAGACCTACGCCATCGAGGCCGACAATGGTGGCAGGCTCGAGCCAACAAGATCAGTCTCGTTGTCGGTGCGTTTATCGAGGACGTGTTCGAGGCAGATGATGTCTACCATCAGCTGCGCGCGGTTCAGTCGATCGTGACTCACCTCGAGCAGTACCCTGTCGATCGCGCTGACGCCGCATGCCAACGCGCAGCCCAGTTCGGCAACTTCACGTTCCAGGGCATACGTAAGATACTGGTCGAGGGGCTCGACCTGCAGGCCACGCTTCCAGCGGTCCTATACACCCACGGCAAGCTGCGCTCGCCACGGTTCGCGCGGCCGATGGCTGACCTCATCAGTACAGAAGGAGGCGACCATGGGCTTAACTGATGACCTGGTACCTGTACTCAAACGTCTCAAGCTGGGACGCTGCCTGGGCACCCTGGAACTTCGCAACCGTCAAGCTGTTGAGGACAACCTGTCCCATATCGAGTTCCTCTATCGCTTGCTGCAAGACGAGGTCGAGCGGCGTGAAGCCGGGGCGCTTGACCGTCGGCTCAAACAGGCCCACTTCGAGACACACAAGACGCTCGAGGACTTCGACTTTACGTTTAACCCACGACTGCCCAAGTCCTCGATCATCGACCTGGCTACCTGCCGCTTCGTTGAACGAAGGGAGAACGTCTTGCTCATCGGGCCTTCTGGCGTGGGCAAGTCACACATCGCTCAAGCCCTGGGCCACCGTGCCTGTCGCGCTGGACATCGAAGTGTCTACCTACCAGCTCATCAGCTTCTTACCGAGCTACGCGCACGTCGAGCTGACCACACCTGGCAGAAACGCATCGACCAGCTAGCCGCCGTCCCCTTGCTCATTATCGATGACCTCGGACTTCGGCCTCTCGCTTACGACGAGCCAGTTGATCTCTACGAGTTGATCAGAAGGCGCTACGAACGCGCCGCAACAATCATCACCTCAAACCGCGACATATCAGAGTGGTACTCAATGTTCGGCGACGATCTGCTCGCGAGCTCAGCCATGGACCGGCTACTGCACCACTCAAACGTCATCGTTATGGATGGTCACTCCTATAGAAACCCGCCCTCAAACAAGGCGGCTTGAAAATGGTCACTTTGCCCGAACCAGATGCACATGGATAACGAGTGAAAAACTAACCACGACATCGACTCAAATACGTGGTCACTTTGCCCGAGCTGGGGCTGGTCACTTTGCCCGACCGTTGACACGATACGGTCGGTACGTTGATCGGGCAATATGGGAAGCGATGGGGCAGTTGAAAGGGTCTCGGGGTTTTTTTACGACAAGGAGTGGATCCATCGTGACTCAGGTCAAAGAGCATCTGTCGTTTGAATCATACCCAGACCTATGAAAGGCGGGGAGCCCGTCCTCAAGGTCAGGCCCGGGAAACCACGGGACCGGGAACAAGGCCAGAACCACCATAGCTCTAATCTCACCCGCAGGGACAGGAACCCCAATCGGAGCGGCTTTTCAAGGAGCCCCCAACGGACAGAATCCCCAGTTTCAATTTCTGGAAGAATGCCAGGAAATCGAGTAATGGCAAGGGTTTGAGTGGTGTCTTGGCGGGCGCTGTGAAACCGGGCTGTAAGCAACTATATAGTATATATTATTGCTATGTATGAGGCCCCCGCTGTTCTCCCGCTGCCACCACGTGGTGGCGGCCAGCCAGACCTCTGGGTGGGGAGGGCCTTTCGCTATTCCTCTCGAATTGCTTCTTCGAGCATCTGGTAGAGTTCTCCAGGTTCTTCCGCAGGTTCTGGGTGATATGCGATCTTAGTTTCGGTCTGCAGTGGTTGTCCGAACAGTGCTTCACTATTCTTCGCGATCGCTTGTTGGATCAGCGAGGATGTGTATTCAGCCCGTTCCCTTTCCGATTCGGCCCATATTGCATCATGGTGTGGTGCGATGATTTCCACTCCTGCTTCATCGAGGTCTATGACCACTGCTTTCAGGAGCTCTGCGCAAGCGCTCTGGATCGGGAAGTTCATTCGGCTCGCCGCTGGCTCTCTTCCTCGGGGTGATTGGTAGGTCCAGCCTCTCAAGCTGGTGTGATGGGTGCAGCCAGCGAAGCCTCCTCTCCACTTGATATAGTCGGAGTAGCGCTCCTGGTAGGCTTCCCAGATCTTGCGTGCTGGTACATGTATCGGGAGGCTCCGCTGTAGCTTGTTGGCACCCACGGCATACAGAAGGGCGAGTGACGCGCCCTTGGCGAGTGTCCGCTCATCCGGGTGTGTTTCCTTCGTGGCCGTCCATGGCGCCATCTCGGCCTGAATGGCGAGTCTCATGTGCGGGTCATCGTGGTAGTCGGCCCACATGATCTCATCCCCGGACAGGAGCGCGGCAATTCCGAACTCAGCGGCGTGCACATCACAGTGGATGATGGCCCGACCCGGTGGTGGCACAATGAGGGCTCGGATCTCCTTTGGAAGCATAAGTATGTGCCCGCGTCGAAAAGCGTCCCGACCCGTCTTAGTACCGAAGGGGTTTGGGCTGCACCGATTTCGACCATCATTGTCTAGTCGGATGACCGAGCGCCCATCGGGTCCATTGTCGAGGCCGACGGACCTGATCCGTTGGATCAAGCGGAGTCGGTCGACCCGTGGGTTGTCGACAAACGGTTTGAGAGTCTTGTGTTTCAGCTCCCCGTCTGGCCACACGTGGCCGAGTCCCTCTTCGATCAAGAGGGCTCGAGTCCGTTTTGGATCGAGAGTGAAGTTCCCCCTCAGGACACCATCCGTATCAAGTTTCCGGAGAAGCCGACGGGAAACCGCGGGCCAGTGCTCGACCACATCACGCGCGACATCTGCCAGCGGTATACCCCGCTGAAGACACCGCGCGAGGGCCAGAATGTACCGACCGCGCTGAACCGCGCACGGAAGCGTGCGGCTAGTGAGGGCCACGACATCGTACAAGACTCGCAACCCATCGGTAACGCCCTGCGGAGTCTCATGGATGAGCGGATCCGTGAAGACATGGTCGGCCTCGTCGCGCCAATCATCGAATCCGAGATTGTTGCCCATTCTGTTCTCGACCTTGAGGTCGACAACACGCCGAGGGAGTTCCCAGCCTAGACCCTCGATGAGGGGGAACTGGACTTCACCATCCCAGACGACCACGAGGTCGTCTCGGGACCACGGCGGCAACAGCGGAGGGGACTTTCCCCAGACCGCGCGCTCCCTGCCCCGCAAACCGCGAACCGCACCGCCATAGACATCGAAATCGCGTCGACCGAGCCGTCCAATTTGG
>CAZDBH010000569.1:0-4682 GCA_964503485.1 uncultured Bradymonadales bacterium | reverse complement strand
CGCTAAAAGCCAATGGCGGAGCCTGGAGCGCTATGCGCGACAGGCTCCTAGAGCGTCACCATTGAGCCAGCGCCGCGCCTACCCCACACAAAAAGGCGTTTATAGGTGAACAAGTAGGGCGCTTGGTTCGGAAGGACTTGTGCGATGCGACCGGAGTACAGATGTAGGAAGGTCTCCTTGAGATCGGCCGGCAGACGACTCAGATAGGCCGTCAGGAGCGCACCCTTACACCATTCGACCACGGCGTCGCGGTTCGGTAGCTCGTGGGTATAGACGCGCATCAGAACCCGCTGGTCCTCGTAGCCCAACTCGTTCAGAAGCAACGCATACTGCTCTGGTCGCAAAAGCGGAGTCTGGCGCTTGAAGCCGTTCAGGGCCGAAGCAAAGGGCTCGAGTTCGGCGATCGCTGCAGCCGAGGTGTGGGCGGGGTGGTCGTCGTTCACTGGTACTTGAATGGCGAGCTGCCCGCCGGGGCTGAGCAGTTGGGTTAGCAGCGCCAGCAGATCTTCGTGCCCATCAACCCAGTGCAGAGCGGCGTTTGAGAAGATCAGATGGTAGTCCTCAGCCGAGAACTTCGTGATGTCGCCCAGCTCGAACTTGAGCCCCGCGACTTCAGCCGCCATGCCCTTGCCGAGCATCGCGTCCGAGTTGTCTATTCCGAGTGTCTCTTGCGCCTCGAGTCGCTCGTGAAGGACCCATGTCAGCTCTCCTGTCCCACAACCCAGGTCGACCACACGCATCTGCGGCGATCGCTGGACCATCCCCAGTAGATCGTAGAACGGCTTGCTGCGCTCGGCACGAAACTTGTGATACTGCTTTGGATCCCAAGGACTCTCGCTCATTAGAATTGAGTATCATATCCGGTGCCCTCGACGCTAGTGAACGTTCGTACAACGGCGGCTAGCGCCGCCCTGAGCGTCGAAACTGAAAATTAGGAATCGACTCAGCTCGTCGAGCGTTTGTACGGCTGTGAGCATTGGATTAGTCGATGATCGGTGTCTGGCACAGAGACCCGACAACTGAACCCCTCCAGATTGGCCCTGACTCCGCAGAGCTTCATCGTTGGCCCTTGGCATTCACAGTAGGTCCGCCTAGGTTGTCGACACGAAGTTCAGTCGGAAGAATCGCAGTGACCAAGTTCGCATTGACCTTGAGCATCACGCTCCTTCTAGCGCCCTCCGCTGCGGGGCAGGAGACGGCCTCGCCAGCTCCGAGCGCGAGCTTCGAGCTACAGGGCGACGCCGAGACAGCTGGTACGCTCGAGCTCTACCTTAGCGATGATGGGCTGCGAGGGTTTCTTCGGCTCCTTCCCCACGACGTCGTGAGCCCGATTTACCCCCTTTGGACAGCGATACCGGCGAATCTCAATGAACCGGGTACCGAGATCGTCCTCGGAGCCTGGTCATCGACTCCGCGGCCAGAACAAACTGAAACCCACCGTTCGATTTGGGTGGTGACGCTCGACGAAGACGGCTTCAATGAAGCCTGGCGTGGCAGCGCCATGGCGCGGCCGCTGCTCGATTTTAGGGTCGTTGATCTAGACCACATTGAAGGAGACGAGATTCTCACCCGCGAGCGTTTGCGTGAAGCGTGCTATCTAGCGGCATATCGGTGGAACGGATTTGGGTTCGACGGTCTTGGCTCAGTAGCCGTCAGTTGCGACGAAGTCCATTTCTGTCACCCCGCACCCTCACCCGAACCCGGGGTTTGCCGCGACCGCCAACCTGTCGAGTTGGTCCTGAGCTCAGGCCAACTCTTTCTCGGAGAATGATGTGAAAACGATTTATGTCAGTGTGTTGTTCGCGCTTGTCGTCGCCCCTGCCGGTTCCGCTTTGAGTCAGTCTGACTGGTCGCCCGCCGCATCAGTCGGGGAAATATCGCCGATCGAGATCGGTGACCTTGACGCTCATCGCCCACGCTTCAGCCGCGACGGGCGCTCGCTCGTCTTTTTTGCCGGCGAGGATGGTGCCGCGGATGTCTACCTCGTCGCCCTAGATGGCTCGGCACCCCGACGTCTGACGACCGACGGCGATGACGACCGCGATCCGAGTTATTCGCAGGACGGATCGCGCGTTCTCTTCAGCTCGAATCGAGCTGGCACCTACGATGTGTACTCCATCGCCCTGGACGGGACTGACCTGCAACGACTGACTGACCTTCCCGGTGACGAAACCGAACCAGTAGCGAGCTCACTGCGCTATGACTTCTTCGCTGTGATCGACGATAGCTGCGGTACCTCTGGTCTCCGGGTCGACGGCTACGAGAAGATCGCCTTCACGAGGACGACTGATGAGGGTCAGTCCGTTTGGTTCGTGGGTCCTGGAGAAGAACAGCACCTGGGGCAGATGTCGGGCGAGCATCGTGGATGCCATTCACCGAGCTGGGCGGCCAACGGCCTCAGCCTATCTTTCGTGTGCGAAGGCGGAGTCGGCAACTCAGGCGCCGCTTGGGACCACACCTTCGGCCAAGCAATGGCTGCACTCAATCTGGACTACTCGGCACAGCCAACCCTGTGTCAGGACATCGACAGAGAAACCTGGACAGAAGACACTTGTCTGGACACCTTGCCGAGACGCTACGCGCGATTCGAACCCGAGTTCGTGCCAGAGTCCGAAATTGCCGACCGCGTGTCGTATTCAGCCAATCAAACCCTGCTGGTCGCAGTCGATGCCCATGGAGGCCAAGTCGCCACTAGCTCGGTCAGCGGCGGCTCTTGGAACAGTCTGAGCCTCGGCCAGCACCATGTGCTAGACGCAACCTGGTCACCGGACGGCTCACGGATTGCCTTCGAGTCAAATCAGTTGGGTGCGAACCGAGTCTATCTCGCTGCTACGGACTTCTACCTACAGGACGTCGTCGACTTGATCGACTATCCAGAGCTCTTTGACGCTGGCGCCTCTCGACTTCTCTCGCAGAACCGATTTGTAGCTCGCCCCGGCGAGCAAAAGCACTTCCACGTGCTCTACGACCGGCAAAACTATGGTGACCGAGCCCCCTTCATCACCGCCGATGCGGCGTTGCAGGCCTTCCACGATGAGTTCACCCGTTTTTTGCGGGACGCCGAGGAATCAGCCTCCCAAGAGCTCGCCATTTTGACTGGCGAACTGCACAGCCGATACAGAGGCTTCGACGGGGAAATCGCTGATTTTTTGAGCGTTTACTTCGGCGTTCCTAGTGCGATTCTAGCGGCCACTCGCGACTTGGACACGGGCATTCGGCCTCCCCGAGAGCCCTGGATGGAGGAGGACTGCGCAATGATGCGGGAGGACATCGATGGACTGAGCGATTCTGAACGCAGAACGTTCGAATCTGAATGCGACGAGACCCCGCCTCTTTCTGCTACAGAACAAATCAGGGCGGGTGTTGCGGCCTACCTGGCCGAGGCGGATTCAGATGAAGCGAGCGCGATTATCGGCCATGTGGAGCGGATTCTCGCTCACGAAGGTATTGCGGAGCTCGAGGTCCCCGGCTTCGACGACGAAGTGCTCGTCGATTTCTCGCAGTTCCAAGTCCGAGGCCACTACGCCACGTCGAAGCTAAGGGGGTACTTCCTGGCGATGAACTGGCTCGCTCAGGTTCCGCTGCCGGCCGACGAATCGGCTTTCGAACTGCTCGATCTGCTGAACACCGCCGCAGAGGATGGGACGACATTGGTCGAGCGCTGGCGAGCCATAAACGGCCTTGTTGGTGGCATCATGGGACGGCCGGTCGACGTGACGGTCTCGCACTTGGAGCGGGTTCGGGCTGAGAGCGCGGACCTTTTGGCTCCCTTCCAGTTGCAGGCAGTCAGGGAGAGACTGGCCGAATTGCGCGGCCCAGTGCCCTTTAGGGGCCTTCAAGGCGCAGTAGACGGAACTGGCTATCCCTTGGCATTCACCCTATTCCCCAAGCGAATTGGCCACGATGTCACGTTCTTCACACAGCTGACTCACCCCGACGTGGAGTTTCGCGGGGTCCCTTCGGCTCTGGACGTGCCCGCGGGGCTGGGCCACGAACGCGCATTGGAGCTGGCCTCGGCTCAGGAAGCAGGACAGCCATACTACGACGCCTACGTTGCCACGCTCGAGACCTTGAGCGAATCATCGGAGGCGCTACCAGAAACATTCTGGTCGACAGATTTGTACCATGTTTGGCTGGCGACACTGATGGCGCTTGCCGAGCCGATCGACCTACCTGACGACACGGCTCTGGCGTTTGCCCAGTCGAGTGCGTGGCAAGACCGCGAGATATTCTCAACCCTGGCCGGATACACCCAACTCAAGTACTCGGCCGTGCTGTACGCGTTTCAAGAATCGGGAGTCGAATGCGGTGGCGACATATCGGTCTTCGCCTTCACCGAGAAGCCTGTAGTCCCGGCTCCTCGCGCCTTTGTTGATCCCCAACCGGAGTTCTTTCGTTCTCTCGCCAACCTGGCCGGGCGTGTCTATGAGGAGCTGGGCGACGGCGTGCCCGAGGCCAGCCTCTGGTCGAGCGAGGGGAACGTTCCAGCGAACGCTCGCGACTTCGCCCTTCAACTGGCCGACCTCGCGGACAAGCAGGTGCGAGGTGAGGAACTGACCGAAGAGGAAAACCGCTGGGCGCTCATGGCAGGTCCCATCCTCGAGGTCATTCTGCTCGGCCAAGCCCCTTTCGACGCTCAATTCGGAGGCGACGAGGGCCGCTTAGAACGCGGTGTGGCGATC
>CAZDBH010000568.1:0-4699 GCA_964503485.1 uncultured Bradymonadales bacterium | reverse complement strand
CTAAAAGCTAACGGCTGGAGTCCGGGGCGTTATACGCGACGGGCTCCTAGCTCGACGAGCGCCTGAGCGAAGGGTCGCTCTCGTAGGCGAGTTTGAGCTCCAGTTGATTTGCATCGTGTTGCTCGATTCGCCGCTCGACCACTCAATCCTCCTCAGGCTCTTGGCCCTTGGGCGCGTCCTGCAGCAGCTTGGCGAGCTCGGCTTTGAGGTCCTCGTCCGCGTGGTGCTGGGCTTCATCTAACCGAGTGAGTCGATCGTCGAGTTCTGCGTTGAGCCTTCCGGCGACGGTGCGTGAGATGACGCCGGTGTGGGTGGCATGTTGCAGCGTATCGCGCTCGACGTCGGCCAGTAGTCGTATGCCCTCAGCGAGTTGGTCCTCAAAATGGTCGTCGCCACCGGCCTCCAGAGCGGATTGCTCGGCTTTTTCGTATCGATGGCGGTACCAGGTGCGCAGACGAGATGCGGGGATCTTGTCGATTTGGCCATGACTCTCGAGGTCTTCGAGTGCCTCGAGGGCGCGCTGGGAAGCGAGGGACTTGCCCCGTTCAGATTCGTACGCATCGCGATTTCCAGTGCCTCCGCCCAATAGGCCCAGCCGGTCGAGAAGTGGCCGAACGGTCATCCCCTGCCCGAACAACGAAGCGGCGACCACGCCAAAGACGAGTGCAACCAGCGTGTCTCGCCCTGGAAACGAGTCTGGAATAGAGATGATCAGGACCATCGACAAAGAGCCGCGCAGCCCGCCCCAGACCATCACTGCTTTCCACTTGGAGGGAACCGGTAGTGCGAATCGATTGGCGATGGGCACGCCGCAGTAAACGACCAGCGCACGAGCGAGTACGACCATCACGAAACCGACGAGAATAGCGGGCAGGATCGCGATCAGGCCTGCCGCCTTGAGCTCGAGTCCAACCAACAGGAAGATGAACGAGTTGGCTAGGAAGGCCATGTACTCCCAAAAGTCGACCACAGCGAGTCGGGTGGCGGGACTCATGCCATATTTCTTGCCAACCGAACCCATCATGATTCCGGCACAGACCGTCGACAACACACCGGATCCGTGTACGGTTTCGGCGACCAAGAAGGCGCCGTAGGCAACAATTGTGGTCAGTGTGACTTCGATGAGGTGGTCGTCGATCTGGCCGGTTACCGCAGAAACCGCACCACCGATCAGGAGGCCCACAACAACCCCGCTGCCAGCCATCCAAATGAACGTCTTGAACGAGAAGGCGGCAATCTCACCCACCCCGTGTAGCTCGGTGTGTCCTCCCCCGTGCCCCACCTGGAAACCCAGAACCGCCGCAACGATTGTGAAGAGCACGACTGCAACACCATCGTTGAGCAGGGATTCGCCCTCGACCAACAGGTAGAGCCGACGCGGGACGCCGAGTTCTTTGAACAGCGCCAACACGGAAATCGGGTCCGTGGCGGCGATTACCGAGGCGAAAAGGAAGGCGTGTTCGACTCCGAAACCGTCGACGAGACCTGTGACCCCGAGACTCAGGTAGAGCAGGCCGGCCGTCGCAGAGACGGCGACTAACACGCCGGGTACCGCTAACGTCAATATGGGTACGAGGTTCTTCTTGAAACTCGAGAACTCGATATGAAACGCGGCCTCGAACAACAGTGCCGGTAAAAAGAGCAGGAGAAGCAGGTCGGGCTCCAGGTGCAGACCTTCCAGAGCTTCGAGCTCCATGAAGCCGAGGACAAGGCCGGCGACGACTAGCGCCAGCGTGTAAGGCTGTTTGTAGCGCCTTGCTGCCATCGCAACAAATGACGCAATCAGCAGAAGAACCAGTACTTGGACTTCGACATGGTGAATCATCGTATGTATCTGCTCTCGGTCTCGCCACCGCGCGCAAGTGCGCGGTCTTCGATGTGAAATCCGGCGAAGTATGGGTCAACTGACGGCGAAGCTCAAGGGGGCCAATCGCATTGTCCATTTGACATTTGCCAGCTAACTCGCGATTTATGGCGCCGCAGGCCAATCTTCGCCCGGGAGAGTGTGTATCGAGACCGTTTTCACGTCGTTCCCCCAGTTTGGGGCCGCTTTTGCGGTCCTCGTACTGGCATATGCCGTCTACGTGCTCTTTGGTTTTGGCTCCGGCTTGATCGCGGTGGCCCTGATGGCCTCGTTCATGCCCCAAATCAGCGACGTCGTCGTCATGCTCTTGCTCTTGGGTCTCCCGATAGAGATTGCCATCGTGGCCAGGAGTTGGCATCTGGTGAACTGGCGGAGTGTGGCGGTTCTCTGCGTGGGTGTGGTCTGCGGGGTCCCGATTGGCACCCGTATTTTGCGCTACGGCGAGCCAACCGTCGTGCTGACGTTTCTGGGCTGCTTCTTGGTGGTGGCGGGCCTGGGCTTTCTGTTCATCAAGGCAAAGAGCGGCTTTCGTTGGCCGGCATGGTCGGGTCCGCCCGTGGGCCTGGTTGCGGGCGTTCTGGCGGGATTGTTCGGCACTGGAGGTCCGCCCCTGATCTTCTATTATCGCCTTGCCGGGGTCGAGAAGGCCGTATTCCGCGGCAGTTTGATGGGGATCTTTCTCGTCACTGCTCTCGTCCGATTCCCAGACTATGCCGTCGAAGGTCTGATAACGACTCCGCGGCTCCTTGGGGCTCTGGCCCTGGCCCCCGCGGCCGGCTTGGGCGCCTTCATCGGAAACAAAGTGCATTTCGAGCTGAGCGAGGAGCGCTTCAAGCAGATCGTCAGCGTCGGGTTGTGCGCGATCGGGATTTTGCTGCTGGTTGGCTGACGTCCGGCTCGCGAGTGCGAACTTTGAGCCTTGTGCATCTGCAGATGACCCGGCAGAATCCCGCCGCCTATGAGCAACGTTCCCAACAGTCATCCTCTTCGACGGCTTCTTCGCTATGCCCGCGGCTACAAGCGCCATATCCGCATGGCGACGACCTTCTCGATCGTAAACAAGATATTCGATCTGGCTCCGCCGGCCTTGATCGGTGCCGGAATCGACGTTGTCGTAGAGCAAGAGAACTCCCTCATCGCTTCTTTTGGGATTACGAGCGTGATGTCCCAACTTTGGCTGTTGGCGCTTGTGACAGTCATCATTTGGGGACTCGAATCAGCCTTCGAGTATGCCTACGCGGTGTACTGGCGAAACCTGGCCCAAGCCCTCGAACATGACCTTCGCCTCGACGCATACCGGCACGTTCAAAAGCTGGAGCTGGCCTATTTCGAGGACCGCAGCACCGGCGGCCTGATGGCGATCCTGAACGATGACGTGAATCAGTTGGAGCGATTCCTCGACGGGGCGGCGAATCAATTACTTCAAGTGGGCACCACCGTCGTCGTCATAGGAATCGCGTTCTTCGCACTGTCGCCCGCCGTGTTTGCGATGTCTTTCATCCCAATTCCGTTGATTCTGTGGGGCAGCTTTCGATTTCAAAAACGAATCGCACCGCGCTACAGCGATGTCCGGGAACGGGTCGCCGTCCTCAACGGTCAGCTAGCCAACAACCTCAGCGGCATCGTGACGATCAAGAGTTTCACCTCCGAGGAGTATGAGAGCGAACGAATCGAAGAGGTCAGCCAGGCCTACCAAGACAGTAATCGCCACGCAATCCGACTCAGTTCCGCGTTTTCACCTCTGATTAGGATGGTCATTGTCGGCGGCTTTACGGCAACTCTCGTCTATGGTGGCTACCTGACGCAAACGGGTGGTTTGGCAGTCGGTGCCTACAGCGTTCTAGTTTTCATGACGCAGCGTCTCTTGTGGCCGTTGACTCGACTCGGCGAGACGTTTGACCTCTACCAGCGGGCCATGGCCTCTACGACTCGGGTTCTGGACTTACTCGATACGCCGATGGCCATCGAGAGCGGGAAGAAAACGCTACCGGTCGAGCATGTTTCAGGCGAAGTGGCTTTCGAGGCGGCGTCGTTTGCGTACAGCAATGGGGTTCCGGTCCTGTCCGAGCTTTCGCTGGCCATGCCAGCGGGAAAGACCACTGCCATTGTGGGGTCGACCGGGGCTGGAAAGAGCACGATCGTGAAGCTGATGTTGCGCTTCTACGACGTGACCGGCGGCCGAGTCACCCTGGACGGACACGATCTGCGCGACTTGAATATCCGGAGTCTGCGCGGAGCGATTGGCCTGGTGAGCCAGGATGTTTTCCTATTCCACGGCACGGTCGCCGAGAACATCGCCTACGGCCGACTCGATGCGACGAGCGAGGAAATCGAGGCCGCCGCCCGAACAGCCGAGGCTCACGAGTTCATTTCTAGCTTGCCGGACGGGTACGACACGGTCGTGGGTGAGCGTGGTCAGAAGCTCTCTGGCGGGCAACGGCAGCGACTGTCCATTGCGCGGGCTGTGTTGAAGGATCCGCCAATACTGATTCTCGACGAGGCTACGTCTTCGGTCGACAACGAGACCGAGGCCGCCATTCAGCGTTCGTTGGAGCGGTTGTCGATGGGCAGAACGACGGTTGTGATTGCCCACCGCCTGTCGACGGTTCGAAACGCCGATCGAATCTACGTACTCGAGCGTGGTGAGATATTCGAACAAGGTCGACACGATGAGTTGTTAGCGAACAGTGGACTCTACGCCAGTCTATGGCGCGTGCAAACGGGGGAACGGCTAACCGCCAGCGCCTAACGACCCCTTCTCCCTTTCCCCTTTCGCCTTTCCCTTTCTCCTCCGCCCTTTCCCCTTTTCCCTTTCGCCTCGTCCCTTTTCCCTTT
>CAZDBH010000567.1:0-4706 GCA_964503485.1 uncultured Bradymonadales bacterium | reverse complement strand
CTCGTGCACGAACTTGCCCAAAACGAACAGCGAGATGACTGCCACTAATGTGAAGAACTCGCCGATAAATCGCTCCTTGTTTGCGCACCGAGTTGGGTTGTTTCGGTCCGATGGTAGCACAGTGCGGCCGGGTAGGTGGGAGGCAAGGAGTATTATGTCATTACAGTTCGAGTGCCCCATTGGGTGATCGACGCACAGCGCGTTCGTAACGAAAGCCACTCACTTGGTTACCCGAGAGTTACACCCAGCTCCGTTGGCCCCGAGTATTCCGGACCACCATCGCGACCGGTTTGGGGGTAGTGCGCCAATCCTTGCGCGGATTTCGGCGTCCTGACCGTCCGCCCGTCCATTTGTTCAAGAAACACCCAGGTTGGCGAGGAATCTGCATGCGACCAGGCAACTAGTGGACCCTGTTATCGCTTGAAATTGCATGTGACGTTTCCAAAGCAGACTCGGGGCCACGCCAACGATTCCAGTTACACGGGAACAGGAACACGATGGAACCAAAAAAAGATCCGAAAGAGTATCTAGATGACGGTCAGCTCGACTTTAGTGACTTGTTCAAAGGTCCTGGCACGCTGTTTACCATGCTGGGCGTCTTTGTCCTGATCGGAATCGTAACGCTACTCACGGCGGTTGGGTCGCCGGAGGCAACCCATCAGTCTGAAGCGGCCGTCGTGGCGTACGGCCCCGAGGACTTCCCCAAAGTATTCGACTTTGATCCGCTGGAAGGACTCTACGACGAAGACGGCAATCCTGTTGGCACCTTGGCAGTGCCGCCGCCACCGTTCGATCAGCCCGATTACTTCCCGTGCTCGGACTGCCACGAAGGCGACCCGGGGGACCCGGAGCGGCGAGAACTGGATCTTGACCACGAGCATATCGTGCTCGAGCACGACACCGAGAACCGCTGGTGCCTCGACTGCCATTTGGATACGGACCGCGACTACCTTCACCTCGCTGACGGCTCGCCGGTACCGTTCACCGAGTCCTATCGACTATGCGGCCAGTGCCATGGCACGCAATACCGTGACTGGCGTTTCGGAGCGCACGGCCGACGTCGTGGCTATTGGGATGAAGGCCCCAAGAGCTATCTACTCTGCGTCCACTGCCACGATCCACACGCACCGGCGTTCGAGGGCATTCGGCCCCTGCCGCCGCCCATCAGTCCCCATGCTTACGCAGAGCCGCATTCGGTTCCCGAGGACCTGCCCTCCGAGTGGGTGTACGTGGATGCAGCGGGGGACGCCTATGAGTAACACCAAAATAAAAACGCGACCCGTGGCTGAGACCGAAGAAGAAATCGATGGAATCGGCCGACGCCATTTCCTCCACCTTGCCCTGGGCGCCTCGGCCATGGCCATCCTGCCCGGATGTAGCGAGGAGGCAAGAGAGAACTTCTTTCAGTCCCACTTCGCCGAACTCTCCCCAGAGGAAGTGACCGAGCGACTGGAACGTCTCGAGGCCCGCTACCGAAGGGACTTTGACAGAGACGATGTCACAGTCTCGGCGAACGAAGCCCGCAGAGACGTCCTCTTTGGCTACGGTCTCGACCTGTCTGTCTGTGTCGGATGTCGCCGCTGCGCCTATGCGTGTGTCGCCGAAAACAATCAGTCTCGAGATCCGCAGATTCAGTGGATCAAAGTACTCGAGATGGACAAGGAAGGCGGCGTCAACCTGGAAGAGTCCAACCAGTACTACGACCCCGAGTTGGTACCGCTGGAAGACAAATTCTACATGCCGGTCCAGTGCCAGCAGTGCAAGAACCCACCGTGCGTGAAAACGTGTCCGGTCGGGGCAACCTGGGCTGAGCCCGACGGCATCGTGGTCATCGATTACGACTGGTGTATTGGATGCCGCTGTTGCATGGCCGCCTGCCCGTACGGCGCCCGCCGTTTCAACTGGAGCGATCCGACGATTCCGTCAGAAGAACTGAATCCCAACACCCACTATCTGGGGAATCGACCCAGGCCCCGGGGTGTCGTCGAAAAATGCACCTTCTGTATTCAGCGTACCCGAGAAGGCCGCTACCCGGCCTGCCTCGAGGTCTGTCCCGTTGGTGCTCGAAAGTTTGGAAACCTGCTCGACCCGGAAAGCGAAATTCGGTATGTGATTGAAAACAAACGAGTTTTCATCCTCAAAGAAGAGCTGAACACGAACCCGAAGTTCTTTTACTTCTACACGCGATAGTGCCGAACGACGCCTCATAGGAGAGCGAGATGATGAACTTTATTCGATTCATTCTAAAGAGCGTTCGGGTTGGACTCAGCGGTGGCCCAGTTTACAGGCTGTGGCTTGCCTTCCTGTGCGGCCTCATTGTCTGGGGCGGGATCAACATCGTCGAACAGCTACAGACTGGCCTTATCGTCACCAATATGCGCGATCAGGTGTCGTGGGGCTTCTACATTGGCAACTTCACCTTTCTGGTGGGCGTCGCCGCCGCGGCGGTGCTGCTTGTGATCCCGGCGTATATCTACAAGTGGAAACCAATCAAAGAAGTGGTCGTGCTCGGAGAGATTCTGGCCATCAGCGCGATTCTGATGTGTCTCTTTTTCGTAACGCTGGATATCGGGCGACCGGATCGCTTCTGGCACCTGCTTCCCTTCATCGGCGGGTTGAATTTCCCGAGCTCCCTACTCGCCTGGGACACGATTGTCTTGAGCCTCTATCTGGGCCTCAACATCGTTATCGTGACCCATATTCTCTACAAGGCGTACCTGGGACAGCCCTACTGGCCGCGATTCACGCAAATCCTCGTGCTGCTCTCGATTCCAGCAGCTATCAGCATCCATACCGTCACTGCCTTCCTCTACAACGGCTTGGGGGCTCGCCCCTTCTGGAATGCGTCGATCCTGGCCCCCCGATTCATCGCTTCGGCGTTCTGTTCGGGCCCAGCCATTATGGTGATTGTGTTTCAGCTGCTGCAGAAGACGACCAAGTTCGAGATCAAGAATGAGGCCATCTGGAAGATCGCTGAGCTCATGGCCTATGCCATGTTCATCAACCTCTTCCTCTTCGGAGCGGAGATCTTCAAAGAGTTCTACTCGAATACCGAGCACGCCGTTCACGCCAAGTACCTCTTCTTTGGGGTTCATGGCCACAACACCCTCGTGCCCTATGCCTGGGTTTCGTTCTTCAGCGTGCTGATCGCATTTATCTTGCTGTTGGTCCCCTCCACTCGGCGCAACCCGATTACGCTCAATATCGGGTGCCTGCTCACCTATGTGGGCGTCTATATCGAGAAGGGGATGGGCCTCGTTGTTCCAGGTTTCACCCCGGATACATTGGGCGAAATCTATGAGTACTTTCCCAGCTGGACAGAGGTCGCTGTTGGTGCCGGGGTGTTCGCCTTTGGATTCCTGGTCTTCAGCTTCTTGACCAAGAACGCTATCGCCATCCTCGACGGCGATTTCCGCGCTGAGACAGTGGTGGCTACCGCTCGAGTACCCGAACAGCCCGCAACCAAGAGCGACGACAGTGCTGAGGTCGAAGAATCTGCCTAGGCGCCTATCGCCGGGGCACCGATTCCTGCAGTGTGATGATGGCTCCGACCTCGACCTCTACGTATGTGGCGCCGTCGGGTGGCCAGAAGTGATCACCAAACTCATGGGCCAGTTGCCGGCCCTCGGCGTCGAAGGCCCACCACTCTCTCAGCGGCTCACCTTCCGTCCAGCCAACCGCTGGCGCTGTCCAAGGGGAACCGGGAACGAGGTCGACCTCGTAGACAATCTCAACTGCTCCCCGCGATGAAAACGCGACCAGCGCTCGTGCGGCACCGGCCCAGTAGAAAGCCGGCTCGAGGGGGGTGTCACGCCAATCGCAGTGAACGTGATTCTCGAGCACTTCGATGTAGCCCGCCCCACGCTCGGTGCACTCGGTTGCCAGACGAGAATAGCTGACCACAGTGACGTGCATGTCGGCTGCATCGCCGTACATATGCCGGCTCGAGGTTGCCCCTCCTACACTGGCGTTGTAGGTGACGTTTCTGTAGCCCGAGGTAATCGTGATCGCACCGGCGATCTCGTCTCTGATGCTCTGAAGTTGTTCGACGGCGTGCGGGCTGAAAAGTGCGTAACGTCCCTTGAACAGCTGCATAAACTCGTCCAGCCTAAAGTTGGGCGCCAACTTCAACGCACCACTCACTGCGTTGAGGTCGATGAAGCGCAACGGGGCTTCATATTGTGCTGAGCCTAAGTAGGGTGCCGGGTAGTCATAATCCGCACCCCACGAGCTGCTCCAATCGACCGTATTCACACAGGTGGTACCGGCCCGATCGTCACCCAAGTAGCAGACCTGTGGTGGAAATCCGCAGTCAGCGGTGCAAGTACTCGTGTTCTCAGTGCCTAGCCTGGTGGTGGCGCAGGTCCCATCGCCGCAATACCCGCAGTCCCAATTGCAGATCTCGGTTTCTCCCGTGCTGCAGACGTTGTCGGGGCATTCGCAATCATTGCCCGAGTTCGAGTCGCATACACCGCAGTCGTCCTCTTCTGCGTTGCCGCCCCAAACACCGTTGCAGTCCTGAGTGCAGGTCGTGTTGTCGTTGCCGGCGACCGCATCACATACACCGCAGTCGTCCTCTTCTGCGTTGCCGCCCCAAACACCGTTGCAGTCCTGAGTGCAGGTCGTGTTGTCGTTGCCGGCGACCGCATCACATACACCGCAGTCGTCCTCTTCTGCGTTGCCGCCCCAAACACCGTTGCAGTCCT
>CAZDBH010000566.1:0-4708 GCA_964503485.1 uncultured Bradymonadales bacterium | reverse complement strand
TCGAGTCGACTCGCCGTGTGCTGCGCTTTTGAAAGCCGCTGCGCACACGGGTTTTCCCGCCGCCTCGCGGCTCTATTCCCCACTCCGCTCACCAGGGAGCACCCCTTCTTAATACTGACCACAAACCCTCGGAGTGGGGGTTGGTCCCCCCAGCGGGGGACAATAGATCCTTCGAAGACCGGGTGGTCAGTTTACCGGTTTGAGATGAGGGGGACAGTTGAGCCCGAGGCTTGGGCTACGAACACGGATCATTTTCTAGCACAGAGCCCAGAAGTCTTGGCCCTGATTCAGTCCACGATCGAGCAGCCAATCTCGAATCCACTCGCGCCCACCCACAGCTCCGACCGCGGTGAGAATGAGCCGGTCGTCCCGAACCCCCAACAACTCGTCGGGATGAATCGCGAGCGCACCGTGAATCCGTTGGCCGATTTTCCGCCGATCAACTTCGACGACGAAAGGGACCGTGATCCCTCGTTCGGCAAGGATTCGCAGCCAGGGTTTACCGTTCATCCCGGCACCCCAGACGATGGCTTCCCTGTGGCCAAATAGCGGTCCGGGCAACAGATAGTCGGTTTTCACACGCCGAAAGGCCTCGCGACTGTAGCGCGAGTCGGTTCGAGTGGCTCGGTCGGTGCCGTCGGTCCAGGTTACGAGCACTCTGGGGACCTTCCCGAAACGGAGCCCGCGCTGGAGGCAGCGCAGCCATAGCTCGTAGTCCTCAGGAAATGGCCCTGAGGCATAGCCCCCCTCAAAAACCCCTCTGCGTCCAAGGACGGTGGGATGGGGGATCGGGCTCTCGATGAACCGGTTGTGCAGAATATCGTCAGGCTGGGTGAGTTGATTCACCCAGCCCTCGTATCGCTTCATCCCGCCCTCGGGTGCACCTCCGTCAGGCCGCACGATGCGGACCAAACAAGACACCAAATCGCAGCCGGGGTTCTGCTCTAGGAAACTGCTTTGGTTCTGCAATCGGGATGGCTCACACCAGTCGTCAGCATCCATACGGGCTATCAGTGGCGCTTTGCAGTGCCTCAGGCCGAAGTTCAAGCTGTCGACGATGCCACTGTGCTCCTTCCCCAATACGCGCACGCGTCCGTCGCGCGACTCGAGGCCCCTCAGTATCGACAAAGTGTCGTCGGTGGAGCCGTCGTCGACGCACACCGCTTCGAAGTCCGAGAAGGTGCCCGACAGGAGTGACTCCACAGCTCGTTCGACGGTACTGGCCGCGTTGAATGCGGGCATCAGGACAGATATAGCGGGTGAGGACTTCAACGGCTGCCGAGCACGATGACACGACCCCTGAGGTAGGCCATAGCCAGTTGGTTAAATGCGACCTCACCGAAGATCGCCGACGGTTCGTCCAGGATAGAGCCGCCCGACTGCATTACGTTCATTCCTCGCGTATCGATATGGCCACCGCCTACGTCGGTTCGCATCCAAGAATTGTCGTAAATCCCGCCGAATAGGCCCCTCGGGGGAGCGCCATTGGCGATCAGACCCAGGCTGTGACCGATCTCATGAGCGACCAGAGACGCCAGAGCCTTGGTAAACAACTCCATCTCCTGGGTGAGGATGTCGCGCCGAGCCCTGGCCGCGCCTGGAACGCCCTCATGGGTATAGTTGTCCACCACAATCAGCGCGTCGTGTTCGCCCTCGCCAATTGGGGTGCCATCCCCCGGGAGGAACTCGGATAGGAGAAGTCTGATCCGGACGTCTTCGGCAAACAACCGCGCGATATTCGTCGTGAAGGAGCCGTAGCCCATGCGAGCGTCGTTTTGGGCGCTCCTGTTGTTAACGTCCACTGTCGTCGCTAAACCAAAGGCGTTCGGGTACTCGGGCGGGGTGTCGCCCCCAACACCATGCATCGAGAAGCTCTCGTCCCATTCATCCGGGTCTGGAGCGCCCTCGTCGCCCTCCAAATAAATGGATAGCTGCACCGAATCCTCGTCGATCGGAAGACCGGTCAACGGGTCGAGTCCGTAGATAACACGGACCTGTCGCATGGTCTCAGATACGATCCACTCGTGCATGATGGCGTTGACGCCCACCTGCCCTCGGGCCTCCACCGTGTCGGCTCCATCGGCGCTTTCTCGACCCTGAAACCCCAGCATTCGTAGATCCTCGACAAAATCGGCTTCGTCGTTGGGGCCCTCTACCGCCTGGGTGATCAAAACGCCGTCCTGATCGACCAGCCCAATGTCGTAGTAGTCACGACTGAAGGTGACCAACCAGGTGTCCGGGGGATCAAAAGGATGCAGTTCCGGTGTCATTTCCCCAATATCGAAGGTGACAGTCGTTTCCTCAGACTGCTCACCATCAAGATTCGTGACGGAGCCAGTACAAGTGACCGATTCAGCCGATACTGCCTCAACCTCTTCGACTAGCCACCGAAGATGGTCCGGTCGCAACACGAGGTTCTCGGCCAAATTGTCGCCCGCTTCATAGCCCCCAAAGGCCGCATCACAGGTAAGAACGACTTGTTCTAGGTCGATGAACTGACTGTCGCGATCGAGAAGAATGTCGAGGGTAAAACCGTGGCCTGGCAGCAGAAGAGTGAAGTCGGTGGGTTCTCCACCATCATCCGAGTATGGCATCGATCCATTCATGACCGCGGGAATCTCGTTCACGGTTACGAGACTGACCGGCGGTCCTTCTGGTTCCTCGATCACGTCCGGTTCGTCCGAGATATCGAGTTCATCGGGGCCGTCAGATCGATCAAACCCATCTCCCTGGTCGGCGACGTCCGACAGTGCGTCTACGGAATCGGCGGTGACGTCTCCTGCCGCATCCGACGTGTCAACCGGGTCCGGCTCGGCTTGATCGGCTGGCGTATCGGAGCCGCAGGCAGTAAGCAGGAAAACGAGAGCCAGACAATGACGTAAGGTAGGCATAGAGCGATCCCATTTTGACAAAGAAAAAAGTCCCTTTGCCGAATCACCATACTTTTAGTAAAGAGTCACGCGAAAGTCCAAAAGGGATGGGGTGGTTTGCCGGCTCAACGGTCGAGATGGCTCGAACCCGCTTGCCTTCAGAACGGGAGTCCCAGTCGGTTGGGGAGGACAACATGAGAAAACTCGAACCTATTACCTATATCCTGTCGCTGGTGGCAGCTTTGTTCATCTCGAGCTGCAGCAGCTCCTCTGGAGGCACCCAATCGGCGTCTGACGAAGATGTGCGCTCCGACGACACCCGAATCGCTGTCGACGGGACGAACGACGAACAGACCGGTACTGACTCGGTGGCCGATCAATCCGACCAAAACTCGCCGGACACGGGCACTCCCGATTCGGCGACGGAGGACACGGCCACTTCCGATTCGGCCATACCGGATTCCACCAACGAGGACTCAGATCCGCCGGTGGGATTCCTCGGGCAGGAAGACCAAGACGATGGAGAGGAGTGGGCCGACTGCATCTCGGATTGCGCGCACGATATCGATTTGCAGATTGTGGACCTGAACGATTTTACGCTCGATGGCCTCAAAGGCACCATCGACGCTCCCGATCACGAATACACGATTTCCGGCGCTACGGTGATCGGACCGGATGTGGATATGCTGGCAATCGTCGGATCATCTCGCTTGGTAGTCGAAATCACAGTCGAACCCGCCTCGGACGAATCGCTGATGGATCCGGTCATAACAACCCACGACGGCTTTCAGGGTTTGGCCTACAACAGTGACCGAACAGAAGACGACATCACCGCTCGCACCGTATTGGCACACCCCTACCTGCTCGGCGAATTGCCGTTCTACGTCGTCATTGAAGACGCCATCAACTACGAGAACTTCGGGCCGGGGGGCAGCGGATACGTGGGTGGCGAAGACTACCAGTACATCGTGCGCTTCGAGACTTCGGAGTTTTCACCCGTCGAGTTGGGAACCCTGGCGGAGACTCCTTTGACCGCGGCCGACAACGTGCTCGGCGAGGGCGGCGACATCCACTACTTCAGATTTCAGGCCCCGAACTCCGCACAGCCAACAGTCGTGGTGACTCGAACTGGAAGCACTTCCTTCATTCCAACGGTCGTGGGCATGAAGACCATCGAAGGTCAGCTGGTTTGGAACCACGAAGTTCACGACAACCCGAATAGCCCCACTGGATCGGCCACACTGTCGGGAGCCAGCGCATTCGACGTCTGTCACGAGCCGTGCAGTGATGGCGCAGGGGAGTTCATTTTCGCCGTCCTAGACTGGAACGGCGCCTCATTTCCTGGTGAGTTCAGCTACGACGTGTCGGTTTCGCTCGACTGACCCACTCGGCAGGCGCAAGCAACTTGTGTTTCGGGTAGGGGGAACGCCTAACCCCAGACCTAGTCCATAACCGTAAACCCGCAGCCCCCGAAAACGAGGGATTAATTGTCCCCCCGCTGGGGGGACGGCGCCGCAGGCGCGGGGGGAACGCCGAACCCCCGACGGTTTATCCCGCCGCTTCGCGGCTCTATCACCCTTCCGTCCCTCGAGGGACACCTCGCTTGCCTCCGGCTTCACTCGCCTCGCGCTACGCTTTTGAAAGCCGCTCCGCACAGTCCCGCCGCTTCGCGGCTCGATCACCCTTCCGTCCCTCGAGGGACACCTCGCTTGCCTCCGGCTTCACTCGCCGCGTGCTGCGCTTTTGAAAGCCGCTCCGCACAGTCCCGCCGCTTCGCGGCTCTATCACCCTTCCGTCCCTCGAGGGACACCTCGCTTGCCTCCGGCTTCACTCGCCTC
>CAZDBH010000565.1:0-4737 GCA_964503485.1 uncultured Bradymonadales bacterium | reverse complement strand
CGGAGGGGTCGGAAACCGGAGAGCCAAGAATCGACTCATGAATAGTCCAGGCTAGGCTAGGCTAGGCTCTAGGGCCGTAGCCGAAGCCAAGGGTCTCGATCGACTCCCCCATCAACGGGTTTGGCGAGACTCGAAGCTCTCGAGAAACCGCCGAAAGCGAGCAAGGGCGTAGGGTATGAATCGGATCTTTTGGATGGGCTCTACTGCGAGCGGGATGGCCGCCATGGTGTACATGTAGTCTGAAAGCAGGATCATGTCCTGAGTCTGCCCTACCAACCGGTCGTGTTCCGAGTTCCGCTCGGTGCTGGACAGATCGTTGGCATTGTCCAGGTAGAACCCGACCAGGGTGCTGATGTCTCTCTCTGAGTACTCTGGCTCAGCAATCGAAAAGAACGGATAGTCTGGGAGCTTGTGGCGCATGACGGTCTCGGCGAAAAGATTCGAGAAGTCGAACGCCTTGTGACCCATACAGGAGAACTCGAAGTCGAGAAGTCGAATGCGCCCGTCTCGGAGCTTCATGATGTTTCCGTGATAGGTATCGTTGTGGCAGAAGGTCAGGGGCCCGTCCGGTAGACACCGTCTCACCTTGCGAATCGTATCTGGTGACGTGACGTCGCCGAGTTCGTCGCACAAACTCTGTTCGTTTTTTGGCAACAAATGGCGCTGCTCCAGGAGCACCCGTTCAACGAGCGGAGCCCAGCGCGCGTGAAGCAGGTCGAAGAACGAACCTTCGGGCAAGTTGTCAGGCTGAAGCTCGTGCAGCTTGAAAAGCTCATCGGCGATGCCCTTGAGGTTTTGCGGTTCTTTTAGGTCGAGCCGAGTCAGGGTTCGCCCGTGATAGAAGGCCTCGAGTCGGTAGTCCAACTCGTAGTGGTAGCAGTGGGCCGCGATTTGTTCGCGCCCGAGCGTCAGAAAGACGTCGCGCTCCTGGGCATAGTCGAGGATCGCGTTCTCCTTACCAGCCAGCCGCCGATAGAGCGTGGCCGGTGGTTCAACCGGCCGCCTGGGTTGTACCGCCATCGTAAATGAGGAGAAGCCCTTCGGATCGGCGAAGTCGACTTCGTCAACCGTGAGTTCGGCCCAGGCAGGCAGGGCACGTTTGCAATTTTCTAGAACAGTGGCATTCATTGATCAGTCGGTCGCCCACTTAGTTAGGAAACTGCGACGCACGGAGCTGTCCGCACCCGCTGAGACGAGTCCCTCGCCGCTTTTGAAGCGTACAACGCTTCATCAGCAGCCACCAGTAGGCTGTCAGCCTTGGTTAGCCCCTCGAGGGTTGTGGCGCACCCGACCGAGACCGAAATTTCGGGGCCATTCGAGCGGTGGCGGGCCGTCACGCCCGCACGGATTCGCTCCGCCATCGAATGGGCACCTTCCGGGTCGGTTCGGGGGGCGAGAATCAAGAATTCGTCGCCACCAAACCGTCCGCAACAATCGGACTGCCGGCAAACCGCCCGAAGGGTTTCGGCGACACACTTGAGGGCTTTGTCTCCCTCGCGATGGCCCCATTCGTCGTTGATCTGTTTGAGACGGTCGACATCCAAGAGCAACGCTGAAAGGGGCTCCTTCCAGCGCCTCGACCGGGCGAGTTCGACACCGAGGGCTTCTTTGAGCGTCCGCCGATTGGCGATTCCAGTGAGTGGATCCGTCTCGGATAACAGGCTGAGGGCCTCGAATCGTCGCCCTACCAAAAAACCAATCACACCCAACACCACCACGGTGGTCAGCGTATTGTACAGGTAAACCGATGGTTCGTTGGTGACCTGGAGGATGACTTCCGTGAATAGGGGGTGTTGGCCATCGGAGAGGATTCGCAGTGCCAGAAGACCGATCGGAGAGCCGAAGCCCAGGAGGGCGCCAATCACTCCAAATCGCCATCTTTCGCGGCCTCTACTCATCGGCTCAGAATCGCTGTCCGATTCCCCTATCTGCCTCTCTCGAGTCCTGTTTTTAGCGTAGCAAAAACCCGAGTCTATTACACACGATAATGACAGAATCAGCGGCCAGTCAGCTCCAAGACACCGAGGTAGCAGAACCGCGCACTTCCGGCCGAGCTGACCGCCACGTCGATAGCGATTTGGCCGCTCTCGCTCGGTTGTAGTGCGTCGAAGGAGGCTGTGTTGGACGTATTGTCCGACACCTCTAGGTCCCGCCACTGGTCGCCGATGGAATAGCGGGTCAACCGTCCGAAGGCACCGTCACCGCCGGAGCGAGAGGCGAAGAGAGACAAGTCGTACCGACCGTCTGGGTCCAACCCGCTCAGCGTAATCTGCCCGGGCTTTGTGAGGCCATCCGCGTGATCGTCGAACGAACCGCAGAAGAAGGAGTCGCCGCTTGCAGTGCCCGGATAGCCCAGTTCGTTGGCCTCCAGCCCCTGGTTATTGACGCCCCCGAAACCGTCGCTGACGGCTAGATCCACTGACGTGGCTTCCCCTTCGGAGGTTGACATGTTGGCGAGGGAGCCGGTGTTTGCAGCATCCAACGAATGCCAGCCGCCGCCCTCTGTATCAACGCCCCCGAAGTCGACTTGGATTCGCTGCCCCGGTTCGAGTCCCAGAGGCGGAGGAGTCCCGTCCGGACCCCACGACAGTTCGTAGCTCGTGAACGCGTCGGTCGTCTCCTGAAGCCGGGCGGCATCGGGCGCGGTGAGCTCCCAGGGAGTGAGGCCGGTCACGGCCCGTTGGTAGATCGTGGCGTAGATAACGAGTCCATTGAGGTAGCGCCCGTTTGTGCCGGCGTGCCAGTCGTCACTGTAGTGCAGTCGAAGCGCCTCATCCTCTAGCAGGTGCTGCTCCCAGACGTCCCCGACCGGCGCTACGCCCACATCGGGCACAACGAGTTCTTCGGCGTGATCTGGAATCCAGTTCTCCGCCGCGTCAAAGTAGTGCGATCGGAGCTGTGCTTGCATATCGGCCGGGTCGTCATAACTGCCGGGATAGTAGGAGTGACTCGCCTCGCGGGCCCACGTTTCGAAGAGAATGATCCGGGCATCAGGGCTGCTCGACTTGACGCGATCGTGAAACCAGGTTGCGTCTTCCTTGAACTGAGTGGGGTCGCCACGGCCATCGGTAGGCCGGGTGCTGTATTCCTGAAGCACGACGACATCCCAGCTCCCCTCATCGACAAGATCGAGGGTCGCGGAACGGTCCCGATGTCCCTCCAGACTCTCGCCACCAAACGCGCTATAGCGCACATGTGGGTCCGGCCAACCCGCGTCATTCGCGAGAATGTCGACAATCGTCGGAACGGGCCCTCCGAAGGTGAAACTGTTGCCTATGAACAGAATTCGAAGTGGGGCTGGAGGCAGAACGGGTCCAAGATCGTCAGATTCGTCTAGCGACCCATCACGACCCTCGTCCCCAACCCCATCGGTGGCCTGATCGGCGGTCCCGCCTAGATCGGACTGATCCGACGTCTCACTCAAGTCAGTCTGCTCGGGGTCGTCAATCGAATCCGTGACCAGCACATCATCAACTCCCGTACGGTCGGTCTGTTCCCCGTCGCCCATATCCTCTGCGGAATCGCCATCCTCGTTGGATGTGGTTGTATCTGTCTGCTCGGTCCACGTCCTGGTCGACTCGGTCGAGCAGGCCAGCGTAGAGAATGCCAGGGTGAGAAGCATCCAAGTTCGCACGAACCGGGGCAGTAGGCGGTAACTCATGGCTTTGGTTACTAGCCACTCGTCGTCGAAATTTCAACGAAAATCCCAGGTTTGCGGCAGGCTCTTGTTTCCCCGGTCGACCAGCTTCTGGTCGCAGAGGTCATTTTCATCTATAGATTGGGAGACCCAAACCGAGAAAAGACCCCTTGTCAGTTTTTCGCTACAGCGTCGGCTTCCTGACAACCGTAGTCATCGCTCTGCTCGGCGCCAATTGCTCGCCTCATTTGGGCACCAACACGTGTCGAGACGATGGAGCATGCCTGGCTGGCGAATACTGCAAAATCGAGTCGGGAGAAATAGGCCGCTGTGTCGCAGGGCAACACGATACCGCAGGCGATGTGGATGGCGATCGGGTCAGCGACGTGCCAGTCGACCAGGAGCAGGAGATCGACGCTCGGGGAGAGGTGGACTCGGCGGATTCGATCAGCGATTCACAGCGAGATGAAACCGACTCAGCAGACCGCGTTGATGTGCCCGTTGATCAGGCTGATTCCGACGAAGATGGCGGGAGCGAGTGTCTGGAGGAGAACGTCTACGCCTACACGTTGAACGTTCCGCTGGTTGAGCGCTGTGGTGCAGGTGCTTCTAGCTGCATCGAGTCGACAGCGGAGCTGGCGAACTGTGTTCACAGGCCCTATTCAGCTCACTTGATTGAGGTGCCACTCCGCAACGGTATCGTGGATCAGTCTGTGTCGGTCTACTACACCTTCGACCGGGTTGACGAGTCTGGCGCATGGCTGAGCGAGGTCAACGGCCAGACAGCGTCCGAAACGGACTCGGACGTGGGACCGCACGGCCTGAGCCAGGCGGCCTATGATACGGACCTTCACTTCACAGCCGGAGCGGCCGCCTCTGGGGAAGACTGGTCGCTTGCATTCTGGTTTAAACTCGACGATTGGAGTGCCGGTAGCGGCAACCTATTCAGTACCCGCCAGTCCGCTGGCGATACGGACTTTTTGGAAATCAGCTATCAAGCCGATGGTGAGGATGGAAACCTATCTTTTCACTTGGCTGGACCCGCGGACGCTAGGAGCCTGTCGCGCATAGCGCTCCAGGCTCCGCCATTGGCTTTTAGC
>CAZDBH010000564.1:0-4738 GCA_964503485.1 uncultured Bradymonadales bacterium | reverse complement strand
CCTGTTGGGGCGGCTGTTGGCCGTAGCCCTGCGGCGGATACCCATAACCTTGGGGTGGCTGTTGGCCATAACCCTGAGGTGGATACCCATAACCCTGTTGGGGCGGCTGTTGGCCGTAGCCCTGCGGCGGATACCCATAACCTTGGGGCGGCTGCTGGCCGTAACCCTGTGCTTGCGGGTCGGTCTGAGGAACGGCTTCTGGCGGCACCGGATCAGCGGCTACAACCGGCTCCGGATCGGGCTCGACAACGGGAACCGGGTCAGGCACGACGACCGGCTCGGGATCGGGCTCGACGACCGGGTCGGGTACTACGACGGGAGCCTGCACGATTGGTGTCGGCACAGAGAAGCCCGACTCTTCCGGTACGGCGAAAGCCGGTTCATCGGAGGCTGCCTCTACCGCCACGACCGGCTCCGAAAGGAGCGCCTCGCCGGTCACGAGATCGCTGGGGAATCTGCGAACTGCCTGTGAGATGTTCTCTGCCAGGGCGAATACCTGGACTCGAACGTTGGCCAGCTCTGTGTCAAAGGACTGTGGCTCGACTACACCAAAGAGCCCCTCCTCTGCACTGTAGATGAAAGGACGGGCAATGTAGCCAGTTTCGTCGGTCATCACGACTCCGATAACGACGAAGTCGACGCCCTGCCGGGTTGCGAGCTCACCCAGGAACGGGACAATCACCTCACCGACGTGATCGCTGGCGACCTCTCGCCGAAGACTTCGGACGTAGCGGGGTTCGCCACTTGCGTCTTCTTCATCCGACTCCTCGACGGCCGCTTCGATGGTGATGTTCACGCTGGCGCCGCGGCGTCGATCGACGAGCACGCGCTCAGCAGCAACGTTTCCGTCGGCACCAACTGCGACGACGAAGTGTTCACCGGGTCTCAGGTCGGAAACAGTTACGGGGGCTTGTCCCCACTCTACACCGTCGACCGAGATCGTTGCATCAGCTGAGGCTTCAACTCGAAGATCACCAGCGGTATGCTCCATGACGTCGGCGCGGACACCTTCTGAGAGTTGGTAGAAGGTCTGCCCGACCCGTTCCGGGTCGATGCTGAGGTCTGGTCGAAGCGTCAGAGCCCTGTGCAGTAGCTCGGCTGCGACCCCCTCTTGACCGACACTCATTTCGCACTCAGCCAAACGAGCCATGCCGTCTGCGAGTAGGTCCCAGTTTCTAACTTCCGAGATGTTCTGCTCGAAGAGCTGAAGCATCTCTTGGAACGCTGCTACGGCTCCAGCGAAGTCTTCGACCACGTACAGGCCGATTCCAGATTGGTAGAGTTGCTCGGCTCGATCGATTGCGGCGTTGACGTCGCCACTGGAATCGTCTCCCGTCGCTGCGGTCCGCGCCCGATGCTGAAGCTCCAGGTTGCGCACCGAATCGAGGCGGTCGATTAAATGCTGATTGATCTGCGAAGTCGCCACGTCTGGCACGTCACTTCCGAGGGACTCGAACGTGACGAGGAAGACTCGAGCTGCACGCCCTTGAGCAAAGGCCGAACCCGCAATCGCAACCACCCCAAAAACAACTCCAACCATCAACAAGGCGTTGATCGAACGAGAGACAAAGGTAATCCGTTTCATGTTTTCCTTGTGAACTTGCAACATGGACCGTGTGAGTAACAGAAGATACTTCGCTTCCACTCGCACATCTTTCCCGAATGCCACCGAACTGGACCATAAGCCCCCGCGTGGGCCCAGGTAACCGGACATTTAGCAAAAGTAAAGGCGGTCGTCAATCACAAACCACAGCAAGCTCGAAGTATTTTCATAGGAAAACAGCCACTTAAACGACATTGCAGCACACTTGACCGATGACTATTAAACCAATCGGTCAAATGCCGCACGCCAGCTTCTTCACCCAGGGCGCCACTGCCGTTACACTCCAGCAATCTTTAGTGATGCTCGTATCGGTACATGAACGTTTCCGTTCTCGACACAGCCCAATTGGGCGAACTGCTTTCCGGCACAGGGCCCAGTTGCCATACCGCAGATCTGATCTGGACCCTCGGTGAGACCGAGCTTGCGCTGGCCCACTACGAGAAGTCGGCCTCTGCCGGCGACCTCGAGGCCCTCCTTGCGCTCGCGGTCCACGAGCAACTTCGCGCTGAACCCGCTCCGGTGTCTGCACTTGTTCAGCGCGCCGAGACAGCAGTCTCAATCGGCGGACCCGACCTCGGTGAAACGCTCGGTGTCATGATGGATCTCGCCGCGTTGCGGGTGCACGATATCGACTCAGCCGTTGAGATCGGATTGCTGGCGGTTCGTTTCACCGACAAGTGGCCGATTCCCTTCTCATCCGTTGGCCCTCGCCATCGCGAGGCACTCGAGACCGCCATCGATGCGGCCCTCACGCGGGCGGTGGCCACAGCCGATCCCACCCGCCGAGCCTCGACGATCCTGCTCGCAGCCGCGCTCGGCGCAGAGCAAGGTCGGCGCAGCCCGAAGTGGCATCGCAGGCTGCTGACAACCGCCCAGCAGGGGAGCGAAGGTATCCTGCTACTGGCCGTACTGAACGTCTTGGACGGTGCCGCGAACGACTATACGGCCGACGATGAGGCGACCAAGCTACTCGAATATCTGTCCCAGAATATCAAAGACGACGAGGAACGGCTGACCTATCGGTTGCGTCGACTCGACGCGCTGGCCGCCCGTGGTGAGGGCGAGCTACTACTCAACGAACTGTCGACGCTCAACGATTCGCTCGACACCCCTTGCAGAGCAACCGTCCTGGAGCGCTGCCAGCGAGCCGCGCTGGCTGTCTCACGACACTCTTTGGCAGCCGAGATGGCCCGCGCGAGAGCGCAAAAGACCAGCGACAACGAGCTGACCTCAGCCCTGCTCCTGCAAGCAGAACAATTCGTTCGGCTCAGCCGCAGCGGCGGACCCGCTCTGGCTACCACAGCCAGGGAACTCGTCGATTGGTGCAGGCGAAGCAGCTCCCCCCAAGGCGCGGTCTTTCAGCACGGACTCCGGGTCCTCGAGGCGGCCACGATTCAGAAACAGAGCTGGGCAAACCTGCGCAACCTATGGGACGACCCGGCCTTCGCCGAACATGTGGGTCCTCGGAGCCTCGGTCGCATGCTCCTGCGTGAGGAAGGCGATCCCATCCCGCCTCAACCCGCGGAGGTCCGACGCCTTGCCCGCCAAATCGAAAAAGGACTCACGGCCCCGGGCGAGCGCTGTCTCAGAACGATGATGCTGTGTTCGGAGGGTTGGTCAGAGTTCGTCGAGATTGCTCCGGGGCCCAACCCGATCGATCACCGTGAGACGACTCGGTTGAAAGCCTACGCCTCGCTGTTTCGGCGCAACGACCCGGAAACCGCGACCAACCTGTTGGTCGCGCTCGGGGACGATGACCATCCGGCTACAGCGGTCGCTTTGTGGGAGGCGAGCCGTCGGCTCGACCGACTCAGTAGTTGGGAGGCAAAGCACCAGCCAAAGGCCGAAAGCGAACCCAGCACCGTCCTCGTCGCGGCCGCTCGCGCAGAGTCCGGCGATCTGAGCGGCGCCCGCTCTGGCTTGGCTGCGCTTCCGGAAGAGTCGCCGTTGCGCTCGCACATGAGCGGCGTTCTCGACCAACTAGAGAGCCAGTCTGCTGAGGACGATCGATCGGGGTTTGCAGCGCTGCCCGAGCCCGATTTGAAAGACAGCGATGCCGCCGCCACGATCGCTCTCGCTGAGAACGCCTTCAAACAGGGTGACTTCGATAGCGCGGCTGAGATTTTCGAAAGGACCGCCCGAAGCCTGGGACATAGCGCGCCGATTCTAGCCAGCAACCTCCTGCTTAGGGCAGACGCCGCTCTGCCCGACAGAGATCCGGCAACCAGGGAAGCACTTCTGCAGGAATCCCTGGGCTTCGACGGGTCTAACCAACACGCTATTTTCGGGCTCTTCAAACTGTTGAGTGAACAGGATCGGCATCAGGAAGCCGCAGAGCTAATCGGCGACCAGACCAACTTTGGGCAGGAGCTGGTCGTACCAGTCGACGCGCTGCGCCGAACCGGTCGGAGTCTGGCGTCTTCTTACCCAATTGGGGCGGAGGTGGTGTTTCGAGTTCTGGTTCGTTCGATGACCCAGCGGGTGGAAGACCGACGCCTCGGTGATGACATCGACCACCTCGTCCAGGCTGCCAAGAGAAACAAGCATCTCTCGGCCGCCCGAGACGTGCTCGAAGAGCAGGTGGTCGCTGCTACTTCTGATGGTCAGCGCGGTGAACTGAATCTGAAATTGGGCGAATTGTTTTCGAACGAACTGCGAGATATCGATCTTGCAGTGGAGCATCTGCGCAGGGCGTTGAACTTCCCATCCACCCGCAGTCGCGCGGGCCGCAGCCTTCGGACCTTGTTGGAGCAACAAGAGCGCTGGGAAGAGTTGGTCGAGGTACTACTCACACTCGCTGAAGCAGGAGAACCGTCTGAGCGCGTTCAGGTCTTGATGGCCACAGCGGACGTCTTGTGGGACAAACTCGACCGATCTGGAGCAGCAGCCGAAGCGCTCGAGATGCTCCTCGCGATCCAACCCAAACATCGCAGAGCCCTGCTGAGGTTGGCGGATTTCCACACCGCCAACGAGGACTGGGACAAGGTGGGCAACTATCTCGAGACGGCCGCCAGACTGGTCGAAGAGAAAAGGGCGCGCTCGGAGATCTACCAAAAAATCGGCGAAATCTGTCAGATGCATCTCGAGCGCCCCACCCTCGCCCTCGAGAACTATATGCTCAGCTTCATATGCTTC
>CAZDBH010000563.1:0-4778 GCA_964503485.1 uncultured Bradymonadales bacterium | reverse complement strand
CGCTCGTCGACGGACGGTGGGGGTCAAGTCTCATTTATACGGAAACCCACGTCCTTGCCGTTTGCACAACGCGGTAAACCGTTGCCACGCATACGAATTCAAGGAAAACCAAAAAACTCCGCAACAAAATCTGACCGGCGCCGATAACTCACTCGGAAATTACGGACGGAACGGAGGACCCATGGAAACGAGCATGAGTATGTACGGCTCGGCTATCGAACAAGTCGTGGCCAACGAGTTACCACTAGATGAGAGCGTCAGACGGCTCGAGGAAGCCGGAAACTTTGACGAACTATATGAGTTGCTGGCGTTGTGGACAGCTCTTCAGGCTGCAGAGGGAATCGCCGATGAGAAACTGATTTCGAGGCGAAACGCTCTGCACAAAGTCACCACTCGCGAAGAGAGACTACTGAGCGAGATGATTCGTTCCCAGAGCGTGGACGAATGGACTGAGTACTTCCGCGAACATGAACCTGAGTGCTCCCGACCGGGACGCCAGCGACGAATGGCGTGCAGACTGCGCGACCTGGGCGCGTGTCCAGACCTCCTTTTGTATGCAGCCGTGGTACCGGGGGTCATCCCGGAGGTACGACAGTGGATCGACGCCAGCGACATCACGTTCGGAGATGTCGACCGCTTTCTGGAGTCGGATGCCGATAACGCGGGCCTTTGGTTAGCCTTCAAAGCACGCATCGCATGGACCCAGGGCCATCAGCGGGAAGCGAAGGCTCTGCTTCGAGAAGCGCTTTCCGCACCGATAGAGGCGGAATCCTGGCTAATCGTGGAAACCCAAGCGGTATTGGACGGCGAGCCCGGATACATCCTTTGAGCCCTCACCCATATTGAAGCGGATCGTCGGCCGAGCGGCCGGCGCTAACTTCAATCACCGGGTAGGTCTCAAGGTTCAAGACCACATACACTTTCGGCGGAGAGCACTAGAGCATGAGGTTTCAGTAGAAGGACTGCCCTTCTGAAGCCATTGTGCGAAGCAATCCGGGCGGTGCGAAGCGCTCGCCGTAGGTTGCTGTCAGCGCGTCAGCATCTTCGACGAATGTCGCTAGTCCGTAGTTGTCGATGAAGGTGAATGGGCCGCCCGTGAAGGCCGGGAAACCGACCGCCATGATGACGCCGACATCGCCGTCGCGAACATCCGAGATGACCCTCTCCTCGAGACAACGAACCGCCTCGAGGCACTGCGCGAACAAGTACCGGCGGCGCACCACCTCGGCGCTCGGCTGGTCGGCGTCCTGAGCGATGAACTGACTGAGGCGGGTGCTCAGCTCTGGCCAAAGCCGTTTTCCGCCCTCGAAGTACTCGTAGAAACCGCCTGGCTGTTTGGCTGAGCCATCCTCATTGGCCGGCGGCGTCGCACCCCACCGGTCGAAGTCCTCGATGAGACTGGCCACGATGCCCTGGGCGGGAGATGGAGACCACTCTTCCCCGGCAGCCTCTGCGTCCTTGCGAGCCTGTTCCGCTACTTTGTGCATCGTACCGAGGCCGACGAGGTCAGAAATGGCGAGCGGTGGCATTGGCATGCCGGCCAGTTTGGCCGCATTCTCAATCAGGGCAGGTTTCACACCCTCGATCAGGAGTTGATTGCCCTCGGTGATGAAGGTTCCAAAAACACGGCTGGTGTAGAAGCCTGGGCTGTCATTGACCACGATGGCCGCCTTTTTCAGCTTGAGGACGTAGTCCCAGGCCTTGGCAAGCGTCTCTTGCGAAGTCTTGTCCCCCATGATGACTTCCACCATCTGCATTCGCTCAACTGGTGAGAAGAAGTGCATGCCGATGAAGTTCTCGGGCCGACGCGATGCCTCGGCAAGGCCGGTAATGGCCAGGCCCGAGGTGTTCGACGCGAAGACGCAGTCGGAGCCGATGACCTCCTCTGCAGAGCGGGTCACCGTGGCTTTGATGTTGCGGTCTTCGAAGACTGCCTCGACCACGAGGTCGCACCCACCAAAATCCCGGTAGTCGGCTGAGGGGGTGATCAGCGCCAAGAGCCGGTCATTGATTTCCTGGGTAGTGCGGCCCTTCTCGAGCTTGCGGGCCAACCGCTTCTCGATGCGAGCCAACCCGCGCTCGGCGGAGGCTTTGTCCCGATCAAGCAAGACTGCTTCGATTCCGACTTTGGCCGAAACCACAGCGATGCCCTGCCCCATCAGCCCAGCACCAATGACGCCTACCTTCTTGATATCTGTGTGGGGGATATCGGCCGGTCGGCGGGCTCCCTTCTGACACTCCTGAAGGCTGAAGAAGAGCGTGCGCAGCATACTGCGCGCAGTCGGGTCTTGTAGCAGCGTGATGAAGTGACGAGTTTCGACCTTTCCGGCCCGATCCATTGGCAGCGGAAGGCCCTCGTACACAGCCGACAAGATGGCCTGCTGTGAGGGCATGTTCCCGTATGTGTTCATGTGGGTCATCGAGATTGAGCCCATCATGGTTTGCATGAAGCTGCTGCTGTCGTGACCGCCGCCCGGCACCTTGAACTTGCGGTCGTCCCAGGGCTGAGCCGCACTGCCGCCGTCCGCAATCCAGTGTTTGGCTGATGTGAGCAGGTCCGCGGCGGGCACAACCTCGTCAATGACACCCTTTGCGAGGGCTTTGTCCGGAGTCAGTTGGCGCCCTGTCATGATCAATCCGAGGGCGTCCTGCACACCGATTAGGCGAGGTAGGCGTTGGGTTCCTCCCGCTCCGGGCATGAGGCCCAATCCGGCCTCGGGCAGGCCGATCTTGGCGTGGCGCCCGTCCACGGCAATGCGCCGATGGCAAGCCATTGCCAACTCCAGTCCACCACCGAGACAGACGCCGTTGATGGCAGCCACGATGGGCTTGCCGCAGGTCTCCTGTCGGCGGAACTGTTCCAGCACGGCGCTCGTCTTGTCGAGCAGGTCTTCGGCGTCGATGGGACCACTGCCCAACGACTCGATTTGTTCTAGGTCACCGCCGGCAATGAACACCCCGTCCTTACCGCCCGTGATAATGATGCCCTTCACGGCATCATCCGCCGCAGCCGTCTGAATGGCCTCGTCCAGTTCGGCCAGCGACGGGCCACTTAGCACGTTGATGGGTCGGCCCCGATCGTTCCAGGTCAGAACCGCGCAGCCGTCTTCGACTTTGTAATCGATAATACTCATGGTCAGACCCGCTCGATGATGGTGGTTGTGCCCATTCCAGCGCCAACGCAGAGCGTGACGAGGGCGGTGTTGAGGTCACGGCGTTCGAGCTCGTCAAGCATGGTGCCGACCAGCATTCCGCCGGTTGCACCGAGGGGATGCCCCATCGCGATGGCACCTCCGTTGACGTTGGTTACGTCGTGGTCGATGCCCATTTCCTCCATAAAGAGGAGGCAGACGGACGCAAAGGCCTCGTTGATTTCCCACAAGTCAATGTCGGACGCTTCCATTCCGGCGCGGGTGAGCGCTTTGCGGGCGCTCGGAGCGGGCCCGGTCAACATGATGCAGGGCTCACTACCGACGCTCACAGACGTGACAATTCGCCCGCGCGGTGTGAGGCCGAGTCGGTCACCCGTCTCCTTGTTTCCAAGCAGAACAGCGGACGCACCATCGACGATACCCGAACTATTGCCAGCGTGGTGCACGTGATTGATGTGCTCGACCTGCGGATAGCGCTGAATGGCTACCGCATCGAAGCCATAGTTCTCGCCCATCATTTTGAAGCTGGGCTTGAGGCCGGCCAAATCGTCTGCGGTCGTGCCGGGCCGCATGTGCTCGTCGTACGCCAACATTGTGACGCCGATGATGTCCTTCACCGGAACGATCGACCGCTCGAAGTAGCCGTTCTCCCAAGCCGCGGCGGCTCGGGACTGGCTCTCTGCGGCGAAGCCATCGACGTCTTTCCGAGAATGGCCGTGGATCGTTGCGATCAGGTCGGCGCTGACTCCCTGCGGGACAAAGTGGGTCGGAAACGCCACGCTCGGGTCGGTTGCCCAGGCTCCACCGGCCGCTCCCATGGCGATTCGACTCATGCTCTCCACTCCGCCACCCACGATCAAATCGGCGTCGCCCGCCTTGATCTTGGCCGCGGCCAGGTTGACCGCCTCAAGACCAGATGAGCAGAAGCGGTTGACCTGGAAGCCGGGTACCGAGTGGTCGTAACCAGCGTGAAGTGCCGCTAAACGCCCCACGTTTGCACCCTGTTCCTGCACCGGCTCGACACAGCCGAGGATAACGTCATCGATTTCACTGCTGTCGAATCCGCCGCGCTCTGGAACGGCTTGTAGTACGGTCTTGGCCAGATGTAGCGGTGTAGCGTCCGCCAGACTGCCGTCTTTCTTCCGGCCTTTGCCGCGCGGTGTACGCACGGCGTCGTAGATGAAACATTCGGGCATGTTCGTGTCCCTGCGATGGGTTTAGGGTGAGCCGGCTCACTTGCTGGGCCGACAAACTAGAACACGTTCTACTTTATGTTGCGGAAGGGAACAAGGGGGGATGAGTGATTGACGCCACGATTGCGAAACGAGCCGGGATGGGCCCGCCATCCTCGGCGTAGCGAGCGCTCCATTGCCCAGGAGTTTAGGGTGCGAGCGAATCGTGGGATACACTCAGTGGTATGAAGCGAAAAACGGTCGTCATTCTCGCCTCTGGGAGCGTTCTGGTTCTCCTCGCCGTTCTGGTGCTGTTACCGTTGGTTTTATTGAGCCGGGCCGAGGCGAAACTCGCGAGCGACTCGTGCGATGAAACGTTCCTCGAAGCCCTCGACACACTCGAGCTAGGAGCCTGTCGCGCATAGCGCTCCAGGCTCCGCCATTGGCTTTTAGC
>CAZDBH010000562.1:0-4808 GCA_964503485.1 uncultured Bradymonadales bacterium | reverse complement strand
GGTCAGGTCGCGGCAGGGCGAGGAGCCGAACTGGCCAAGGGTGTGGGCAGACGAGTAATCGAGAACGAGAAGGTGACCGTCGGTAGTGCTGATGAGCTCCACCTCGAAACTATCGGGTGTGTATTCCAAGGCCATGGCTTCGGTGAGATGCATGCCGAAGATACCCGGGTGACCCGAGCGGGTGATTACGAGGTCGTCCCAGTGGTCACTCAACCGCAACGCCCGTGGACCTGGTCCTTCGGGCAGGTCGTTGATCTGGACATCGACTGTTTCCGACACGTTGCCACCGAAGGCATCGGAGACCTCGACGGTCAGGCTGTAGTTCGATGTCGTTTCGAAATCTGGACTGTTGGCAATGGTCAGCTCGCCGCTGCTGGGATCGAGTCCGAAGGTCCCCCCGATGTTGCCATCTGTGATCACAAAAGACAGCAAGTCCCCGTCTGGATCGTACGCGACTACGGGCCCTACTACCGTTGAGGTGGGCTCGTTCTCATCGATTGAGAAGCTGGCGTAGTCGACAGTTGGAACTCGGTTGTCCACAGGAATCGTGATGAATGCAGAGTCCGCAAGTAGGGCGTCGTCGACGTCCAACTGCACGTCTACTGAGGTCGCGGTTGGCCCAATTTCCAGCAGTGCGTTGGCGTGCGTGTCATTTGTTAGACTGGCGTCTCCACTGGCTATCCCCCACGTGTAGAAGATGGGGCCACCGGCGGGGTCCGAGCTCGATGAGCCGTCGAGGGTGACCGTGTCGTTTCGATAAACTGGGCCCGAAACCGGTGTGATCGAGGCCGATGGAGCAAGATTGTGGATGTCGATGTCAAACGTGGTCGTGGACTGAAGGTGGCCATCATCAAGCATCACATCGACGACATAGGCTGCCTGGGTTTCGTGGTTGAGAACGGCGCCCGGGGCGACGGTGACCTCGCCCGAGACCGGATCGACATCAAACTCGGCAGAAGTGTCGCTGAACGTAATGGGATCGCTTTGATCATCGACTGCCGAGAGCAGCCCGATGAAAGCACCAGCAGATTCGCCTTCGTTGATTGAGAAAGTAGGAGGAGTGGGGTCGAGCCGCGGCGGTGTGTTGGGCGTTCCCGTCGACACGTATACGGAAGTCATCTCGCTCAGCATACCGTCGCTGACAGTGAGTATGACGTCGATGTCGCCACCCACAGGCCCGATAATCAGGTTCGGAGTAGCAGTGTCTGCAAATTCGAGGCTTGCGTCGCCGCGATCCACGTACCAATCGTAGTTTAGCGCGCCGCCGGCTGGGTCGAAGCTACCCGAGGCGTCCAACATGACTACCGAGCTCACAGGGTACGGGTTCGATACACCGGCGATGTGTGCGGTGGGTGGCATATTGTTGATCGCGATCAAGACCACCGCGTTGCCGGTCTCTGACCCATCGTCCGCCATCACGTTCATCGAGAAGGCCGAACCTGACTCGTAGTCCAGCAGCGCCCCTGGTGCCACCGTAATGTCACCGGTGACCGGATCGACGTTGAACTCGCCCAGGTCCCCCGAATAGACGATCGGATCGCCTTCCGGGTCTATCGCACTGATGGTGCCGATATGGGTTCCCTCGGCCGTGTCTTCGTCGATCGAGAAAGCGAAGGCCGGACTGTCAAACGTGGGCGGTTGGTTCAACGCCGGATTGCCCGTTGGGTGGCCGCCCAGAGTGTTGTCGGGGAAACCGCCCACAGACGGGACGGTGTACCCGACTGGAGGCACGAGCTGAGTGACCTCGCCCGGATCGGGTCGGCCGTTGTCGTTGAGGTCTACCCAGACTTCCTTCCAGGTGTCGTCGAAGTTGGGATCCCAATACACTCGCTTGTGGCCACCCTGGGTATCCTCGAGCGATACCAAGTTGAATACTGGTCCGTATGCCCAGCGCATGGTCGAGACCACATTCCCACCTGCGTCGCGAAACTGAATCTCATCGACCTGATCGTCATCATCCAAGTCCAGAGCCCGATCGATGAAAGCGTCGCCGTTGTAGTGCTCTTCGAGCTCGCGCCAATCCTCGTCAAGCGGATGGAATGGTAGGGAAGCAAGCACCTTGACCGTATCGTCGACGGACAACACGTCGAAGGAGTGGTCGTCAGGAGTGAAACCGATCACCCGATCGTAGACGGTCTCACCACCAAGCCCATTTTCGACGAGTACTCTAATGGGCGCCCGGCCGGGCTCAGAAGGCCCTTGAATGGTACCAACAAAGGCCGGGAACTGAGGGTGAAGAGACAGATTGCTCACGACGTCCCCTGCTGCCGGATCCCCTACGATGGCGCTTACGGTGAGGCCTGCCCACGAGGGAGGGTCGCCTTCGATAACGGCGGTCACAGTGAGCATGCCGTTCTGATACCCGATAGGAGCAGGTGTGACGGTCACGCTGATGATACGGGGCATATCGCCGAACGCCACCTCAGTGTCATATTCGCTCTCGGGCGCTTCCCCTTCCCAATAACAGAGCACGCTCGCCTGTTGGTGGCCTGCATTTGCGGGTACCTGGGTGAAGCCACTACAGGTGCTCTCGGGAGATGGTGGGTTCGTCAGGCTGTTATCCAGCATCATCTGGGTGAGCGCTAGAACGGTGCTCTGGTCGTCCTGAACCCAGACCAGCATCTGTGTGACGGCTCCAACGACCTCGGCTTGGGCGAAGATGGTGTACATCGCTCCCGGTGTCGGACTCGCTGGCACAGCCAAGTTTACAGTTCTCTCGAACTGCAGGCCGCCGACGGTCACGGCAAAGGTCGCTACGTCACTGTCTCCAGACTCGCTGCAGCCAGTAAAGGCAAGCACGACGGCTGTGAGACAGGCCATGGGGATTTGGGGATTCAGGCGATTCCTGCTGCGCACGTTCACGGTTCCCTCCTCAGGATGCAAAATCGATAGGCGATAGGGGCGTCTTGTTTCGTGTCCTCTCAACTTCTGAAAACTCATGCCTCTACTCGGTGACCGTGATGCTGACCGAGACGGAGGATTCCCCCCCTTGGTCATCTGAAACCCATGCCAAGAATCCGAGCAGCGGCTTGTGTGTGTGATCGAGCGAGGCTGTATCCGACAGCCGAAGCTCTCCTGTCGTGTGACTGAGCGCGAACTCTTCCGGTGCACCCCAGAAGGTAAGGGGATCGTCTTCTGAATCGCTCGCCGTCAGTGTGCCAATCAGCGTGCCCGGTTCGGCGCGCTCCGAAACTGTAAATGCGAAGGCTGCCTCGTCGAAGGCCGGAGCGCTGTTGTCGGGTGGCAGCGGGATGTACGGGCCAACGCTTCCGGGTGGGAAAAACACGCTGGGCAGGCTGTACTCGATCGCGGGATCGAGCGGTACGATCTCTCCTGTTTCGGGTTGTAGGTTGTCGTTACCATCGACCCAAACCTCGTCGTACGTGCCATTTAGATCGACGTCGCGCAGGACCTGACGGTGGCCGTCGAGCAAACTGGTGGACGAAATCAGGGAGAATCGCGAATCGCGAACAATCCGCAAGGTCTCAATTACATCGCCACCGGCGTCTCGAAAGTGGACCACGTTGGGTTCCCCATCCCCATCGGAATCGATCGCTAGGTCCGACCACGGGTCCGCGTTCAGCTGGCCCTCGGCAGAGCGGATCGCCCGATCCGGTGCAAAGCGGTCGAGCCCCGCGAGTACGAGAGAGGCCTCGGAATCGGTCAGTGAGTCGAAGCGGCCGTCACTCGGTATGAGGCCAACGAGTGTGCTGTCGTAAGTCAAACCGCCGCGATTGTTGGTGACGACGAGGTAGACGTCGGCAAGCCCTGGTTCGGCAGGGAGACGCAGGTCGCCACCAAACAGGCCGGTGGTTTCGTCGAGGTGCAGCGAGGTCACCGAGTCGCCCTCGCCGGGTAGCCCTGTGACAGCGACCAGTGCCAGCTCGGCCCATTCGCTCGGTTCGCCGTCTAGCTGAACCGTAACAGCTACCGAGCCGTCCTGCTCGGCGAACGGATACGGTGCAATAGACCAGCTCAGTACGTCGAACATCGAGTCAAAAGCCAGGTCGGCGCCTAGTTCTGTCGAAGCGGTCTCACCCTCCCAGAAACAGGTGACATTCACTCGCTGATAACCCGGGTCCGGGGAGACCGGCGCCAGCCCGTTGCATTCTGCGCCGTCGAACGGTGGTTCCGGCTCAATCTGCCGGTTGTCAATGAACGTCTCGGTGCCAGCAATGGCCTCGCCGTCACCATTCACCACCGCAACCAACAGTCTGGTCTGAATAGCCGAGGCGGTGCCATGGGTCATGATGGCGTAAGTCATGCCAGGCCGAGAGTCCGCGGGGACACCAAAGACGAACGTCCGATCAATGCTCGAACCCTCGAGATTGCCGATGACGACCTCCAGTGTCGCCTGGCTCTCTGGCTCCTCGGCGCAACTCGTAGCCAGCCATATGGCGCCCAATAGTAGGCAGGCCAAAGCGCAACGATAGGACATAGCTGTCACAGCGTGGTGCATTCGCTCTCTCGTTCAGATTGTGTGTGCGGGTGTAACGCGCCTTGCGGCAGGTGTGACCCGAGCAAGATCTGCGCCAGGCCTCGTAACCAGCGTGCTGCGGGGGTGTGTCCAAGGTGTGCGGTGGGTGTGCGTAGTGGGCTAGCGAGAGTATCGCCCCGGATCAGACGACACTCGCGACCGCTATTTCAGGGCGGGCGGTTCCAATGTCACAATCATCAGGGAGGCTTCAATAGGACAGGAGAGTTCTGCGAGTTGGCCAGGGCGGGCGGACTAGGAGCCTGTCGCGCATAGCGCTCCGGACTCCAGCCGTTAGCTTTTAGCGGTAAGCGATTAGCTCAAGCAGCTCCCT
>CAZDBH010000561.1:0-4827 GCA_964503485.1 uncultured Bradymonadales bacterium | reverse complement strand
GACGGCGTATCGGGACCCTTCTCAGCGGCAAGCTCCTGTTGGATCGAATTCAGGGCCTCACGGTCCTCAGAGGACAGGTTGTGGGGGTCCGATAGCGTCTCTTCGATCTCCACTTGTGCGACGACCGTCAATTCGAGCTGTAACAGGGTTGCGAGTACCTCTTGGTTGAGTAGCGACAGGTCGCGTCTCGCTTGAGGCACCTGCGCCTCGGGAATGGAACCCTGAGTCAAGGCAGTCTCCAACAAGGCGATAGCCGATTGACGTTCGTGGATGCAGCGATATCGAAGGCCCCGTGCGGCCTCTGGTTCGGTGGTCAGCTCGTCCGCTCGGTCGCAAAGCAGGCTGGCCCGGTCAACGGCGCCAAGATAGGAGTTGGGGTCCCACTGAGCGGCTGCTAGGGCCGCCCTTTCCTGACAAACGGTGAGATCCGACTCGATCACATCGAGTGCGGACGACACCAATCCCCCGACCCCCCATGCTCGGGCGCTTGCGACCGCGTCCCGCAGCCGCCGTTCTGCTGCCGAACATCGGTTCAACTCGAGCAGGACGCCAACGAACTGCCGGGTGAGTCGTATCAGCTCAGTCACGGCGGTTTCGCGGTCGGCTTCGCTGAAGCCGCCCTCGTCAAAGGCCGATCCGATCAACGTCAGGGCCTGCTGGTTTGCTTCGGCACTCTCGTAGAGAAGGGCCAGGCGAGCGGCTTCGGTATCGTCTTCTGCGATCAGATCATCGATTGATGCGACCTGAGGCCTCGAGTTGGAGGGGTTCGGCCTGGTCTGTCCGTTGTTCCCCGCATTGTTGGGTTCGACAGGGTCGGCCTGGGCCAACCATGATCCGGTGTCCCATTCTGCTGCCGCGAGCCTAGTCTCGAGCAACTCTGCAGCTGATGGCCCGGGGGGCTCCTGTGTCGTATCAGGTTGAGTGAGGGCAATGGCCTGATCGGGTACCGTGTTCTGTATATCAGGCCGGTCTTCGGCAGCACTCATGTCCGCCTCGGCAATCACTTGCTGGTCGTCCCTTCCCAGTAGGAAGACCGCAGCGATGCAGGCTCCCACGACAAGCAGCAACAGGATGACGACTAGTGCAGCCTTACCGCCGCCACCGCTCTTCTTGGGCATGTGGATGACGGTGGTCTGCGCGCTTCCCGTGCCAGCTCGAGGCAGTGTTGCGCCACCGCCTACAACCATCCCCGGACCGTCGAGTACCATGATCGGGCGGGTGGGCTCAGAATCCTGCTCAACCTCGAGATATGGAGTCGGCGACGGCGTGGCCGGTAGAGGCTGGGGAGTCGTACTGGGACCGATTCGGTGCAGGTCAGACAGCATCGCTGCCGCGTCGGGATAACGCCGAGCGGGACTCTTTGCTGTTGCGCGCGCCAGCACTTTGCCGAGCGGGGTCAGTGAGAGGCCAGCCGGAATCGCCACGGGCTCCGGCGAGATTTGTTTGGCGACGATCTCCGCATCCGAACCACCGGTGACCATTTTGTAACCTGTCAGTAGTTCGAGGGCGATGAGGCCCACGGCGTAGATATCCGTAGCCGGTTTGACACCCCGTCCAGTCAGTGCCTCGGGCGAGGCATAGGACGACGTGCAGATGACAAAACCCGTCTGTGTTTTAACCTGACTGGCGTCGGGCGAAACTGCCTTGGCGATACCGAAATCGAGCACCTTCACGAAGTCGGTCTCACCGGCTTGCTGGACCAGCATGATGTTGCCGGGCTTCATGTCTCGGTGAACGATGCCCTTGCGGTGGGCCTCTGCCAGGCTTCGCAGAACCTGGTCGAGGATTCGTATCACTCGATGCTCTGGAAATGGTCCGGTCTCCCTTAGGATGTCATCCAGGGTTGAGCCCGAGAGAAACTCTTGAACCATGAAGAGGGCGCCACTTGCGGTTGTACCCAGGTCCCAGATCTTGATTGTGTTGGGGTGCTCGAGTTGACGGCAGAGCTGGACCTCTTGGCGAAATCGATCGGCAATCTGAGGGTCACCGCCGCCCGCATCGGGGCGTAGTACCTTGAGAGCGAGCGCTCCGCTGGTACGCATATCAGATGCTTCGTAGACCGAGCAGAAGCCGCCCTGGCCGATCAGGTGCGAGACGTAATAACGTTCGCCAATCACATCACCCTGATGCGGCATACGCATCTGAGGGCCCGGACTGCCAAACATGCTATTCTGGTCGCTCACTCTGGATCCTCATTCTCGCAAAGGTTTTCGCAAAACTGCGAAGCCTATTCCTACCATGCCTACAACCGAGGCCCGTAGCATATTCTGTTTGAGGTGAGGAAAGTGCCATTCATCTCGGGCGCGGCGGCTGTAGATGAGAAGCAGAGAAACTCGCGAGCTTTGGACGGCGAAGGGGTCCTACAGTGGCAGACGCTTGCGTCGAGCTAGGCATGCGAATCCGAGAATAAAGACGACCGAGAAAGGCATCGATACGCCTGCACCGGGGGCGACCTGGCATCCTTCCTCTTCGGCATAAGAGTCCGAGCGGTATCCCGAAATGGCAACATGTGCGTAAGACACCTCGTCCCCTTGGGTGACCTGAACCAGAAAGGCGAAGTCGCCATCTCCCTCTGTATCCTGGGCGAGAAAGCCCCAGAACGTCCCGCTCGTACCAGCCTGAATAACCTCGTCTCCACTGAGGCCGTCGGGGTACACGAGACCGATCTCCTCCTCGCACCCATTGTGAATCTCCCCGTTGTCCGAGCAGTCATAGAACGTCATTTCGAGGCACTCGAGGTCGACGTCTACAGTGACCTCGTGAGTTACAAAGTAACAAGGTGGAGACATTGCGTACGAAGGGGCTGCGCCCAGACATGCGGTGATCAAGATGGCTATGGCAAGTTTCGCTTTCAATTGGACCTCCTCATGCCGCCCGACAAGTTCCATCGCAATTGGCGTGCCAACCCTGACACGGACGCCATACGACAACGGCAAAGAACTACATGCGCTGCGGTGTTGCCACGGAAACACACTGTATCCGGAAGCGGGTATCACGACATTTGTGTCGCACGCTCTAGTGGAATTTAGGATCCAGCGCTCGAACATTGACGGGGGTGTCGGGGCAATGGTCGAAGCGGCGAACTGGCCTTGTGACCACGCGCACCTGAGGCGTCTCTTCTAGCTGATTCTGATTGGGCTGATTCTGATTGGGCTGGTTGAGACTCCTCTCGAGCAGGTCCCCTATTTGCGACAGCATGTGAACTGCATTTTCGAATTGTAGTCGTCGCGGCTGGGAGTTCACTGGTCGTCCATCGCTGTAGCTGAAATCACGCCCACTGAACTCGACGCCACCGGCGGCGACAGCAGCCTTCATCGTAGGCAGCCAGCTGGCGAACGCCAGAATCACTTTCGGAGTGAGCACCTTCTCGACAATCTCTCTCGACGTGGCATTGACGACGTAGGTTCGATCGAATGCCCCGTGGCCGGTGGATATTGGGTTCTTCAGCATACTCCGGGGAGCTCGCTTCCTGTGATGGATTAGAATCCGGCCGTCGAGTCTGGCAGAGAGAGCCACTTCGACTCGGGACACGGTCCCATTCCGTTGAACCGTTTCGGTAATCCGGAGGCTCCGACCCCGAAACGTACCGGCTAGAGCCGTCCAGTCAGAGCCATCTGACGACTCCGAACGCAGGCCGAATCGTTCAGCGAGGACGCGATACTGACGCCTCACTTGTAGCCGAGTACCGAAGACGAGAACGCCCAGAGCAGGAAGTGATAGGAGCAGCACAGCGAGGGTAAACCAGTTTGAGGACATCATTTTTCTTATCTCCCATTGCGGGTAGTTGGCAGGAAGTGTCGCCGTTGCCGAGCTTCATTCGAGACCAATTCCAGGCATCGGGATGATCGCAATTCCGGGGGCGATGGGGGAGTCGGCGTGAAATCTCATTCGGTACCTCCATTTCATTTCAGTCATTCGGATTGCGCAAATCTCGGCGCCGACCCACCAACCGGTAGTTGATGATGGGAACTTGGCTAGGCGTTTTGCGGTCGCCGCTCGGTCTTTCAACCGTCCGCGAAGATTGGACAACGCGCGAGAAGGTGCGCCGTCAAATTATGTGGTTAAGTGTAGGCCGCCATCCGACAACAACCTACTGACTCGCGAGTCAGTTGGCAAGAAAAAAACTCGTCGGTCGGTATTTTTATGTTTTACCGGGCGCGGTGGTGCGGTGAGGAGGCGGCGGCCGCCGTCTGTTCTGTCAGACCATTCTAGGCGTCTTCGGTTTGTTTTGCCGACTTCTGGAGGATCCGGGCTGAGCCCATGGAACCTACTCGCTCTGCTCGTTCGGCTATACTCATTGTGTCGATTGGAGTCGAAAGCCGAGTTGCGAGGAGCGGCTCCAACATATTAGCGAGGTCTGTGAGCATACCGAGGGCGCGCTCGAACAGCTCTCGTCGCGACCGAGAAAGAATACTGAGTTCATCGCCGAAACTGAGGCTCCTGCCGGTCAGGTGAACCCCGCCGATTCTGGCCGCATTCTTCATGATCGGAATCCATACGCCAAAGGCTTCCATGACCTCTGTCGTCAATACTTGCCGGACAAGTTCCGGAGACGAGGCGTTGACCACATAGGTCTGATCAAAGGCCCTGAAACCGGTCTTCAGACGACTCTTGAGCATCGCTGGGGTGGCGCGCCTTCGATGATGAATCGACACAACCCCGTCGAGCTCGTCGCAGAGAATCACCTCCACCTCGGCGCGGAGGGTTCGGGCCGTCAGCCAGTCTTGCCAGAATCGGGTCTTGCGACCGCGAAACTGGCCCTCGACGAATGGGAAGAGGCGGCCTTTCGACGCCGTGTATCGAAGGTCGAACCGGTCGGCCAGGGCG
>CAZDBH010000560.1:0-4873 GCA_964503485.1 uncultured Bradymonadales bacterium | reverse complement strand
AGAACGGCTGGCAGAGAGCTTGCACTGCAATCTCTCACGTCAACGCGTGAGGGGTCACATGTGGATAATCGCGGTTCTAGCTTGCTCTCCAATCATTCTCACGATCTGGCTTCGCTGGACGATCGGCCGGAACTGGCGAAAGGCAGCCAAGGCCTTGGATGGCCGGATCCTGAAGCCGGGTATCACCGATGGATTCGTGTGCCGTACCTTCGTTGTTGAGGGCACTCGCAAGAATCACGATATCGTCATGAAGACCGTCGATCGGCGCAACCTGCCCGCCTCCGACGGGCATCTGAGTATTCTCGGTCGTCTTTGGAGCACGCTCTCGCCTGAACGCAGCACCTACGCCCTCCAAATCACGGTGAGACCAACCGCCGGGCTGATTCCACCCGGGCTGGGTGTCGCACCGCGCGGTCGCGAGTCCGGCCGGGTCGACCAGCGGCGGTGGAAGCAACAGATGATTGTCAAAAACGATTCATATCGGTTGCTCGAGAGTCCTCGGCGCCGCGTCGTACAGGAAGCCGCCCATGCCCACGGCGTGACAATCACCAGCGGCGCTCTCTTCCAGCTCACCCCGGGCCCTCTCCTCGCTCTCGCGCCAACTTTCGAGATCATTGATACGATGATCGCCGCATCCAAGGTTGTGACGATGTCGACCTCACGGTGGGCCGCCGAGACGACCGACTATCAAATTCCGAGCTCACTTCCCCACAAGAAGCTGTCGGATGTCGCCCGTCTAGCTCGAATAAAGCTGCGCCGGGTTCGTTCAGATAGTTCCCCGGGTTAGCTGGTAGTCTGGGCGTCGTTCACGAGGTCGGTTTTTGGATCGTGGTACCTGACTTCTCCTTCCAACGATTGAGCAGATTGTGGAGCCACTGCCGACTCACCCCAATGCGTTCGGCAGCCTTTGTCCGATTGCCACCGCAGGCCTCGAGCGCTCGATACACGATGGTCTGCTGAAACTGCTCAGTGGCCGTTGCTAGGTCGAGCCCATCCACGGAAAGGGTCTGTTCGGCCGAGGTCTCGGGATTATCGAGCAAATGATGATTCTCGATTCGGCCAGCGCCTTCGGCAATGCACCGAGCTATGGCGCTCCTCAGTACGTTCTCGAGTTCTCGGACGTTCCCGTGCCATGGCCGACTGGCAAGCTGTCGCACAACCAGCGGCGAAAGTTGGAGCCGCATATTGCCCGGCACGCCCGAGAGCGCCTGCTCCACCAGTTTGGCGGCCAGTTCGGGGATATCACCCGCCCGGTCCCTGAGAGGCGGTACTTTGATGATGCAGGCCGCTATTCGGTAATAGAGGTCCTCGCGAAAGCTATCCCGCTCGCCGGGCTGGTCGAGCTTCCGCCAGGTTGCCGCGATAATGCGACCAGAAAAAGTATGGTCCCGCTCGCCGCCTACCCGCCTGAACGAGCCCTCCTGCAGCAGTCTCAACAACTTGATCTGCAGACGCGGTGTGAGTTCAGCCACCTCGTCGAGGAACAAGGTGCCTTGGCCAACCTCTTCGACCATACCCACCTTCTTCCGGTCGGCACTCGTAAATGCCCCCTTCTCATGACCGAAGAGAATGCTCTCGGCGAGATCCTCCGGTATTGCGCCACAGTTTACGGCCACGAATGGCGCCGGGCTGCGGGGCGAAAGACTGTGCATCGCTCGAGCAACCAGTTCCTTACCGGTACCGGTTTCACCGAGGATGAGGGCGGGCCAGGGCATTGGTGCGAAGGCGCGCACCGTTTGTGCGACTGCCAGCATGGCGGGACTGTGCCCAACCATACCCGGCAGCGAAGGTCCTGCCTCCGCCGAAGCGTGACGGCGAGTCTGCGCTAGGAAGACGGCAGCGATTTGGCAAAGTGACTCCAAGCGCGCTTGTTGATAGATATCGAACCGATCCTGGCGTTGAGAGTCAGCCAGGTACAGGACACCCTGTACTCCGATCGGAATGCAGCCGACCGAGCGAAGTGGCAGTACGCTCTCGGCTTTCTGAAGGCGGTTGTCGAGCGCCACATCAGAACTCCACAAGGGCGTCGAGGTCTCCATGACCCGACCGATGACCGTGTTACTGATCTCGCTGGGGGATGGCACTGTGCTGGCTTCTGAACCAGCGAATGCCTCGAAGCTAGCGGTCCTCTTTTTCAGATCACCCGAGAAGGTGAGAGCCCATACGTTGTCGGCCTCGGTCAGTTTTCGGGCCTCGTCGACAAGCAGTGCGATGACGTCCGCGTCGCTGTCTAGGTTCAAAAAGCAGGGCAACAAGCCGACAGCCCACTGGAGGGCTTCCCTCATTCGGTGTCCTGACGCGATGTAGCGCTCCAAGACCCCACGAGATTCAGAATCGAGCGACTTGAGTGCCCTAATTACCGGATCGTCCAATGCTCTCTCTCCGTCTAGTCCACGCTGAATGACTCGAAACATTGACATCTGTCAATGACCGTTTACACCTCGAAGCTAAATGACGTGGTGGGAAACCGACGTTCTGCGGGTGACGTGACGCAGTAATCGACTCTACAACGGAGGTCCCGTAGGAGAATCCTGCAATTGCGATGCCGAGGTCGAAAAATCAGGCAAAAAAAAACCCCGGATGAATCCGGGGTTACCACTTCTGTTGGAACGAGGTGTAAGAGTTCGTCCGTCACATTTGAGGTGGCTCGAGAACAAGTATGACAGTCCCCGGGTATGTAGTCAAATCGCCCACCTTAACCGCCACCTGCCGCAATTCCTCCTGCCTAGGATTGTAACCGGGTTTGTATCCGGGTTACTGTGCTGACCAAAGTGAAAGGGGAACAATTATGCCCGTCTCGACGCATCATCGTCCGAGCTTACTGGTTGTCGAGGACAGCCCGACCCAGGCTGCGATGCTGCGTCTTGTGCTGGAGGACGAGGGGTTTAGAGTGCGTTTGGCCCCCTCAGGTGAGGAAGCCGCCGCAGCGATAGAGGAGGAACATTTCGACTGCATCATCAGTGACGTCGTGATGCCTGGTATGGATGGTTACGAGTTCTGCTCGCTGGCAAAGAAGAGCGAGCAGACACGCGATGTCCCTTTGATTCTTCTGACAAATCTCAGCCAGCCCGAACACATTCTCAAGGGTCTCGAATGCGGTGCGGACAATTTCCTCTCAAAGCCGTACACGCCGTCGGATCTGATTTCTCGAATCCGGTTTTTGTGCCTGAACCGTGAGTTGAGACAAGACAAGGTCTCTGGCGAGATCGGAATGGAGATCTTTTTCGCCGGTGAAAGGCGGCTCATCACTTCTGAGAAGCTGCAGATCCTCAACCACCTCTTTCAGAGCTTTGAGGACGTACTCAATCGGAATCAGGCCCTGGTGGCGTCGAACGACGAGCTGAACCGTCTCAAGCGGGAACTCGAACTGCGCAACGACGAGCTACAAAAGCTGAGCGAGGAACGCAACCGGTTATTGGGCGTTGCTGCGCACGACCTCAGGAATCCACTCGGTGTTGTGAAAGCTTACGCCGAGTTCCTTCTCAACGAGACCGGGGAGTTGAGCGAGGTCCAGAACCACTTTGTGGGGCAGATCCTCGACTCGAGTGAATTCATGCAACGCTTGGTCGAAGGACTTCTTCAATTCTCGTCAGTCGGTCTGAGCAAATTGACGATCGATGGGCGGCTCTTGGATCTGGAAGGCCTGATCGAGAGAAACGTCGCCACCAATCGAATGCTCGCCGAGGCATCCAAACACGAAATCAGGCTCGAGTGCGAGAATATGCCCGACAGCGTGATCGCCGATCCGACGAAGATCGAGCAAGTTCTCAACAATCTGATCAGCAACGCGATTCGTTTCAGCTCGCCGGGAACCACGATCGACGTAACGGCCGTGGGGACTCGGGAGGGGGCAGAAATCACCGTCACGGACCGTGGGATTGGCATTTCGCGGGAACGACTTGCGGCCATATTCGAACCTTTCGAGACCTCTCGAAAAGGTAACCCCGAGGGAAGACACGGCACTGGACTGGGTCTCTCGATCGTAAAACGCATTGTAGAGGGCCATGGCGGCGATATTGAGGTCCACTCGGTGCTTGGCGAAGGGTCATCTTTTCGTGTTCGCCTTCCACTACAGGCTAGCCAATCGACGGTTCCACAGCCTAAAACCTCCTGAGGCAACAGAGTTCGCATTCTGCTCCGAAGGAGGGGGGAAGATGAGTAAGAAGACAGCAACCTATTCAGGTGAAACCGCAAGTGTAACGTGGGACGGCCCACTTTGTATTCACGCCGGCGAATGCGGGCGGGCAAAGAATGCCCTTTTCGTTAGCGGGAGAGATCCTTGGTGCAACCCAGATGAGGTACCCGTCGAGGTGGTTGACGACGTCGTCGCGCGCTGTCCGACTGGTGCCCTTTGGTACGATGTCGCCGATGGTGGGGCCGGACAGCAGGTCGACAGCTCTGAGAACCACGTGGTCGTCTCAAACGACGGACCGATCTTTCTCAGCGGCGACCTTCAGATTCAGGGGGCCCCTGACAGGTTGAAGGGACTCGCTTTCCGAGCGGCGCTGTGTCGCTGTGGGGCCTCCCAGAACAAACCCTTTTGCGACAACGCTCACCGCGAGGCGGGATTTCGCGATCACGGTGCAGTCGGGGAATCTGGTTCCGAAGACGAGGGAGGGGAGGGTACGCTATCCGTACGCGCCCTGCAGGATGGCCCACTTCTGTTGAATGGCCCGCATACCATCGTCACAGGGGCCGGGCGAGCAGCCTGGCGAGGGTCCAAGTCGGCCCTGTGCCGTTGCGGTCAATCCAAGAACAAGCCCTTCTGTGATGGGGCCCACAAAGGAGCCGGTTTTTCGGCGCCAGAAGGGACCAGTCTAGACTAGGAGCCTGTCGCGCATAGCGCTCCAGGCTCCGCCATTGGCTTTTAGCG
>CAZDBH010000559.1:0-4880 GCA_964503485.1 uncultured Bradymonadales bacterium | reverse complement strand
CGCTAAAAGCTAACGGCTGGAGTCCGGGGCGTTATACGCGACGGGCTCCTAGCCTTAACTCTCGGGTTGAACATCGACCCATGGGCCCGCGGTGAACTCACCTACGAGACGGTCGTCGAGACCTCGGGCGGCGACGCCAGGACTGACAACGACCGCCGGGACGCGACCCAGAACGTCGCAGCAGCAGTCGATCTGATCGTCGCTATCGAGAGTGAGCAGGTTGCAACCGCGGGCAGCGACATCGAGCTCGTGGCAACCGTGTCCAATCGCGGGCCGTCGGCATCGCTAGGCGCGACGGTCACATTCGAGTCAGGCATTGAACTAACCTCGCCAGACGGCCGCTGTGTGTCCGCTGAGGACGCTTGGTCGTGCCGCGTCTCCGTCGATCCGGACGCCGAGACCCTTCTTGATGTGGTCGCGACAGTGCCGGCTGGGCAACGGGAAGCGATCCGGGTCGACATGGGCGCGTCATCTGACGAAACTGAACTGGCACCTGATGACAACGTGTCGGCCTATCAAGCCACACCTGAGTTGGACGTCTCGTTGGCGGTCAGTTGGCCAGATGCGCCTGATACCGCTGTTGCCGGAGCCGGGATTCGGCTGCCCTTTGCCTGGTCGAACTCTGGACGTTCGACGGTCAACGACGCCACCGTTCGGTTTAGACTCGCCGCAGGAGTCGAGTTTGTTGGAGTCGAGGGTTTCGACACCACCTGCCAGGTGGAGGAAGACCGAGTCAGTTGTCCGGTTGGAGAGGTCGCGAGTGACACAGAAGGCTCGGCTGAGCTGTCTGTGCGGGTCTCCGCAACCGCGCGAGGCGAGCTGATCGCGAGCGGTCGAATCACCGCCGAAGAGGGCGAGTCGGTCTGGACAGACCATACTATACAGGTCGAGACCGAGGTCGATCTTGCGGTTGCGGCCGACCTTGCTGGCGCGATTACAGCAGGTTCGCCCAGCACCATCACGATCGAGGTCGCGAACGTGGGGCGGACGGCGGCCACAGACGTTGAATTGGCCTACGTCCTACCCGAGAAAGCCACCTTCATAAGCGCGGTTCCAGACCGTGGGTCATGTGAGAACGGAGAAACTGAACTCCGTTGTGATCTACTCAGCATGGGCGCCGACTCGAACACATCCATCGAGGTGGTCTTTGCAATGGCTGCCGATGCCCGTGGTGACGCAGTCAGTGAACTTGCGGTGAGCGGTTCGGAGACCGACTCGAGCCCGTCCAACAACACTGCTCGACGCGCAGACCCCATCGGCGTGTCGATCGATCTGTCGATCGCGATGACGGCGACACCCGAGGAAACCACATCGGGCGGTTTGCTCCTCTACACACTTCGCGCGGCAAACAGCGGTCCGTCTGTTGCGACCGACGTGGTCCTGACCGGCCTATTCGACGAACAGCTGCTCCCCGAAACGATCGAATATGAGGTCGCGAGCTGCTTCCTCGAAGAGGAGCTAGACTGCCATCTGACAAGTCTCGCGCCCGGTCAACTGTTGAGTGTCGAGGTTTGGCTTCGCATTCCGCGCAGCGTATCGGGCGACATCACCGCAACTGGTCGAATCGCCGGCCTCGGAGTTGACACAGAAGAGGCAAACAACGTGGCAACCGTCGTTGTCTCAGTGACCGAAACTGAGGACCCAGTTGCGTGCTCGGGTTTCGACAGCGATGGCGACGGTGTACCCGACGACTGCGATAACTGCCCTGACGTTCAGAACAGCGACCAAGGAGATGAGGACGAGGACGGGGAGGGCGACGTCTGTGACTCGTGCGCTCAAGTTGCCGACCAACAAGTCGCTGATAGTGACGACGATAGCATCGGCGATGACTGCGACGTCTGCCCGATGGATGGTCGAAATGACGAGGACGGCGACGGCCTGTGCGCCGATGAAGATAACTGCCCATTCGACGACAACCCCGAGCAAATCGACAGTGATGGGGATGGTTTGGGGGACGCCTGCGATGTCTGTTTTGAAGACACCCCTGACCAAGATGGTGACGGAATCTGCGATGCTGTCGACCAATGCCCCGAAACACCCAACCCTGAGGGAGGTGACCTCGACGGTGACCGAATCGGGGATGCCTGTGATGAATGCCCGGCCGACAGAGAAAACGATGCAGACGGGGACGGTGTTTGCGGAAACGAAGACAATTGTCCCTATGTCGAGAATGCGGACCAGGCCGATGAGGACGAAGACGGGGTCGGCGATGCCTGCTCGAGTTGCCCTGAGGGCGCCGAGGATTGCGACATCGACACGACACCGCCAGACGACGATCCACCCGACCTGACTTCTGGAGAGCTCGATACGGACCCGACGGCCGAAGGGTGCGGCTGTGCGGCCACGTCTTCTAGCGGGACGCGGAGCTACCTCCTGCCTTGGTTGGCGTTCGCCCTGCTGATCGGCAGGCGGAGGTACAGGAAGCATTCCGGCGGTTGAAGGCGGCTGCGATTGAACTGCCATTTGGGTTTCAAAATCATGCCGTGTTGGGCGCTTTGGCCGCATGGTTCACCGTGTGAAATTGGCGCTTAGTCACCCTTGAAACGTGTCCCCTCCTGCTATCTAATGCCGCCGTTCATCCCGCGTTCTTGAAAAAATGTGAGCCTGTTGAGAGGACACAGTGAGCAATCAACTTCTCGAGCACCTGGCCGCTGAGACAGACGCCCTCCACGGAGCCGGCCTCTTCAAAGCCGAACGGATCATTACGTCCCCGCAACAGGCCGCAATCGAGGTTTCGACCGGGGAGCGGGTGATCAACTTTTGCGCCAACAATTACCTTGGCTTGTGCGACAATCGAGAGCTGATTGAAGCCGCACAAAAAGCACTTGAACGGCAAGGCTTTGGCATGAGTTCGGTCCGCTTCATCTGCGGCACGCAGGATGTGCACAAAGAACTCGAAGGGCGGTTGAGCACCTTCCTCGGTACCGACGACACCATTCTCTACTCGTCCTGCTTCGATGCCAACGCTGGCTTGTTCGAGACAATCCTGGGGCCACAAGACGCGATCATCAGCGATTCGCTCAACCACGCGAGCATCATCGACGGGGTTCGGCTCTGCAAAGCCAAGCGTTTCGTGTACGCGAACAACGACATGGAGGCCCTGGAGAACACGCTCAAAGAAGCCCAGGATTGTCGTTTTAGGTTGATCGCCACAGATGGTGTCTTCTCGATGGATGGCATCATCGCTAACCTTCAGGCGATCTGTGACCTGGCAGACAAGTACGACGCGCTCGTAATGGTGGACGACTCCCATGCGGTGGGCTTCGTCGGCGAAAAGGGGCGGGGAACACCCGAACACTGCGGCGTCATGGGCCGGGTCGATGTCATCACCGGGACCCTCGGCAAGGCATTGGGTGGCGCATCGGGAGGTTACACCGCCGGTCGAAAGGAGATCGTGGGCTGGTTGAGGCAGCGCTCTCGCCCATACTTGTTCTCGAACACGCTCGCTCCGGTAATCGCCTCAACCTCCCTGAAAGTGTTGGACATACTCGAGTCGAGTGATGATCTGCGCATCAAGTTGCGCAAGAACAGCTCCTATTTCAGGGAGGGGATGACCAAACTTGGCTTCGACCTCGTCCCCGGGGAGCATCCAATCATTCCGGTCATGCTGGGCGACGCGAAACTCGCGACCACCATGGCCGACAAGATGCTCGAGAGAGGAATCTACGTGATCGGCTTTTGTTTTCCCGTCGTACCCAAGGGAAAGGCCCGCATCCGCACACAAATTTCGGCGGGTCATGAAACCGAGCACCTTGACAAGGCGATCGCGGCTTTTGAAGAAGTAGGTCGCGACCTCGGGGTGATTAAATGAAAGCCCTAGTCAAAGCGAAGGCAGAGGTTGGTCTCTGGATGGAGGACGTCGCCATCCCGGAAATCGGTCCCAACGATGTGCTCATCAAGATCCGCAAGACATCAGTTTGCGGAACCGACATCCATATCTTCAACTGGGATGAGTGGGCCCAGAAGACGATCCCTGTCCCGATGACGGTAGGCCACGAATTCGCGGGAGAAGTGGCGGCACTTGGGTCTCATGTCCGAGGATTCGAGGTGGGCGACCGCGTATCAGGCGAAGGCCATCTGACTTGTGGCCACTGCAGAAACTGTCGCGCTGGTCGGCGGCACCTGTGCCGGAATACAGAAGGTGTCGGCGTCAATCGTCCCGGTTGCTTTGCAGAGTACCTGAGCATTCCGGCTTCGAATGTATTCGCGCTGCCAGACTCGATTCCCGATGAGATCGCCTCGTTCCTCGATCCATTCGGCAACGCAGTTCACACCGCACTGTCGTTCGACCTAGTTGGCGAAGACGTGCTTATCACAGGCGCCGGTCCAATCGGTTGTATGGCCGCGGCGGTTGCACGTCACGTTGGAGCTCGCTTCGTGGTCATAACGGATGTGAACGACTACCGGCTTGGTTTGGCCAGCCAGATGGGGGCGACCCGCGCGATCAATGTTGCCAAGAAATCGATCCAAGACACGATGGATGAGCTCGGTATGACTGAGGGCTTCGACGTGGGCCTGGAAATGTCGGGCAACGCCGACGCGATGCGCGACATGTTCACGACCATGAATCACGGCGGACGCGTCGCTATCCTTGGCTTGCCACCCAGCGAGACCCGGGTGGATTGGAACGCCATCATTTTCAAGGGCCTAATTTTGAAGGGGATTTACGGGCGGGAGATGTTCGAGACCTGGTACAAAATGGCCTCGCTCCTGCAAGGCGGCCTCGACGTCAGCCCAATCATGACCCACGAGTTCCCCGTCGACGACTACTTAGAGGCCTTCGAACTCATGAAGACCGGTCGATCGGGTAAAGTCGTTCTCGATTGGACCTAGGAGCCTGTCGCGCATAGCGCTCCAGGCTCCGCCATTGGCTTTTAGCG
>CAZDBH010000558.1:0-4880 GCA_964503485.1 uncultured Bradymonadales bacterium | reverse complement strand
GTGGCTGCGGGAATAGTCAGAGACGACGTCACAATGTGGACCACGGCCGAGGGATGGGGTTATCACGCGACGGTCGGCTACGTTGAAACTGAAGCGGATCCCTTGTTCGGTGCCTCCGTAGCCGCCGGTATACTCAGAGACGACATCACCGATTGGAGCACCGCTCACGGCTGGGGTAATCACGCCACCGCCGGCTACGTCGAAACCGAAACCGATCCGCTCTATAGCGCCTCGATTGCATCGGGTATCGACCTCGACGATGTCACCAACTGGAACGCGGCACACGGATGGGGAAATCACGCCACCGTCGGCTACGTCGAAACCGAAGCCGATCCGCTTTATAGCTCATCAATTGCATCGGGTATCGACCTCGACGACCTCACGAACTGGAATACGGCACACGGCTGGGGAAACCACGCAACAGCCGGTTACGTCGAGACTGAGGCCGATCCCGTCTATTCGACGTCAATGGCGGCCGGAATCGATGTCGACGATGTCACCAACTGGAACGCGGCACACGGATGGGGAAACCATGCAACTGCCGGTTAAGTCGAGACTGAGGACGATCCCGTCAATTCGCCGTCCACGGCAGCGGGAATCGACGCGGACGACGTAACCAATTGGAACGCGGCACATGGATGGGGCAACCATGCAACTGCCGGTTACGTCGAAACTGAGGCTGACCCCGTGTATTCGACGTCGACTGCGGCCGGAATCGACTCAGATGACATAACCAATTGGAACGCTGCACATGGCTGGGGAAACCATGCAACTGCCGGATACGTCGAAACCGAAGCTGACCCCCAGTTTGCTGCCTCGGTAGCAGCCGGAATCGAAACCAATGACCTAATCAATTGGGACGCCGCTGTAAGTTGGGGAAACCACGCTACAGCGGGATATATCAAGGCGTCTGACCTCAGCGGAGAGGTTGATGTCAACGGCTATGTGACCGTCGGTGACCCGCCTGTCCCGGAATCGCTGGAGGGGACCCGTTACCAGATCCACGAGGGGTTCGGCGGCGTCGAGTTCGACACACTGTGCGGAACGGGGGGCTGGCAAATGCCGGCGGAAAACCGGCCGCCCGCCAACTACCTGCTCTACGATAACGACGGTTCGCGGGGCGTATCCTACGCCACCTTGCCGTGGGTTTGGATTCCCTCTGGGACGACGGACATCGAATTCGAGGCGATCCTCAGAACCCCCAACTCGGGTCTGGAAGCGACTTATGATGGGGTCTGGGCTGAACACACGACTGATGGGGCGACCTGGAATCTGTTGGATGACTTCGCGCAAGGGCAGTACTACGCTGGCACCGTGGCGGCCAGCGATGACGCCTGCACCCGGGACCGGAACCTCACCGGCGTGGCCTGGAGTGGCGTCAGCGGTACCAACTTCCCGGCCTCAAACGCCTTCAATCTTCCCGCGAGTACCGCAGGCGGCTGGGTCCGGATTCGCTTCGTGGGAACCGAGGATGAATCGGTCGGCACCGGCGACCTGCGAGTTGTCGGCGTAGGTATCTCAGGCGTTCATCCCGCCACCAGCGGGTTCGCAAACGGCAATCTTTACACCGAGAACAACGTCTACGCCGGATCCAACCGTTTGATGGGCGACGTCGCCGAGTACGTGCCCAGTTCTGAACTTAGCAATCCAGGCGACCTGCTCGCTGTTGACCCGCTGCGGGGCTTGCATGTCCGGCCGGCCCGGCAGGGTGACACGACCATTCTTGGCGTCCACTCGACCGATCCGACCCTTCTTGTAAATCGACCCGGGCAAGGCGTGCCGCTTGCACTCGTCGGACGAGTGCCTGTCAACGTGACGACAGCAGCCGGACCCATCCGAGCCGGCGATCGACTTGCATTGTCCGCTCAGCCAGGCATTGCCGAGTTGGGCGTTCAACCGGGCACAGCCACGATCGCAGTCGCTCTCGAGGACCTTCCCGCAGACCGCGCCGAGGGCCAGGTCATGGCCTTACTCCAGCCAGGAGCGGTGCCGGGGCGAGTTGCGGCGACTCACGGCCAATCTCACTGGCCAGAGGGCGCGACTCGTCACGTAGTCCATGATGACCAGCTCGCACCCGATGCCGGCGTGTTCCTCACCTTCAGGGGCCCCAGCCCCGCAAACTGGTGGCTCGAGGAAGTGAGAGACGGCAGCGCCGTGCTGAGGAGTTCGGAGGGACCAAACGACGACGTGCGCTTCGACTATCACGTAACCGCTCCCACACCCACGGAACGGGATGTCACTGCTCTGCCCTCTGCCAGCCAAGAGAGCCCCCTCCGGAATCAGTTTCCACCAGAAGAGCCGCCCGATCGGACTCGGACCGCATGGATGCAGGGCATCCGCTGAGTCTAACTCTCCGTGCTTGCCCCTCCAGAGCGAGTCCTGCGGACTTGTAACCGAATCTCCGTGTTGACCGTATCCGCTCGGGTATGCCATCTTGCTCCGCCAGGGAAGATCTTCTGCAACACGAGGGAAACCATGTTCAAAATCAATCTTACAATCGCGCTCGCCGTAGCGCTTTCACTGTTCGCAACCTCAGCTTTTGCCGAGGGAGAGGGCGGTAATCCCCATGACGGTCTCACCAACGTTTCCGTCGATGATTTGGCCGCGATGCTCGAGGCCGGCGACTGCCGTGTCTTCGATGCGAACGGTGAGAGCACGCGCAACCGCCATGGCGTCATCCCGGGCGCTTCGCTGTTGGCGTCATACGACTCTTTCACGGCTGAGGATTTGGGTGCAGACACAGCCGAAAGTCTCGTCTTCTACTGCTCTAACACCCGCTGCAGCGCCGCCCCTTCGGCCGCCCGCCGGGCACAAGAGATGGGTTTTGAGAACGTGTCCGTATTGGCCGCCGGAATCATGGGCTGGGTCGAGGCCGGACAGCCCGTGACAGAGATCGAAGCCGAGACCACCGAAGAGGCCGGCGAAGAAGGCTGACCTCCCGCCTCCTCGGCACGCCACTCACCCTTTCCAGACTCCCCTTATCATTAGCTAGCCGCTCGACACCTTGTTCCACCCGACCCTGTTTTGTATCTTGGTGGACCGATCTGATTCTGAATCAAAGTTAGGAGGGCCCGATGGGTCGATCGATTGTTGTCGGGAAACGTTTTTCCGGCGTCCTTTCTGTCGTAGCCGCGAGCGGGTGGCTGATGATGGCATGCGGGGGCGAAACGGCCCCCGAAAGTGGATGTTCCTCGGATGCCGACTGCCCGAACGGATCATGTGTGGCCAGCGTTTGCACCGTCGAAGATGCCACTCAGGTTGAGGGCACCGAAGATCGTCCGATTGTCGACTCGGCTCCCGAGGTGGACGAACTCGATTCGGCTCGAGAGATCGAGCAAAGCGACTCGGCCCCAGAGGTCGATGAGCGCGATGCGGTGGCCGATTCCGGGGGCGAGACACCCCAGCTCAGCGGCACTGTATCGAGCTGTGCTCCGCTATCAGTTCAGTCGAGCGACTATTCGATGGTCGGCTTCCTCACCGGTTACTCGCACCAGACATCCAATCGGCGCTATCAGCTCGTAGGGGGCTTCTAATGATGACTCTGTCCAAACGAATACCACTTGTTGCGACCCTGCTTTGCCTGTTTTGCGCCTCTGCAGCGAACGCTCAGGTCCCCGAGACCATCGGCTACGTGGGTTTCCTGTCTGACGGAGATGGACCGGTCAATGACACCGTCGAGATTGGCGTGGCCTTCTATCTGGCGGATGGGGAAACGGAAGTCTTCTCTGAGACCCACCGAAACGTCGCCATCACAGAAGGAGTCTTTGGGATTTTGATCGGTTCGGAAAGCAACTTGGATCCAGACATTCTCTCCGACGACTTGCTGGTCGAATTCTCTGTCGGGGGCCAGGCCATGGATCCACAGGTTCCGCTCTCGTCAGTGCCCTACGCCTTCCAAGCGGACGTCGCGAACGAGGCTCTGTCAGTCACGGGCTTCGATCCATCCTCGGTACCTCCGCTGCTCGAGGTGGAATGTGGTGCGGGCTCCTTCGTCCAAACCATCACCGCCGCCGGTGTCGTCACCTGCGATGCTGGCTCAGAAACCGTTACCCAGGAACAAGTCGAAGGCTGGTCCCAGGGTGTGTGCTACGACACGCCGTCCGAGCTGACTGCCGTGCTCGATGAAATCTACCTCACCGATACAATCGAGGAGTGCACCGCCGGGTCGGCAATCCGCGTCATCAACTCAGACGGTACCGTCGAGTGTGAGGCGGGCGAGACACTCGGTGGCGACATCACCGGGGTAACGGCAGGCACCGGGCTGACTGGTGGTGGCGACACGGGCGATGTCTCACTTGCCGTGGCCGGCGACATTGCTGATGGCTCTGCCCACGACGGCCGGTTCGTGAACGAGCTGAGCAGCGGCACTGGAATCACCATCAATGGCACCGACCCTTACACGATTAGTGTCGACGCGGCTGCCGTTCAGAGCCGAGTCCACGCCGACGGGTGTGCCGAGGGCTCGGCGATTCGGGTGGTTGACGAGAACGGCGACGTGGTCTGCCAAAGCATGGGTAGCGACGGTGGCGGCGACATCACAGGCGTCGACGTCTCTGGCGGTCTAACTGGTGGCAGCGACTCCGGCCTCGTCTCCCTTGGTATCGACTCCAATGTCATTCAATCCAGAATCGCCGAAGGGTGTGCCGAGGGTTCGGCCATACGGGTCGTCGAACACAGCGGAGCAATCCAGTGTGAATCCGTCACTGGCACTAGCGGAGTTACAGAGATTACCGTGGCGGATGGCCTCACCGGAGGCGGCTCGACGAGCTCGGTTTCGCTGGGTATCGATAACACGGTGGTTCAGTCCAGAGTCGCCGTCGACGGCTGTCGTGGAGCCTGTCTTCGGGCAGATCAAGGAAGCGCGTGGCTTCCGCCGATTT
>CAZDBH010000557.1:0-4884 GCA_964503485.1 uncultured Bradymonadales bacterium | reverse complement strand
GCCCCCCAACCCGCGCCCCACCCCTCAACCCCCCCCCCCCCCAAACCGCGGTTTTGTTGGCCCCCCCGGGGGGGGCCCGGCGCCGCAGGCGCGGGGGGAAGGCCAACCCGAGAACTCGTCTCTGCGCATCCAGTATTCCTCCCGCGGTTCAATCCTCGAAAAAGAAGGCGGGGATGGAGTCCACTACTAGGCCTACCGAGAGCAACTGGCAGTTGCCATCGTCGTCCGGCCCGAGATCGGCGCTGTCGCCGATCACATCTCTCACCAGGGCGGTAAGGTCTCCGCCGGCGAAGTCGGCGGCCGTAACAACATCCTCGTTCGGCACACCGCCTCCCAGCACACCGTCGAAAGTCCCATCTTCGCGGAGTTCGAGTCGAATCATCGCGTCGATAATCCGCAGCTCCACGTCCTCGCCGAGCACGCTGATGTAGAGGTCGAAATCAAAGGGACCCGCCTCGACGACACCGTCGACCAGCGGCACATCCGGCAGGAAACTGGTTGGCTGGTCTTCATCGTGGAGAAAGGTTTGGTAGGGCTCGAGAAAGCCATTAGTCGACATCATCGGCGTGCCTGTGCCGCGCGAGACCGTGACATCGACCGAATCGTCGTTCACCAGGTCGTCCACGTTGTCGACCTGAACCATCATCAATAGTCTGCCGTCGTCGATGGCAGACTGAGCGATCGCCTCGAGGATGTCGCCACCCAGCGCCTGAATGAGGGGAAAGAGACGAGCGAATTCGTTGTCGATGCCCTCGCGACCGTCGGGGTCGGTCATGTCGCCGGCGTGGCAGCCCTCAGCGTCGCGAGTCGTGCTGACGCGTCCGTCGAGATCGAAGCCGGAGGTGACACCTAGAGGCTCCTCGACGGCGAAGTAGAGGGTATGAATCACGGATAGATAGCTCGTCTGAGTCGGGACCTGTTCGGTTGCGACCTCGGCGACCCCGGCGTCGGGACTGTTTGCCTCCTGAACCGGCTCGGTCGTATCGCCGCAGGCGATAAGGGTTGCGACCAGAGCGACTGCGATCCTTCGACACATGCTTCGATCTCCGTCAAGCTCTGGTCTACGCGCGCGCCTTCTACCCCGAACTCGTTGAGACGAAGCCCCATTGTCCGACCCAGGGTGAGCAAAAGGCGAGAGGCGTTGACGTCCAGCATGCGGAAGTGGCCGGGCTTCAGTTGTCCACAAGCACTGCCGCCGATTAGGACCGGCATCTCTTCGATTGAGTGGGTCCGACCCTCTGAAATCTCGGACGTGCCCAAGATGGCGCAGTGGTCGAGCAATGTGCCATCACCCTCGGGAATGGCGCGCAACGCCTCGAGCATGTAGGCGTACTCACCCATGATGTTCACCACGATGTCGTGCACCTGGGGCTGCTCGCCTGGCTCGTCATGGGTCAGCTGATGGTGACCTGCCGTCGCGTTGGGGTAGAGCGCGTTATCTACTGGTGTCGTGAACGCGTGGCTGAAGACTCGAGTCTGATCACAGGCTAAAGCAAGCGCCAAGATGTCGCACATCGCCCGGTTCTTGGCCGCGAGTTGAGGCCGACCTTCGATATCGGGATACTCCTCGAGTGGTGTCTCGGGAATCGCACAGGCATCGAGCTGGGGCGGATCCTCTTCCAAGCGCGCGAGTTGCAGCTCAACCCCCCGCACGGTCTCGAGGTAGCGGTCCATTCGGATCTGATCGCGCTGCCCCAGGCGCCTGCGCAAGTCGTTTGCGTCGCTGAGTACCGCGTCGAGCACGCTGCGGCGCAGCCCAATGCGCGGATCGACCGGAGTGTCGTCCCCCGGTAGGCGAAATCCCACCCCGAAGACGCGCTCAAACAGTGTGTATGGGTTGAGTTCGGGCGGATTGGGGCTGTCTAGCCCAGAGAACGAGACCGGGCTGGCTACGACACCCGTCTCAATGGACCTGAATCGCGTTTCCCCGCCTATTTCGTTGGCGATCACTTGGTCGATCGTCGGCGCCTGCAAGACGTCCCGGTCACCCACGTGCAACATGGGGGCTCCAGTGAGTATGGCTGCAAAACCAGAGCCGTGGGGCACGATATTGGGCACGTCACACCACAGGCCGGTCACAACGGTCAGCTGTTCGCGCAGTGCCGCCAGAGGGGCGAGTTGATCAGATGGAGTCCAGTCGACTCCTTCATCGGGCGGAACCCAGCGCTGGGGCAGCATGCCGTTGCCCCAGAAGAACAAACCGAATCGGGTCGGTAGCCCGCCTCCGGCCGCAAGGGCCGTCCCGTTTCCATTCAAGCAGACGTCAAACAGGGGAAGACCCAACGTGACGATGCCGCCGCTGATCATCCCCTTGAGCATCCGTCGACGTGAAATATCCATGAGTTACTCCACCGCTCCGGGTCGCCTGAATCCTGGACTCATAACAATCGCCGACATCAACTCGAGGACCCTGTACTCCGCTTCGGCAAACTGGCCGTCGAGTATATGCAGCTCCCCCTGCTCGCCCTCTGTCTCAACGTGTCCCGTGGCGTATCGGTACATGCTGCGTACCAGACAGCTTGTCAGGTCGCTGTGCTCGGATACGAGCTCGGCCAGGTCGGACGGTCCCGAAAAGGGCATGCCGTCCATGTCGCCGCTGGCGTCGATGAGCACGTCCGATTCCTCAGCGCGGTAAGATGCCAGCCCGTCGAAGTTCTCGAGCCCCAAACCAATGAAGTCCGTAAACGTGTGGCAGCTTGCACAATTCGGGTTCTCCAAGTGAGCGCCGATCCGGTCGCGCAAGGTCGGTAGCTCGGGTGAGGGCTCCGGGATCGACGTGTCCACTCCCGAAGGCGGAGGCGGTATGGTCTGGCACAGCAGCACTTCGCGAACGAAGAGGCCGCGCAGCGTAGCCGAGGTCGAGACCGGATGGGAGTGGAGCGCGAGAAAGCTCACCTGACCCAAGAACCCGCGCCGTGGGCCATATTCGGGAAGCGTGGTCTCAGCGAAGCCCTCCATCGAGGGGGCTGGAACCCCGTAGATCGCGGCGAGCTTCCTGTTGATGAAGGCGCGTCGGGTGGTCAGTAGCTCGCGGTAGTCGCCCTCGAGTTCGAAGATCAGGTGTTCAACACCAAGCAGGGTCTCTTCGCGGGCAGCAGCACCGACTTCGGGACTCATGTGGATGAAGATGTTCGTGTCTTTGGACAATTCGTCGAGACGATGTAGCTCGAACATTTCGGTAAAAAAGCGACGAACACCCACCCGAGCGCGTGGCGACTCCAACAGACGCTGCGTCTGCGCGGCAAGACCGTCGTCGTCTGTCAACTCGCCGCGTTCCGCAGCGGCCAACAGCTCGTCGTCCGGTCCGGTGTCCCAAAGGAAAAAGCTGAGCCTCGACGCCATCTCGTAGTCGTTGTAGCGGTAACCGCCGGCGCTCGAATCCCGTTCTCCCAACTCCGCGCGAAACAGAAAATTCGGAGAGATCAGGACCGCTGCAACGGCGTACGCCAAGCCCTGATCGAAATCATCGAGTGTGTCGCCACCCACTGCGGCCAAGTTCACGAGTCGCGCGAGCTCTTCCTCGGAAACCGGGCGTCGCCAGGCCCGAAGAACGAGCGCCTCTAGCACCTCGGTTGCACAGGCGTCATCAACCGAACCAGCCGGCTCACAAGTTACGAGTTCATCTCGCAAGCTCGAGTCCCCCAACACCTGTTCGGCGATGTCGTGAGCTGACGATTCGTACTGCTCCGTCCCGCGGGGCGAAATCGCGCTCAGACCCTGGCCAATTGATATGAAGCCGTTGCTTTCGAAGTCGGGCTCGAGGGCATCTGCCACCAGCACGTCGTCGCCGAAGATATCGTGCACAGTCCGCTGGTACTGCTCCACCGTCAGGCGGCGAACCACGGGCGGCGGCGCCACAAACGTCGCCGCGGTGGCGGTCTCGACCGGCTCCGGTGCGACAGAGTCGGATCCGAGATCAGCCCAGCAGGCCGACATGACCAGGGGAACCAGAGTGAGTACGACTACGGTAACGGTGCTGCGAAACATGGGACACCAAGATAAACTGAAACACGTTCTAGTCAAGAGTCTCTCTACCCGATGGGTCTCTCCACTGGTCCACGAGGGAGGGTTATTGAGGAGCTTGGGGCCTTTCTGGTAGACGGGGAGTTCTCGATCACGTCCGACCTACTAGGAGCCAAGATGGAAATCTCCGACCTCGTACAGGACATAGACCACGCACTCCGCGCAAAGGGAACGGGCTCACGGCAAGGTCATCGACCGAGCGCGCAGGACGACTACGGTGTCTACAAACCAGACTTCAAACAGGTGTTCCGTACCGTCAAAAAGAAGGTGTCGGGGGAGAGTGGTGACTTCATCTACGACGTCGCACTCAGCTTGATCGCCCTGAACATTACCGAATGTCGGCATATGGGCTACGAGCTGATTTCGACCCACAAAGAAGCCCGCAACAATCTGACGATTGCCCGAATCGAAGCGCTCGCCGAGGGGTTGGACAACTGGGCCTGTGTCGACACGTTCTGTTGCGGTATCGTTGGGCGGGCATGGCGGGAAGGCCGAATCGACGACGCCACCATTCGCGGCTGGAGTCGATCGGATGATCAGTGGCGAAGGCGATCAGCGGTCGTTGCGACCGTGGGCTTGAACCTGAAATCTAGGGGTGGTACCGGCGACGTACGGCGCACTTTCATGATCTGCAAACCACTACTCGCCGATGAGAGCGTCATGGTGCAGAAGGCGATCAGTTGGGCGATCCGAGAGCTGGTGCCCTGGGATCGGGATGCGGTTGAGGCGTTTCTATCCGAGAACCAAGACCAAACTTCAGCCCGAGTGAAGCGGGAGGTCCGAAGAAAACTGGATACGGGCAAGAAGATCTAGGAGCCCGTCGCGTATAACGCCCCGGACTCCAGCCGTTAGCTTTTAGCG
>CAZDBH010000556.1:0-4907 GCA_964503485.1 uncultured Bradymonadales bacterium | reverse complement strand
GAGCTAGTGAGACGGTTACCGGGGTTCGAGCGGCGTGCTGATGATTTTGCGGTCGATCAGAGCCTCCGGTGCATGGGGCGGTTCGGCATCGCTTGTACGGAGCTCCGCGATACTGGCGAGAATAGGGCTAGGGCGGCGCAGCGAGAACAGGAAGACGCTGAGCTCGCGGTGGCCGTTACACCGCTGGAGAGGGACGCGATTGTGGCTCGCTTCCGCGGGATGACCCCGGACTGGCGGTCCTATATCACCGCCTCAGAACAGTCCCAACTGTGCGACTCGTGGGGAGAGTTCTCGGAGTGGCTCGCAGCTGAAACCGAGACCGACGTGTCGGAGTTTTGTGGGGTGTGCGCCCCTTAGAAACTCGACCGGAGCAACGACAAACTCCGCCATTCAGCTAACTAGAAACAAACACCATCAAACCAGGAAGGCAAACCGGGCCTTCTGGCTCATTGCTGACGAAGGTAAGCGAGCATCGTATCTGCGTCAGAAACCTCGAACGGGTCGGTGGGGCAGTTGTCGCCAAACCTGGGTTCGCTAAACAACTTCTCGATTTTGCCATCGTCGACTACCATCGAATAGCGCCATGAGCGCATGCCGAAGCCGAGATTCGCTTTGTCCACCAACATACCCATCTTTCGGGTAAACTCTCCGCTCCCGTCGGGCAACAGAAAGACCTTCTCGACATCGAGGCTCTTGCCCCATCGGAACATCACGAACGCGTCGTTCACCGAAAGACAAACGACCTCGTCGATGCCCAATTCCTTGAACGCCTCGTAGTTCTTCTCGTAGCCCGGCAGATGGGTCGACGAACACGTGGGAGTGAAGGCACCGGGAAGCGCGAAGAGCGCGATTCGTTTACCACCGAAAATCTCAGCGGTCGTCAGATCTTGCCAGCGGAACGGATTTGGTCCTGCGATCGACTCATCGCGGACGCGGGTTTTGAAAATGACATCGGGTACGTTGGTTGGCATCGTTCAGACTCCTGACGGGATTGTAGAAAACCAAATCCGGTATACTCCTCGACATGCTGTTGGGAAAGGCGAAAAAGCAGGAAAGTCGCTACGCCGAGAGCGCCGCCAGGGGTCTGAAACTAGTTGGTGATCACATCGACAGCGGGAGCTCGCCAAACAAGAGTGAAGGATGCGCCTTCTGTGCAGTCTCTGCCAGTGTATGTCCAATCGACCATAACCGACCAGCTCCCCATCGGGACGGAGGCCGTCTGGCCCGGCGCGATGTCGATTCGGTTCACGAAATTCCCACGTTCGTCGAACTCGTCGCCCCACATCACCGTCGCTGAACGTCCGCTGTCGTTGAGCACCGGGCAGTCGGCGAATGCTGTAGCGCTGACGCCGAACAGGGCTGCAACACAGGCCAAAACTGTAGCAACTTTCTTCATAGGTCCTCCGGGATGATTGCAGATATGATCATCGGCGTTGAGTATGACTCCTGTGAAAAATTGGACCCAGCGTCCTCCTCTAGCCGTACAGGTGAGCGCATGATCGTTCGTAAAAGAGATACCCCAATCGATGAAGGGGCCGAAGGGCGCGCCGAGGAGTACGGCCCATTCAAGTCGCTGAACTACTCTGACACAGGTGGATTGACCCAGTTCGGCGCCTATGCCGAGACACTGCAGCCCGGTTCCCGCTCTTCCGAACGCCACTGGCATGAGCAGGATGACGAGTTTGTTTACGTTCTGTCCGGTGAGGCGACCATCATCGAAGACGATGGCGCCCACGTCTTGCACGCGGGCGACGCCGCCTGGTGGCCTGCCGGGGCTGCGAACGCTCACTACGTCGTAAATCGGTCAGAGGCGCCGTGCAGTTATTTGATCGTCGGCACACGGGCAACCAACGACGTCTGCCACTATCCGGACGCCGGCCGGGTGCTTTACACCGAGGGCAAGAGTTGGCGACTCGTCAGCGATGATGGGACGCTGATCAAGAAAGGTGTTGTCTAGCTTTCAAGCCGGTTTTGCTGTTACAGGGCCGTACGCGCCGCCTGTCGGAACCGTTAGCGGATTACCGGCTCTGCGTTCGAAGCGTTCGGACCAACTCCTCATAGTCAATCTCGCCTTCGACCCGAACCAGCCTCATGACGTAGCCTTCGTCGGGATTTGCCAGCGCAAGGGTCCCGTCTTCGTTCAAACTCGTCAACAACGTACCCGGTTGCAGGCTAGCACTGCAATTGCTCGAGTCTGCACTGGTTCGCCAGTTTTCGGTAACCGAGACAGCAGAATCTAGATCACCGATTGGTTGGTCCTCGACCGCAACACGCACGTGTCGCGCTCTTCCGACTAAGAGTGCTGGAATCGTTAGCGCGTTGCCGGCCCAGCTCACAGCCGACAGCGCACCTGCTTCGCACACAGAGTACGTTGCCTCATCGGTTGCCAAGACTGTGTGAGACGAAATTGTGACGGTGTCGTCGGCAAACGCGATGCGTAGCTGAGCCCAAAGCGGCTCGAAGCCGGGGCTTTGCATCGCTTCTGCGTTGAGATAGATGGTCTCGCCACCCTGCTCGACGCTTTCGATATGATAGGTCCCGTCGTAGGGTTGCGCATGAACGCTACTCGCTGCCGCAATGACGACGGTGAAGACCAGAAGACCTGCGAACACTCTCATTGATTACCTCTCGCCGTTGGTTTCATCGGCCCCCAGACGCCGTCCTGTGGCCTGGTGTATGTTCTCACCTGTCGCAACTCCTCTGTGCTCTGGGTACTGCTCCGTTATATGGGGTCTCCTGCACAATAGCCAAGTGGGGACGTATCAATCTCGCACCAGCGCGATGACCTGCTTCGTCATCGCCAGCTCGTGCGGTCTGAAGCGCCAATTTGGGGCCCAACCGGCCAAAAAACGTTGGAGGTCGGCCCAAGCCCAGGGATAGAGGGCACGCCACTCCTTTACTATGGGCTGGGCAGCAATACCCTTCTCGGCGAGCTTCGAGTTCAAAGCCGCGAAGTAGACGCTCAGCCCGCGATCGACGGTGTTTTTGTCTTCTCCGGCCAGCAGATAGGCGACGTCCTTCATTCCGCAGCCGCCGCCGACGTACTGAAAGTCGACTGCGGCGACCTTTCCCCCGTCCCGTGAGAAACAGAAGTTTGCTGGCTTGGCGTCACCGTGAACGAGCGTTTGCCATTCGGCCGAGTTCAGGCGGGCATCGATTGCATTGGCGGCGTCTCGAAGCGGGCCCCGCTCCATCGTTCTGTGTTCGTCTGGGCGTGTCTTTAGATGCCAGTAGGTCCCGATTTTCCAGAGACCGCGCGGTCGCTCACCCATGAAGGTGGCATGAAATGCAGCGAGCCAACGAAGGCAGCTGTCGAGTGCTCGGCCTCTGGGTGAGCTGAGTCGACGCTCGAAACCTACTTCGTCCAGGTCTTCGAGCACGAACAACCACTCCCCTTTTTGGCGCCCGGCATGTAAGCAGCCAGCCACTCGGCACGCCGATTCACAACGATCTGCCCAGTCGCGGTACCAGGCTTGCTCAACCTCGTACGAGCGCAACTTTCGGTTGTGAGAACGGCCACCTCCCACGCCTGGAGTGACGTGTTTGACAATCACCGCGGGCCACTCTGCGTCGTGCAAGGTGTAACGTACGAGCTCGCCGTAGCCGCTCCAGAGCTCCTGGATTCGTTCGGCTCGAGTCGCTGAAGAAGCACCGGTTATGTCGGCGATTCGTTTGGTCGTGAGTTGGCTCAATCCTGATTCCAAGTAGCGCTGCGCTGGAGTCGAGCGTTGAGCCTACCCGAGGTGTGCCCGTGTGAACAGGCCAATGGAGTCGGCGGCGGCAGTTCACGCCAGTTTGAGACCTTGCAAAGTGCGTGGACGCGGAGTTGGCGCCTGAGCTCGTCGCAGATTGGGACGCTGATGGGAACTGCATCGGTCGATAATGGTGTGCACGTCGTCCCGTTTTAGCTCGCCAAAACGGTTGCGTTAATCGCCCTCGTGAACTCATATCCGAGTCCACATGAGCAAGGGAGCAACAGATGAGTGAGTTTTCCGCGGTAATGCCACACGGCGATCTGGAAGAGGTCTTTCCCGGCGTGTTCTTCGTGACCGGTTCGGTCTCGATGCAAAACGGTGCGATGACGTTTAGTCGGAACATGATCGTCTTGCGCGAAGGGAGTGAGCTAACTCTGATCAACACTGTACGCTTGAATGAGGCAGGCCTCGAGGCGTTGGACGCCTTGGGCCGAGTGAAACACATCGTTAAGATTGGTGCCTACCACAAGATGGATGATGCGTTCTACGTGAATCGATACTCTCCAAAGCTGTGGGCGATGGCGGGAATGGACCTTCCAGAGGGCAGTTCGATCGACGAGGAGCTGCGAGTTGGAGTGGCCCTGCCCATACCAGACGCAACGTTCTTCCCATTTGCAACGTCGAAGACACCTGAAGGCTTGCTGCTCTTGGCCCGTGAGGGTGGGGTTCTGATCGCCTGCGACAGCCTTCAGAATTGGCGTGCACCCGACCAGTACTTCAACGAAGCAGCCGCAACCAATATGGGCCAGTGGGGTTTTATTAAGCCAGCCAACGTTGGTCCGGGATGGTTGAAGGCGGGAGCGCCCCAGGCGAGCGATTTTGCTCAGGTGACGGCCCTTTCGTTCAAGCACCTCCTGAGTGGCCATGGTGAGCCACTCCGGAACGATGCCCACGCTCAGCTGTCGGCGACCTTTGAACGATTATTCCCAGCCTAACGCACTAGACTGGAGCGCTTGGTGAGCGCTTGATGGGCCAGGTTAGAATTGAACTGGCGTATCAGGTCGAGTGGGTAGATCAGACTGGCGGCATTACTCTTCGTCGGAGCAGTCCTCCACGACGTAGGTCTGAACACAGATCATTGTTCCTGAGTCCGAGTCGTACTAGGAGCCCGTCGCGTATAACGCCCCGGACTCCAGCCGTTAGCTTTTAGCG
>CAZDBH010000555.1:0-4909 GCA_964503485.1 uncultured Bradymonadales bacterium | reverse complement strand
GAGGTTTGGAAGGACGTTCCCGAGTTTGGCGGCGTGTTCTTTTGGCACTGGTACGGCGAGGGTGGTCCCACCGATCAGACCTACACGCCCAGAGGAAAGCCGGCAGCCGCCGTGATCCAACATTGGTTTGAACAGACGCCATATACGGCTTCGCAGGGCCGCTGAAATGAAAGCCATCGTCGTCAACAAAGAGACCGGTCTGACTGAGCTTCGGGCCAAGGGTGAAACCGTTGCCAGCGGCCTTATGGAACGGCTGGTAGCGAGCCATGATACCCACGAGGGAACACTGCAAAACACGGTGGACGCCCTCGAACGGTTGGGCTGGCAATCCGAGATTGTGCAAGTTGCCGAGTTCGATGGTCCCAGCGGCCATGACCTCGTCGTCAGCGTCGGTGGTGACGGTACTGTTCTGGCCGCGAGCCACCAGACCTTCGATGTTCCGCTCGTCGGGATCAACAGCGATCCGGAGCGCAGCGTGGGCTACTTCTGTGCGACCGCAGCCGCTGGCGTTCTCGACGTCCTCACCGCGTTCGAGACTGGCCAGTTACCCGCATTCGAGCTGCACCGGTTGAGGATTCAGGTCGATGGTGAGACCGTCGGTGTACCGGTCCTCAACGAAGTACTAGTCGTCAACGAAAACCCTGCGGCGACAAGCCGTTACGCACTCATCGCCGGTACCCGAGTCGAGCACCATCGCTCGAGTGGTATCTGGATTTCGACACCTGCCGGTAGTACGGCCGGCATCCGGTCCGCTGGTGGCGCCGTTCTCCCGCTGGAAGTACCTTTGCTGCAGTACTTAGTCAGGGAACCAGTCGTTTCTCCGATGATTCACTATGAACTGCAGCGCGGCGTTCGAGAGCTCACTGAAGGCATCACAGTGGTAAGTGAGATGCGGGGCGGCTATGCTTACATCGATGGTCCATATGAAGGGATTCGCTTGGGGCTCGGCGCGCGTATGCACGTCTCAGCCCACGTACCTCTTACGATAATGGGTCTCGAGCCCGCACGTCGCGAGCGATGACGACTCTGCAGGAGGCAATCTTGGCCACAGGTTCCGCACTTCGAATTTCGTTCTGCAAACTGGTCACAAACACCATGCTTATCGCAATTTGTCTGCCGTTGGGCGGGTGCGGTGGCAGCGAAGACGAGGGCCCTGCACTGCCTTTGACCTGGACAGAGGAACTCGAAGACGGAAGCATCATCGAGTACACCGACACCGACCGCGATGGCACACCCGAAGTCGCCAAGTTCTACACACTTCTCGAATCAGAAGAGGACGAGGAGCCAGAGAGGCTGCTGACCCGCCAAGAGGTCGACCTCAACGGTGACGGAACCTACAACCTCACTCGCCGATACGACGAGGAAGGTGAACTCAACCAAGAGGATATGGACACCAACCTCGATGGGCGCACAGACCACGTCGTTTTCTGGCAAGAGGGAGTCATTATGCGCACCGAGCGAGATGAAGACTTCAACGGCGTAACCGATTCCTTCCGGCACTATCGGGAGGGCTTTCTCATTCGAGTCCTGCGCGACACCGACGGAGACGGCGACATCGACATGTGGTCCTACTACGATCGCCACGGGCTCGTCAGAGTCGGCCGCGACACCACCGGCAACGGCGCGGCCGATAGATGGACTCGGCGACCCCCGCCCATAAGCGCCCGATAGCCTCCAGCGGTCTTCTTAGACCCTTTCCCTCGCTCCTTTCGTTTAGATCAAGCATTATGTCTGTCGTAACTCACAATTCGAATGTCCAAACCTGAGGTCAGTATGCGAACGCTGCGGTTGCTCATTACTCTTGTCGCCCTAGTTTCACTCGTCCCAAACGCACTTGCCCAAATTGTCCCCGATCGGCCGCCGGTCATTCTGATTTCCGGTGAAGAAGGTCAGGTGCCCGTCCACGTTCAGACGCTCGATGTCGACGTGAAGATCGTCGGTTTTCTGGCTGAAACCACGCTGACGATGACCTTCCACAACCCCAACGAGCGAATCCTCGAAGGCGAGTTGGTCTTCCCGCTACCAGAGAACTCGACCATCTCGGGCTTCGGATTGGACGTGGGTGGCGAGCTGGTTGACGGCGTCGTGGTCGAGGAGCAGAGAGCCCGCGTCGCCTTCGAGTCGGAGACCCGCGTTCGCGTCGATCCGGGATTGGCTGAATGGGTTCAGGGCTCCAATTTTCGCACGAGGATCTATCCGTTCCCCGCAAACGACAGCCGAACCATCCGAGTGTCGTACGTGAGCGACCTCGATGTAGCCGAAGGGGGCGCTACTTATCAGCTTCCACTTGCATACCTCGAGCAGCTCGACCGGATGCGTGTTCGCGTGGCGGTTAGCAACGGTGCCGCCGAGCCGACGGTAGTCACCGGCGGCCTGAACAACTTCGCCTTCGCTGCCTGGGAATCCCAGTTTGTGGCTGAGACCGAGATGACCGACGTCGAGCCTGACGAAGACCTGGCCGTCGCGGTTCCCCTCGTGATTGACAGTCCACTGGTCGAGCGCACAGCTACAGGCGAGGCCTACTTCGCTGCGCAGCTCATCGTCAACGACACGACCGCCAGCGCGGTCCTCCGCGAGCCCGCTTCCCGAGTAGCAATCGTCTACGATGTCTCGGGTTCGAGAGAGGCAGCCGACCTCGAGCGTGAGAGGTCCCTGATTCAAGCTTGGGCAGAAGCCAACCCCGAGGTGGCCATCGACTTGATCGGCTTGAGTGACCGGCTTCGTTGGATTGGCCACTACGCACCAGGCGAATCCCGAACGACGGACCTCTTCTATGGACTCGCCGAGGCCGCTCGTGATGGGGGGACAGACTTGGCCGAACTCAGCTTTCCAAGTTCACCCAGCGACCTGCTCTCCGAGGCGCCTGGTGGGGACGCAGACTACTACCTCTTCTTTTCGGACGGGATGGCCTCCATGGGGACCGCCGAGCGATTCTCGACCGAGGTTCCAGTGATCGCACTGACGTCCTCTTCGAGCGCCAACCACGCTTGGATGCGGTCGCTCGGCGAGCAAAGCGGGGGGGCATACGTCAACCTGCAGCGAGCGACCGACGCTCAGGCCCTGGAAACGTTGACCGCACTGCCTCTGTTCGCGGCCGGCCTAACTGTCACCGCCGGAGAGGTCGCGGACATCGAGCTCTCCTCAACGCAGGTGACGTCTGGACGAGTGATTGTTACGGGCCGCCTGGTTTCTGAGAACGCGCAATTGGCTATCCAGTTTCGACGGGGTAGCGAGGTCGTCCACACGGCCAATCTGGATTTGACTCCGGCCACGACAGAGGGATCCGAGCTTGTTGGTCGCTACTGGGCTCAGCTGCGAATCAACCAGCTCGCGCTTCAGTCAAAGTACAACCGCCAAGCGCTGCTCGAGATCGGTCAGCAGTTCAATCTGGTGACGCCCGAAACCAGCTACATTGTTTTGGAGACCCTCGAACAACACCTCGAGCACCAAATCGCCCCCGCTGAAAGCCGCGTGGCGATGCTCGCCGACTACAACGAGCGAATGGCGACCCTGGCCGCCGCCACCGAGAGCACCGACTCACAGAAGCTCGAGAACGTGGTACGCGACTGGGAAGCTCGTGTCGCCTGGTGGAATTCCGAACCACGCAACGTGACCGACATACCGACGAATCCACCTGAGCCTTCATTCGACGGCGAAGATCGGATCGAGATAGAGGAAGAGCAATCCGTTATGGACCCGAGCCCCATTCAAATGGGTGAAGCACCGGCTGCTGAAATGCTGGGTTCTTCGACGGCTAGCGGCGAAGGGATGCGCCGCTCCAGGGCCGACGACAATTCAGACCCCGCAGTGAGCGAGGAGCCTGCAGACTCCTCCTCAGTGACCGGGGGATCGACCATCGCGGTCCAGCCTTGGAACCCGGATACTCCCTACTTGAGGGCGCTTGCGGCTGTTTCTCCGACAGACGCATACGGCGTCTACCTCGACCAAAAACACGACTTCGGGCGCTCGCCGGCTTTCTACCTCGACGTCGCCTCGTATCTCTACCGCATCGAGCGTACCGACGAGGCCCGTCGGGTCCTGACCAACATCTCGGAACTCGAGTTGGGCGACGCGCGTCTCCTCAGAGTCGTCGCGTACAAGCTGCAAGAAGAAGGCGACCTGGATCTCGCGATTCGTCTCTTCGAAGAGGTCTCGGACCTGCGACCCGAGGAGCCGCAGTCGGTTCGTGACCTCGCCCTGGCCCTCGCAGAACGAGGTGACAACACCAGTGAGAGCGACAACACTGAAACCGCCATGCGCGACTGGGTTCGAGCGGTCGAGTTGTTGGACCAGTTGACTAGAATGGACACCGGCCGGTTCTATGCCATCGAGATGCCGGCCATTATGGAAGCGAACCGTATCATCGCACGCATGCAGCGCCATGTCGGCGAGGATCGGGAGATGCCTGCCTTGCCACTCGACGATCGGCTGCGCGCCAATCTCGAACTCGATGTCCGCGTCTTGCTTCGCTGGGACACGGACGAGACCGATATGGACCTGTGGGTGACAGAGCCGTCTGGTGAGCGTTGCTACTATGGGCATCGAGAAACTGCTACGAACGGGCTCTATGGCCGGGACTACACGATTGGATACGGCCCGGAAGAGTACCTCCTGCGCCGCGCTCCTGACGGGGACTACCTCATTCAGACCAACTTCTTCGGTTCTCGTGCCCAGGTCTTGACCGGTGGCACAACGCTTCAGGTCGCTATCTTCACAGATTGGGGGCGCCCGACAGAGGCGCGTCACACCTCGACAATCCGCCTGACTGATCGCGGGGAGACGCTTGATATCGCTACGTTGACTTTAGGTGATGACGCGGTATCGGTCAGAGACCAAGCGTCTCAATAAAGTGGCTAGCTAGGAGCCCGTCGCGTATAACGCCCCGGACTCCAGCCGTTAGCTTTTAGCG
>CAZDBH010000554.1:0-4930 GCA_964503485.1 uncultured Bradymonadales bacterium | reverse complement strand
CGCTAAAAGCCAATGGCGGAGCCTGGAGCGCTATGCGCGACAGGCTCCTAGACCGCCCACCCAAGTAAACCTCGACCCGAATTCTCGAGGCCATGGCCCGATCGCTGGGTCGGGTAACAGATTCGTTATGGCATTGCATGCGATTTTGGCCTGTGCCAGAGTGTCCGACTCACGGCAGACAGGAGTGAGAAATGGCCGGACGAGCCTTAACCATACCGAATCGAGACGAGGTTTCAGATTCGGATTGTTGGGACCTGAGTGATCTCTATTCGGACGACGACGCATGGGAGGGGGATTTCACAATCCTCAAGCAGCGACTGTCAGAGTTGGTCGCGTTCAAGGGGACGCTCGGTGATGGCGCCGCTAACCTGCGTGCCTTTCTCGATCTCTAAATCGAACTCGATCGAATCCTCGACAAGTTGTATCAGTACGCCCAACGCCGCGGGGACCAGGACCTCTCCAATAGCCACTACAAGGGACTCTGCGATCGGGTCTCGAGGCTATGGTCGGAAGCGTCAGAAGCCACGGCGTTTTTTCGCTCGGAGCTGCTTGCGCTCTCTGACGACGTGTTGAAGGGCTATGTCGAGAGCGACGAGATCGGTGATTTCAGGTTCAATCTCGAGCAGATTATTCGCATGAAGCCCTACACGCTGTCGGAGGGGGAGGAGCGCCTTCTGGCGATGTCCTCTGAGATAGCCCGTGCGCCCCACGAGATCTTCGAGCAGCTCAACGACACTGACCTCGACTTCGGCTTCATAACCGATTCCGATGGCAACCAAGTCGAGGTGAGCCAGGGGAGCTACTCCGTCTACCTGTCCAAACCGGATCGCAGTGTCCGAAAGGCCTTCTTCGAGACGTTCTACAAAGAATACATCGCCCACAAGCACACCTTAGCAGCCGCGATGGGCGCCGGCGTGAAGAAGAACACCTTTTACTCCAGAGCCCGCGGCTTCAAGTCGGCCCGCGAGGCCGCACTCTTCCGGATTCAGGTCCCAGAGACCGTGTATGACAGCCTGATTTCGGCGGTCCACAACCACCTGCCGAGCCTGTACCGCTACTTTGACCTTCGAAAACGGGTCATGGGCCTCGACGAGATTCACTTCTACGACACGATGGTCCCGATGCTCTCCGACCAGACCGTCACCCACTCGTACGACGAAGGCGTCGATCGAGTTCTCGAGTCTGTCCAACCCCTCGGCTCACGCTATGTCGAGACCCTGGGCAAGGGTCTTCGCGGGGGATGGGTCGACCGGTACGAGAACCGAGGCAAGCGGTCGGGGGCATACAGCGCAAGTTGCTATGATTCCCATCCCTGCATCCTGCTCAACTACAAGTCTGAGGACTTGAATCATGTCTACACGTTGACCCACGAAGCGGGTCACGCGATGCACTCGTGGCACTCTCATGAGCACCAGCCGCCACAACTGAGCAACTACGTCATTTTTGTGGCCGAGGTGGCATCTACCTTTAACGAGGTCCTGCTGACACAACATCTGTTGGACAACTCCAACGATCCTCGGATGAAGGCCTACATCATCAATCGCGAACTCGACATGATCCGGTCGACGATATTCCGTCAGACGATGTTCGCTGAATTCGAGCATCTGTTGCACGCCCACGCTGAGGCCGGAAAGCCACTCAGTATCGCCGACATGAGCGGTATCTACAGTGGCCTGCTCAAACAGTACTTCGGCGATGGGTTCACGCTGGACGAACAGCTCAACTACGAGTTCCTGCGCGTGCCCCACTTCTATTTCAACTTCTACGTGTTTCAGTACGCGACGGGCTTGTCTGCAGCTTACGCTCTGGCCAGGCGGGTCATGGAGGGGGGGAAAGCAGAAGTCGCGGACTACCTCAACTTCTTGTCAGCGGGCGGCTCGAAGTACCCCATCGATCTCCTCAAGGATGCTGGGGTCGATATGACAACTTCAGAGCCGGTGGAATCCGCACTCACGCACTTCGGCCATCGAGTGACCGAGCTCGAAGCGCTGCTTGCCGCTGAAGGCTAACGACCGGGAATCACGACGATGCGGCCCTGCAGTCCGCCTTTTTGAACCCTGCGCTGGGCCTCATCGGCCTCTTCGAGTGAGACCTCATCGAAGGCCGGAACCGAAAATGGCTTTTCTTCATATAGTTTAACGACTTGCGCCATATCTTCTCGGGTGGCTCCGCCGCTCCCTCTGATCACGATACCGTTCACCACGACGTATCCCAGATTGAGACTGGCGCGATCGGTGACCACATTGCCAACCACAATCAGTCGACCACCGAGGTTGAGCGACCGAACCGCGGCGTTGAAAGTCGGCTGGCCCACACAGTCGACCACGATGTCGGCACGCCTAGAGCCAATGAGTTTGTGAAAGCGCTGACCGTCGTCGAGTAGAACCGTGTCGGCGCCCAACGACTCGACGAACTTCACACTGCTTTCGGAACGGAGCACCGCCGTCACTGTTGCACCGAGACGTTTGGCCAAGACGACGGCAGCAGCGCCCACGCCGCCGTTCGCTCCCGTGATCAGCACGTGCTCGCCGGCTTCTAGTCCACCTGCCGTCACCATCGAACGAAAGGCGGTGCCGAAGGTGCAGTGGAGAGTCGCGGCAGCATGCGCAGGCATCGCGTCAGAGGCGCGATAAAAACAGCGCTCCGGGGCGGCGATGTGCGTCGCGTAGCCGCCGTGCGCCATAAGACCAAAGACCCATGCTGCTGACCCACACAGCGTTGTGTGACCCTTGTCGCAGGCCGGACAAACGCCGCAGAAGTCTCGATGCATGGTGGCGATACGATCTCCCAATTGCCAGTCGGTGACGTCTGGACCCAAGCCAATCACGTGGCCCACTGCCTCGTGCCCAGGTGTGACTGGTGTTTGAATGAACGGAAACCGCCCTACCCGGTCGATGCAGTCGCGAAAACACACGCCACACGCTTCGACCTCAACCAGCACTTGGTCGCCGGTCGGCTCGGGTAGCTCGACCTCTTCGACCCGCAGCGGTTCCTCCCATCCAATCGAATTCAGCAAAACTCGTTTCAAACCGACTACTCCGTGTAAACACCTGACAGGCGAACGCTACCCTCTCGTATTCGGCCGTTTATCCGATGAATGTCTTGGGTCCCATCGCAGTTGAGGTCTCCGGAAGCCGTCGCGGTGAACGTTGCGTGCGCTCCGCTGCCGTAGCTCTCGAAGGAATACGAAAAGAAATGAGGCTCGTAGATGGCGAATCCTAGGCTCGACCAAACTGGATGCCCCCACTCGGCTGAGGCGGTGCTGACCGATTGGCCGCAGGGAATACTCACAGGCGTTGCCCCTACCGGCCCGGGAAACTGGGTCGGTAAGATGGCTCCCGTTGCTGAAACCCGCTCGCTCAAATAATAGAGGCGCGCTCCGGAGGCGATCCGTCCCAACTGCACGGTGGCCTCGGCCTCTTGCGCGTGGCGGGTCTGCGCCGGCAGTTGTTCCAAGCGATTCTCGGACTCGGGCGTGACCGTGTATCCTTCGTCTTCCGCATCGCCCGAACACGTGCAGCCCGACACCGCTGTCGAGACCAGTAGGCCTAGGACTAGGCTATTGAGCTTCATCGTCACCTCCTTCGAACAAGCGTGCCGACCTGATTCGCTCAGCTTCGCGCGTGAGCAACAACGAAGCGATCGTCCCCGCCAGCCCGTTCGGTCCTGGCTCCTCGAAAGCGTGCTCAACGCGAGCCTCAGACAGGTCGATTTGATAGAAGACCTGTGTCAAACGGGCAAGGTCACGCTCGAGCAAGTCGCGCACTCGAAACTCGAGGGCTCTCTCGAGGTGCTCGAAACTCTTGAAGTTGGTGTCGGGGTCGTCGGCACCCCACGAGAAATAGCGCATGACTCGGGCGAGTTCCGTCAGCTGGATTTCCGGCCAGGGCGTTTGCACCTACTGTCCCCCGAGGTTCATCCAATAGAAGTACTCAGAGTATGGTTCGAATCCATCGTCCATGTCCCGAGTGGTTCCGTCTGTTTCAAACCCGAACTTCTCGAAGAACCGATGGGCCCTCGAGAAACGCGTATCCGACCAGAACTCGACCCTGTCGAAGTCTGCACTCTTGGCCCAGTCAACCGCCCACTGCATGAGATCGGTTCCCCAGTTTTGGCCCCGCAAGACGGGACTGAGGTAGAGGCGCCGAAAAGTGCATTGTCGATGCCCCGTCGATAACGGTAGGACCGCATGGCACCCGTAGACGGTGTCATTGTCGGCCAAAACGACGAAGGCTCCGCCGCGAGCCGGGTAGTGGCTGGCGAGGTCCAGCAGGTCGGCATCTGCCCCGTCGAAGGTCAGCTTCTCGCCGTACTCGTCGTATACGGACCCAATCAGCGCGATGACGCCATCACGATCGCTAGGTTGAACTTCTCGGATTGACAGTTCCAAGACTCTCGCTCACTCTTTACCTGCACGCCCGCGGCGCCAGCCGAGAGACCGCCTCAGCAGCCATACTGCCAGCTGAAATCTACTGGCACTGTGATCAGAGCCCCTGACTCGGGGTGGCGAAGCTGGACGCTCGTCCCATCGCACGGCTCGATGTCGTGCTCGGCATCGACGGTGACAATGTGTGCGCTGCGACGAGGGTCCCAAGTGGCGGGCAGAATCCCGCTACTCGTACTGCCGTCAGCATTGAACACGATGTACATCATCATGGTGTCCCTCGCCGTCAGCTGAGGTAGCCCGTTACCCGGGTGAATCTGGAGGGTGAAGGTCGCGTTGCGTCCGGCAATGATCGGCGATCCGAGTGGATTCAGCCGAGCAGGTGCCGGTGGAGGCACCGGTGGCTGTTCGACGACAGGCGGCGGCTCGGGGATCTGTATGGGCGGCGGTTCGGGAACTTCTTCTGGAACCTCTACCGGGGGTGTCTCTGGAACGTCGGCCGGTGGTGTCTCTGGCACTTCGGCTGGCGGTGTCTCTGGCACTTCT
>CAZDBH010000553.1:0-4936 GCA_964503485.1 uncultured Bradymonadales bacterium | reverse complement strand
TGTGCGGCGGCGGTGTTTCGGTCCCGTCAATCTGTAAACGACCGATTACAGACGCTCTGGTGGTGTTGCGCCAGTCGAAGGAGTCCGATCGGCCAACGCTACAGAACGCGCATACAATCGTTGTCCCAGAAGGCCCTTAGCGAGACGATTTTCCCTGCATCGTTGATTTCGATGATGTCAGCCACATCGATCGCCATGCCGCCGCTTCCCATCTTCGTAACCATGGTGAAGAGCAACAGACCCTCCGTACCGCATCCGACGATTCGTTGGACCTGTGGGTCAAAACTCTCAGCCATGTCGTGGACTCGGTCCCAAAACTGGGCGATGGCCTCTTTGCCTTCCATCCCGGGTTGGCCGACTGGATCGGTCAGAACGGCCTCGTCGGCGAAGAGCGCCAACCAGCCGTCCCTGTCGTTGTCGCGCCAGCCGGTGATGTATGCGTTGATTACGTCTTTTACTTTGACCTTGTCTGCCAATTTATCCTTCCTTCGCCTGTAGTTGGTTCATATGAGTTATTCCGTCGGACGAATGACATGCTCCTCGAAGCGCTTGATGTATTCGACTTTGGCGGCCAACGAACTCGTGTCGCGCTTCGCCATCACCCAAGGGGTGCCGATCAATCCGGTCACGCCCAGCTCCTCGAGTTCGGAGACCAAGTCCGGGGTTGTGCGCTCGGCTAGGGCAAGGAGGATATCGAAGGGTTCCTCTGCCCGACCTGCCTCCGCCCGATAGTCGTTGAGCCGTTGAATGACCGGCCGCAGCTGTTCGGCTGTGTAGACCAGCCCGAGCCAACCGTCGCCGTGACGCGCAGCCCGCTTGAGGGCCACGTTACTACCTCCACCGCACCACACCGGTACCCCACTCGGCGGTGCCGGTCTGAGAATCACATCTGGGAACGAGAAGAACTGACCCTCATGGGAAATCGGTTCGCCCTTCCAGAGTTTTCGCATGACCGCGATCGTCTCGTTCAGTCGACTGCCGCGGCGCTTGAAGTCAATCCCGAGGATGTCGAACTCCTCTTTGAGCCAACCGGAGGCCACACCACATGCGACCCGACCGCCACTGAGAACGGAGGCTGTTGCGACCGCCTTGGCGGCGGTGAATGGATCACGCAGTGCAGCCAGATAGATGTTGGATGCCAACTGGAGTGTCGTCGTGGTCGCGGCCATCGCGCCAATCGCGACCCACGGATCGGGCCAGGGTGTCTCTTGTGGCCAGAAAGTCGCGCCTGTTTTTGTATATGGATACGGTGTGGCGACGGCACACGGCATGACCAAGTGGTCCGCTATCGTCACGCCGTGGAAGCCCGCTGCCTCCGCTTCGCGCGCCAAAGCTGGGAGCTGTTCTGTTTCTGGGACAAAGCCCAGTGATAACCAATATTTCATCTCGCCCTGCCAAAATTAGAACGTGTTCTATTTAGCAGAAGGGATCGGATCCGACCAGGACGTTTTTGAGGGGCGTGTTTGGTTCTCTGAAGCGTGGGAAGAACCGCGCCGTAATGCGAGACCGAGACCCATTTCCTCCTGAGTATTCTCACCGTCTGGGGTCTGAGTTGTCACAATCAGTTCCAGATTCGAGGTAGGTCGAGCCGCATCGGGGGCGTCGAACACTTCTTCTGGATCGCACCCGCAGAGCGGGAATGCGATCAGTAGCCAAACCGATAGTTTCCTTAGGGTCCACATGTCTGCCTCCTCCGTGAGCCGCACAAGGCACCAATCGCAATAACCGTTCCACTCACCGGCAGAAGAAAAACATTCGCTACTGAAGACAGTTAGACCGAAACCGCAGGTTCACGGCATGTGGCCAAGCTACGAAAGAGAGAAGAGATCTTGGATAGATCGAATCAGGATTCGTCACGTTTCTCAGATGTGTTGTTAACACTCTCCCGTTTTTTGGAACTTGTACATCGGTAGGAAGAAACCCACTCTTTGGAGAAGACGTTGGAAGTGGCAAAACTGAGGGACTACTCGGTGTCTCGAGACAGTTCTAGCTCGACACCGCAATCTGACTTGGCCGGTTTGGTTGCGGCAGCACGTAATGGCGATCGGAACGCGTTTGTGGCTTTGCACAGTCGCTTCGCGCCGATGGTGCACGCCATCGTGCTGAGTCGTGCACCTGAAAGCGAAACCGAGGACATCGTCCAGGAGGTCTTTGTCGAGGCAATGGAAGGCCTCGTCAAGCTGAAGAAGGACGGTTCTTTTGGCTCATGGTTGGCTGCTATCGCGAGGAACCGCGCGGCACGCTACCACCGACGTCCCAAGCTGGTGGCTCTCCCTGCTGATCTCGAGGCGGCCGAATCCCGAACGGGTGAGGCGCTCGAGGTGTTACGCATCATTCAGCAACTACCAGAAACATACTGCGAAACGCTCATCATGCGACTCGTGGAGGGGATGACTGGTCCGGAAATCGCCGAGCGCACCGGGATGAAACCCGGTTCGGTCCGGGTGAACCTCCATCGGGGCATGCAGATGCTTCGCAAGGTCCTCACCGAAAGGGGGATGAGATGAATAACTACCTTTGGGATCGCAGCGGCGATCCAGACGAAGAGATTGCCGAGCTCGAGAACTTGCTCGGAACACTGAAACATCAGGGCTCTGCTCCAGAGCTGAAAGCGCCCCAGCAGAAGCCACCTCTAAGACCGAGGTTCCTGCCGTTGATGGCAGCGGCAGTACTGCTAGCGGCGACCGTAGGTCTCCTCAGCTTGCAGACCAAGGAGCCTGGAAGCGAGTCCGACCAGGAGGAGGTCTCGCTGGTCGAAATCAATGTCGTGCCTGAGTTGGAGCCAGAGGCCGGCAGCGAATCTGTATCAAGCTCGAGTCGTGTCGCCCCGTCTGCTGACGAAGCCCCACCTGAAGCGACCGAGGCGCTCGCGGTCTTGGACCCGGCCCACGCCCGAGAGGCTGAAGCCGCTAGTCAGCGTGAGCCAACCGTGCAAGAGGCAATCAGTAATCCCGGCCCTAGGTCAAGTGGTGAGGTTCCGACTACCCCAGTTGCTGGTGACTTGGGAGGGGCCACTGCTGATTCGGTTGTAGTGGCCCAAATCGACGCCAATCAGGTGGGCCAAGCCTACCAACCGAACTCGGCCAACATTGAAACCGCCAGCGACAGAACAGCGCGCGATAGGCATCACGGACAACGAGAACGGCCTGACCAGGACGGCGATGGCACTGAAATGGGGGTGTTGGCAGTGTTGGACAACTCGAACCATTTCATTCCAGATCGGCCGACCAACGACCAACCCGACGATACCGAAGCTGGCGAACGTCGTAGACGCGGACCAGAGTTGGAGCGCCGTTTGCGGGAGGGAGTTGGCAACGTCGAAGCAAACGAGACGTCCGGCAGATTAGGAGGGCTCGGTGAGGATGGTCAGGGCAGCGCACCAGAGCGGGCAAACAACGCAACACCCGAGCCGGAAAGGGACGCCGTAGCCATGAACACCGGCTTGCAGGCCAACGAGCGCTACGGTGAGTATCGCGAATCGCCTTTTGTGCCGGCTGGCAGCGACAATCTGGCCACGTTTTCAATCGACGTCGACACAGCCAGCTACAGTTTGATGCGCAGCAGTATCACTCGCAACGTGCTCCCCACTCCGATCGGAGTACGCGCCGAGGAGTACATCAACTATTTTGATTATGACTACCCAGCGCCGTCTGTCGGCGATGAGCAGCCCTTCGCGATTCACTTGGAATCTGCCCCCTCTCCGTTTGGGGAAGGGTATGAGCTCGTGAGGGTTGCCGTTCAGGGAGCCAAAATCGGTGAGGATGCTCGGCCTCCGGCCAACCTGGTCTTCTTGATCGACGTGTCTGGTTCGATGAACTCGCCCGACAAACTCGGTCTTGTTCAGCACAGCCTCCGTCGGCTGACCGAGACCTTGCGCGAGAGCGATACGATTGGAATCGTGGTGTACGCTGGCCGGCAGGGCGTTCTGTTGGAGCCGACTGCAGTTGAGAACCGAGATCAGATCATTGCCGTCATCGAATCGCTCACCGCGGGTGGCGGAACCAACGGCGAGGCCGGAATCCGGTCGGCGTACAACTTGGCCAGCAGCGCTTTCCGCCCCGGCGGTATCAACCGCGTAATCTGGTGTAGTGACGGCGACCTCAACGTAGGCTTGACCGGCGAATCGCTCATCGAACTCATCGAATTGCAGCGCGAGAGAGAGGTGTATCTCACCACACTCGGCTTCGGACGGGGCAATTATAATGACCAGGACATGGAGCAGTTCGCCGACCGCGGAAATGGAAACTATGCGTACATCGATAGTGAGACCGAAGCGGAACGAGTCATGGTCGAGTCACTTTCGGGAACTCTGCACACGATCGCCGAGGACGTGAAGATCCAGGTCGCTTTCGACACGGATGTTGTGCGCCGCTATCGCCGAATTGGCTATGATAATCGGGTGTTACAAGATTGGGAATTCACCGACGACACGGTGGATGCTGGCGAAGTCGGAGCCGGTCAAAACGTCACCGCCTTTTTGGAGGTGGAGCTTCAGCCCGGTGTGTCCACGTTGGCAGACAGCCACGAGATGGTGGAAGTGCGAGTACGTTACAAGTACCCGGGCACTGACTCCAGTATCGAGACCCGACGCAGCTTGACTGTGGGCGAGCGATTGGGAAGTTTCTCGGGTGCGTCTCGCCCGTTCCGTTTTGCAACGGCGGTGTCAGAGTTCGCAGAGATCCTGCGGCATAGTAGTTATAGCGATGGCGCTCAGTTCGAGGAGGTGTACCGCGTTGCTGCCGGAGCAATCGACCCTCACGATCGGCATCAGCAGGAGTTTCTCGAACTCGTACTGGATGCTGATCGACTGTGGCGCGGCTACGACCGCCCCCGAGTAGAGCGCTAACGCCCCCCCTCTCTTCCCCTTCCCCTTCCCCTTTCCCTTTCCCTTTCTCCTTTCCCTTTCTCCTTTCCCTTTCTCCTTTCCCTTTCTCCT
>CAZDBH010000552.1:0-4974 GCA_964503485.1 uncultured Bradymonadales bacterium | reverse complement strand
GCTAAAAGCCAATGGCGGAGCCTGGAGCGCTATGCGCGACAGGCTCCTAGATCAGCCATTCGCTCGTCCTCGACCCACTGCATCCCCGTCACGGTTTCTGTGTGATCGCCGTCACTGTAGACACGAGCTAAACCGCGGACCTTGCTCTTAACCCGTCGAACCTCGCTGTCGACCAGATGGTTACAGCCGAAGAAGGCATCACCGCTTGGCCACACGAAGTCAAAAGCGGGTTTCGGGATTTCAAAACACGGCCCGACAAGCTGTCGCCGCGGTGACAGGTGTTGTGCCCAGTTTTAGCCATTCACTTCAGCGGTTCATCTTGTGATTGGTTGTCGCGACCCGTTTCCGGAACTGAGGATGCGGTCTATGCAACCGATGAGAATCTCGAGTTGCGATTCTACGCGGCCGATCGAGTGCCAGCAAGTGGTACACACGCGACCCTCTCGGACTCTGTGAGTCAGTCTCTGTACCTAGACAATGCCGACTGCGGTGGCACGTTTGCCGGAGTGATCTACGGCGGTCTGGTAGGAAGCGACCATGTAGTCCCCGTCATGCAATTCTCGGCAGAAGCCGGACAACGGCAGGTCTTCGAGATACCACTCACAGAGCCGCGACAGTGGTTTTTCTATGTCGAGGTCAACGAAACCGAGGCCGACCGCTTTGCGTGGTCTGCACCGATTTGGGTTGGCCTGCTCGACTAAGTTCGAACTCACACTAGGCGACACTAGGCGGGTAGCTTGACGCAAAAGGTGGTACCAACACCCACTTTCGATTCAACAGTGACTTCACCGCCATGGCTTCGGACGATCTTCTGCACGATAGCTAGGCCGAGTCCTGTGCCCTTCTCGCCGGCCGTACTCCGGACGCTGGCGCGTTCGAAGGGGAGAAACAGCCTGTCGAGATCCTCAGCGGGTATTCCAGGCCCATTGTCTCGAACGTAAATCGCCACGAAGCCGCCTTCTCTGGTGAAACGTACAGCGACGGTAGCGCCCTCAGAACAGAATTTGATGGCGTTGCTGATGAGGTTGTTGAGAACCTGTTCCAACTTGGGTCCATCCACTTCCACACTTCCGACCTCTCCGACCACATCCAACGTGAGGTTGATGCCCTTCTGTTCCGCTAGCAACCGGTTCAGGGCAACATTGTCGGTGACGAGGCCCGCTATATCTCGTGGCACCGTGTCCAGGTTGAGCTGGCCCGCTTCGATCTGCGATACGTCCAACAAATTCCCAACCAATCCCAACATAAACTCGCTGGAACGGCTAATGCGGCCCAACAAGGTCATCTGTTTTTCGTTCACCTCGCCGATAATGCCCGCTGACAGGAGCCGGCTCATGCCCTGAATCACGGCCAGAGGCGTTCGAAGGTCGTGGGCAGCTATACCGAGGAACCGGTTCTTGGTGTTGTTGAGCGCGACGAGCTTTTCATTCGCTTCAGCCAGTTCCGTGGTTCGCATACGAACACGCTCTTCGAGAAACTCATTCGCTTCCTTCAACTGCGACACGAGGCGCTTGTTTTCGGCCGACAGACGGTAGCGAGTGAAGGCTTGGTCGATGGTCGACTCCAGCTCATCGGGATTCCACGGCTTGGTGACATAACGGAAAATCTGGCCCTTGTTGATTGAGTCGATGATCGCGTCGATGTCAGCGAAGCCAGTCAGGATCAATCGGATTGAGTCCGGGTACTCGCGCCGCACGCGATCCAGGAACTCTGTGCCCGTTTCTTGTGGCATTCGCTGATCAGATATGATCACTTCAATGGGATGGTTCTCCATGATGGCCTGGCCCTCTGCGGCACTCTGAGCCAAGTGAACATCATAGGACCGCCGAAAGAGGCGCCGGAGCGACTTGAGAATCTCCACTTCGTCATCGACGATGAGCAATTGTCCACGGTTTGAATCGGTCATGGTAGCTCAACCTGGTGGGGTAAACGCATTGTAAAGACGGTGCCGGCACCGACGACGGAGTGGACCTCGAGCCGGCCCTGATGGCGGTCCGTAACGATTTTGTAGGCCAAGCTCAAGCCCAGCCCAGTGCCCATACCGACTGGTTTTGTCGTGAAAAATGGATCGAAGATTCTAGGCAAAACGTCGTCCGGGATCCCTTCACCGTTGTCCTCGAACTCAAGCACGGTTTCGCGCTCCTCAATCCGGCCGCGGATGGCCAGTACCCCACCGTCGCTCATCGCCTGAGCTGCGTTGACGATCAGGTTCATGAAGACCTGGTTCAGCTCGGCCGGGTAGCACATCAGGGAGGGGAGGTTTTCTAACTCGACACGAACTTCAATATCCCGGTTCTTGAGTTCGGCCCCGGCGATGTTGAGCGTGCTTTGAATCGATGCAGTCAGATCGATTTCTTTGCGCTCGGCCTCATCCAACCGGGAGAAGACCCGTAGGTCGGCGACGATTTTCTTAATCCGCTCGAGGCCTTCCATGGAGCCGACACACAGGTCCTGCAGATCCTCGAAGAGAAACGTGAGGTCGTGTTGCTCGCGGACCGCTGCGGCCGCCACTGCGAGGTCGCTATCCTCGACCTCACCCACTAACCGTTCCAGCTCCAAGTAGGCCTTCTGAATCTCGACCAGGGCACCTCTCAGGCTGTGGACGTTGCTGGCCACGAAGGCCATGGGGTTGTTGACCTCGTGGGCCACGCCAGCAACCAGCTTGCCCAGCGAGTTCATTTTTTCAGCGTGCACGAGCATGGCCTGAGTCTCTCGCAGTTCACGCAGAGTCTGGTTCAGGCTTCGCTTTTCGCGCATCAGCTCCCGCTGCAGTCGGCTGTGCTCCTGGTTGAGTTCGGCCATCTTCCGATTGAATTGATCGAGTTCGAGCACATCGAACTCGCCCACGATCAAGACCCCGGTGGACCCCCGATATGCAACGCCGTTGATCGAGAGGTTGTTCTGACCAGCATCGCCGAAAGTAAGAACCCCCTCGAAAACCGGATCGGGGGAGATCGGCTGATCGAGCAGCTCTTGCAAGGTGGGGTTGCGCAGAAACGAAGCCGGCTCGTGGTCACCTTGCCCCAGTGATAGGAGACCCGCCATCCCGCGGTTATGAGCTCTCAAGTCGCCGTTGGCATCAAACACACCAAACACGAGGGCGTCACTCGACGCGACGGCCTGCGCGAGCACTCCATCCCATGCGCTGTCAAGCGCGTCTGGGCTGCCCAAAACGGTCGACATCACCAACCTCAGTGATCCCCCGCTCGACCCTTGTCGGCGCAGGAAACAAACTGTGGAACATTAACTACGAGCCACTGATAAAGTGGCTCGATCGAATCAAAGTGCTCCCTCGGAAGCTCCTTCCTGAGTACGCCAAGCCACGTGTTCAACTGGGCAGACCAGTACGCGTCGTGGAAGCCCCGGCTTCGATAAGCACTAAAGACCCACAAGACGGTGTCCACCAACTCCTCCGCGTTGAACCGCCCGAGCAGCGACTCGATGAATCGAGCATGGTTGGCATGGTTGTCCCGCATCATGTCGAGATTGACCTCACCGACCAGCTCCTTCACGTCTGCACGAGCTTCGATGGCTTCATTCACCAGGGCGACCATCTTTTCGCGATGGCTCCCATACGCATCCGCTGCTTCCTGTTTGATGGTCGGAATTTGTTTCGCACTCCGAACCAAGTCGTCCTTACCCAATGAGATTCTCCTCAAACGGGTCCGTCGAACCCTGCAATGTAATCTCGAAGATCCCCGACTCTGTGCACGTAGGTGATATTCTCGCCCCACTCGCTCAAGAAGGCGAAGCCGTTTCTGAAACCTTGACCGCCTAACAGAATCGGCATGTCGGGGAATCGAATCCTAACCTCCCGGACCATGCGTTCCAGGCTACCCATATGAAAATAGACGGCCAACGATAGAGCCAGCACGTCCGGTGACCTGTCCTCGACGAAACGAAGCAATTCGTGCAGCGGCGTGTTGGCGCCGAGAAAGATGGCATCCCACCCGTAGATCTCGAAAACGTCTGCCACCATGCGGCCGCCGACCTGATGTGTCTCGCCTTCGACACACCCAACGACAACTCGCCGGCCCGCTGGTTCGTCCCGCTCGAAATCCTCGTAGAGGCCGTTGATCACCCCTTCGGTCGTAGCGGTTGCGAGATGTTCCGATGCGACGCTGATGCGGTTGTTCTCCCACAGCCACCCGACGCTATAGAGCGCCTCGCGGAGCGGGCCATCGTAGAGCTCTTGAAGAGACAATCCACCGCTCAAAAGGCCTGACACGAGTGCCGCACAGTGTCGCCGATCACCCGCAAGAAGCGCTTCGAGTAGCCCATCGCGCGCATCGCCATCGGTCATCAACATACCCTCCTCAACAATTCACTAAGCCTATCATTTTCGCTGTCATAGGCAATCTCTTCGTCCACCGAGCATTCCCGATCTCCTCGCTGGGCGGTTTCCCTTTCTCGTTTGCGCTTTCCCCTCTACACTGCGGGCTGAGAGGGACCAGCCGAATGGAAGCTAATCCGCACAGTTCCCGCAGTCCCCAGAATCCGGCGAGCGAGAGCTCACCGGAAGAGCGCAAGCCACCCCGGTCAAAACGACTCTTTCGCGCGCTTCGCAGCCTCATACTGTACGTGATTGCAATCTCGATCCTCATGACCATCCTCGCGTCCTTACGTGGACCCGATCTGCCCGATCAAGCGCCGGATTTTTCCCTGCCCAACCTCGAAGACGAGACAGTCGGGTTGACCCAATTTCGCGGCCAGACGGTCTTGCTGAACTTCTGGGCGACCTGGTGTTTACCCTGCCGAATCGAAGCGCCTGCCCTGTCTCGACTCGCCTCGATACGCCCAGAAATCGTGGTGCTCGGAATCGGAGCTGACGGAACTCCTTCCGATCTCAGGGACGCAGCCGACGAACTCGGCATCAACTACACCGTGCTGCGCGGCGACCGAGAGACGCTCCGCGCCTACTCCGTCGATACATTTCCCACCACAGTAGTGGTTGGGCCCGAAGGCCAAGTGAAA
>CAZDBH010000551.1:0-4984 GCA_964503485.1 uncultured Bradymonadales bacterium | reverse complement strand
CGGAGAGCGGAGGGGTCGGAAACCGGAGAGCCAAGAATCGACTCATGAATAGTCCGGGCTAGCCGCGAAGCCCGACTCCCCCGTTCATCTTTCCCAGGAATAGAGCGTTCTGTAGACCTCGAGCGTCCACAGCACCCGCTTTGAATAGTTGCGGGTCTGAGTTGGTCCAATGTGCTCCACCCACCAACCTGACTCCTCGAATGGACGGGACCGAAGCCAACGGCCAACGGCGCCTCGGCCCGCGTTGTACGCCGCCACCATCAGGACGGGGTTCGAGTCGAGGTGTCGAGCCAGATGAGCGAGGAAATTGGCCCCGATTCGAATATTGATCTCGGGTTCAGCCAAACGGGCGATGGTCACTTCGCCATCGACGTCCTCCGCGTGACCCCGCGCTGTCCTAGGCATCAACTGCATCAGACCTTGGGCGCCCGCGTAGGAGTGGATAGCAGACACAAATGCGCTCTCTTCGCGCATAATCGCGTAGATTAGGGCCGGTTCTACTCCCGTTCGCGCCGACTCCGACATGACGATTTCGCGAAACGGCGTGGGATATGCGACCTCCCATCGCCGCCTGCTGTCTGAGCTGACCTCACGCTGCCAGCCGCTGAGGCGCCGGCGGGGAATGTTGTGCGAAAGCGAATACTCTCCGGCCAAGTCCCAGAGCATAGCCTGAATCCAAAGGGCTTCCTCGCATTCGCCGTGGGCCAAATCTAGGTAGCTAGCTGCCTGAATCAGGCGCCCGGCGTCGATTAAACCGCGAAAACGGGGGTCGTCTCCAAGACATGTCCCGAGGGGCCAAAGAGCGGAAGCCGGTGAACTGAGCTCGAACGAATGAGGTTCGCAGTCGCCACCCATCCCGTTCAGCGCATGGCAGCTCAGTTCCCCGTAGAACGTCAACGGATATTCCCGGTGTCCCGCTTGAAACGAGGCCTGCGCAGCGTCGAGGTCGCCGGCGTCCGATCGCAAGCGGCCCTGAAAGTACTCAAAACGCCCTTGGCTGTAGTAAGTGGGATCCCAGCCGCGGCCGAGGGCAGAATCAAGAAGCTGGGTCGCTGAATCGGGCTCATCCTGGGAAATCAGGTAAGCGATCGCTCGCCACAGGGTCTCTCGCCACATATCTCCGTCCGCCGGTTGGGCAAGGGAGGAATGCACGTGGGTCAGCTCGGCGCCCCAATCTGAGGCCGTTCGGTGAGCATGGGCAAGGTAGAAGAGGGCGTCGTCGGCGTGGGTCACCTCGCCAAACTCTCGAACGAGTCTCCCCAAATGCTCTTCTGCGCAGCCAACGTCTCCGTTCCGAGAGCAGCGTCTGCCGAGCCCGAACAGGGCCCTCACCAAGAGATCTCCGGACTCGCAATGGTCGAGCACCCATCGATAGGCACGGGTCGATTCAGACGATCGGCCCGTCCTGCCGTGGCTCCGACCGTACCAAATGGCGGCCTCGCAGCGTTCTGGTGCAGGAACAGCGCTGTTATCCCACACTGACGAGAGTACCGTTCGGGCCTCTTCACCGTCACCCGAGGCGTAGAGCGACCTTCCAAGCTCGAGACGAGCGCGTGCGACTGCCGGCATCGAGCCTTCAGACCATTCGGGCAAGCGGTCCAGGCATGCAGTAATGAAGTAGGGCTGAAGGCGGTCAGCGACATCCGGAAGACCCAACAATGACTCCAACTCGCACCAGTCGTCGAGTGTTCGAAGCGACTCCACATCAAGAGCCGTACGCTCTTCCGGTGATTCACTCAGTTGGATACGAGCCAGTGTGGCTCTCGCTGAGAGGTCGACCGGGATCGAGATCTCGAGGAGGGAGCGCAAGCTGTCCCTATGTGTCGCTGTTTCCTCTACGCCTAGTGACTCGATCAGGCGAAGTCTGGCATCCGCCGACAATGTGTCCGAGCGATGGATCGACGCCAACGAAAGAAGACGGGCATCCCCAAATCCGCCGACTGCAGCGCGCTCGATCCAGCATGACGCCTGCTCAGGACAGACGGTGGAACTGGGAAGCACCCCGTCGGTATCGGCGGGCCAGTCCGAGCGTCGAAGTACATCCTCGTCAAGGAACGCTTCGGATTCCCGCTCCACCCACAGAGTCTGCGCCATCGGGATTGAAGGGGAAAGGGCGAGCACACTCGCGATGAACAGCGCGACTTTCACCTCTCGAATCCGCCGAGCTTCACAACGGTAATCCGTTGAATCGATAGGATAAACTCGCAGAAAACAAATGTTGCCTGAGCGAGTCTTCGTAGATCGAGTCGAGCAGAGGAAGCTCGGTCGGAACGAACGTCACGCGCCACTGAACTCCGAGCCATAGGCCGTGCCCGACATTTGGATTGGTCAACGGATAATCCGAGCCAAGGCCCAAATGCCACGCGATCTCGCCGGCCTCTTCGAGCTGGTCATCCTCCCAACTGTAGTTTGTGAACTCGAAGCTCGCCCCACCCATGAAGTACATGGAACCAAAGAGGTAGTTGGTCGGGGGCGAGTTGAACATCAGCAGGAAAAAGGGATGCACGGCGAACGACACTGACACCGCATCGCTCGCGATACTGTAACTCGTCCCATTACTGACCGGTTCCGATTCGGCGTGCAGATAAGTGAGGTGGAGGTCGAGCAACTGAAGTACGAAACTCGTTCTAAAGCGCGCCCCGTACGCCAGACCGGTCGTATCCTCGAATGAGTCGTTGGCGATGAGCGTAGGGCCCGCGACCGCGGCAAATCCCCAAAAAAGCCCTGAGTAGCTTTCAGCGTAATCCCCAGGGTCGTTTGGAGGCTCTTCCTGCGCTGTTGCGACGGAAGACGTCGCCAGCAGGCCGGCAGCCAGGCTCACCAAGAGTAGTGTTTTTCGAAGGCTTGGAAGCCGCAACCTCATCCTCGCGTTCAGAGCGATCCAGGGGCGGGAGTATACTCGTTACTTCGCGCGGGTGAAATGTGAACGGGACCGAAAAATTACAGCGAGCGCGAGCACGAAGGCAAATGACCACGGATTGCCGCCGCCGTTCATGGAACAACCGCAGGACTCGGCGCCTACGACGGTCCCGCCTTCCACCGGTGGGTAGTCATCGTTCGGGTCGAGCGGGTCGGTTCGCTGGTCGATTTCGTCGCCATCGCTCACCCCTCCACCGTCGCTATCGGGGACGTTTGGATCGCTCTCGTCATCGTCGAGATTGCCGTCTGCGTCGACATCCTCGCCCCAAACACAGGTATCAGTCGATAAAGGACCGTCACACAGGCCGTCATCGTCGGTGTCGGGGTCGGTTGGATTGGTGGGATTCGTTCCGTACACTTCGGTGCCGTCCAGGAGACCGTCATTGTCGGTATCGCTGTCGTCCGGGTCAGTGTTGTGGTCGGCTTCTTCGTCGTCATTGAGCCCGTCGCCGTCTCGATCCGAGGGACGGGTGTCGACGCACACACTGGGTTGCCCCGAGCATTCATAGCCGGTTTCGACCTGGCACTGCGAGCTGCAGCCGTCGCTCGGCTGTGTGTTACCGTCATCGCATGCTTCGATGCCTTCAACTCGGCCATCACCGCATTCGATGTCATCTGACGGTTCCGCACAACGGCTGGGTTCCCCGGCACATTGAAACCCCGGTTCCAGAGTACAAGACGCGCTGCAGCCGTCGCCTGACGAGGTGTTTTCATCGTCACACACCTCGAGACCTTCGATTAGACCGTTTCCGCAAACTTGACTCGGAACACCCAAGGGAAACTCGAACGTGTAGTCAATGGCGTCGGCAGGCCCGATCCCATCGGAATCAACCGTGACGTAGCTTACGATTGGAGAATCCGCGTCTTCGTCGACCACTACGCTGAAGGCCACTCGCGCTGTCTCGCCAGGCTGAATCACACCCTGGGGTTCCCCGCTCGAGTTGATCCGCGAGGCAGTGGATAAGGGCATATTCCCGGACGAATCGGCGACTGCCCCGCCGTTCAGCGTGGTGGATGAGTCGATGTAGCGTGTGTCGCTGGGGACCGGCGAATGGAAGGCCACGGCGGACGTCGCGATCGACCCCGTGTTTTGGACCAAGGCTGTAAACACAGCCTCCTCGCCAGCCAGTAGCGTCACAGGGGCAGCGCCCATTTGAACATCCAAACGCACCGCGTTCACCACGATGTCATCCGTCTCGAGCTCGGTCGCGATTGGGTCCTCACCAACGCACGAGACGTAATCGTAGGTCCAGCGAGCGCCGGTTTTGAAGAGAGCGTTCGCCGGAGCAGTTGGTAGGCTGTCGACGAGGACTGTCACTTCAACGGTAGAGGTTTGGCCCGGTATGACCGTTCCAATGTCGACCCCCCTTGCAAGGTCGGCAGCCGTGACGGCGCTTCCACTGGCATCTCCTGCGTCGCCGTCAATTGTGAAAGACGAGAGCCGCAGGCCGTCAGGCAATGGGTAGAAGAGGGTGACATGATCGGCGTTTGCGGTTCCTGCGCCGTTGTCGAAATCAATCGAGTACGTGAGCGTATCGCCTTCGTATGTAAACTCCTCGCTGACGCGGTGCGCCCCCTCCAGATCGAAGGCTGGCGCGTTCACATCCACTGAGAGCGCCACGAGAGTAGCCAAGTAAGAGTCGCTCTCGCTCGTTGCTCGCAGCGTTGCGCTGGTCTGGTTAATGTTCAGCTCACCGTTGATCAGATCAACACCGGTGATGTCCCATCCCTGGCGTCCGCCTGCCACGTTAACGCCGCCGCTCCCATCGAGCGTATCGGCCGGCACGTGATTCAAATCACCAAACGACCCCCGTTCATCGAGCTCGCCGTTGGAGTCGTTGATCTGCGAAGCGAAAAAGTTCATCGCTGGGTTGTTGGGCGCCGACAGGCTCACAAAGTCGTGTTCGTCCTCGTCGTAGATCTGAAACTGGTCACCGCCTCTGTTGCAGTCTCCCTCGAGAGCGCTAGCAATGACGCGTCCCTCGACCGAGCCCGATGTCGGTGTGCAAAACCCGCTGACCTCGTAGTCGAGTTCGCCGTCTTCGACGATCCAGTTAGCCCCCAC
>CAZDBH010000550.1:0-4989 GCA_964503485.1 uncultured Bradymonadales bacterium | reverse complement strand
GTCTTATCCGTCCCCTTCTGGTTTCGCCACTCGTGCCTTTTGACTTGGTGGTCCTGCAAAACAAACGGCCGGGTCAGGGCAACCTCATGCTGAATTTCATCTCGCTCTCCCCCCAGTTCATCCAACGGGGATCCCATCGTGAACGTGCCCGGCGAGATATAGACAAAACCCTCAGGCGGGGGCCCCATACAGCCACCGTCCACACAGAACGGCGTCTCGACGGGACACTCGTGGTCGCAAGTTCCGCAGTGAAGCGGGTCTCTGACTGTATCGATGCAAGTCCCATCACAGATTTTGTGACCGTCGCTACAAACGCACTCATCCGCGTCACAAGTTTCGCCTGATTCGCACCCGTTGAGACACTCGCCACAGTGGTCATCATTGCCCACAAACCAGTCCGAATCTCGGCAGGCACCGTCACAAGCCTCGGCTCCCGGACAAACAACACAATCATCCACTACGCATTCTGAGAGTGTCTCGGTGCAGGCCGTCCCGCACTCTCCGCAGTGTTCGTCATTGCTCTCAAACCAAACCGCCTCCCGACAGGCGCCGTCACAAGCAGCTTCCCCCGGGCACACCACACAATCATCGACAACACATTCTGAGAGCGCCTCGGTGCAGGCGGTGTCGCACACTCCGCAGTGGTCATCGTTGTCTACGAACCAAGTTGTGGCTCGGCAAATGCCGTCGCATTCGAGTTGATCTACAGGGCAGCGACAGACAGCCCCCAAACAAACCTCGTCCGCGCGACATCCCAGAACATCATTTGTCGAATCATCGGCGGTATCTGAGCAGTCGTTGTCCTCACCGTCGCAGACGTCGTCAGCGTTCGGGTGGATCTGGTTGTTCCGATCGTTGCAATCATCTCCACCACATAGATCTGATTCCTCCACGAAAGTATCGTGGTCCTTGTCGCAGTTGTTCACTGTCATTGTCTCCGAGTCGGATTCCTGAGAACCGTTATCGTTGAAAGCTGTAGCGGCCAAGACAACATCTCCGTCCGCTGATCCTGTCGTGTCCCAATCAAACCGCCAAGGCGCTGTTGAAGCTGTGTATGCGAGCACTCCGCCGACCGAGTATTCGACACGGGTAATCGTCCCGTCGTCGTCTAGCGCAGTGGTTTCGATAGCAACTGTACCCGTAGCCTCACCCGGCACAAGCCCGGCACAACTCCCTTCTACACACCGAAGCAACTCAACTTCGAGCGGGTGATTAACTGTTACCGAAATCGAAGACTCATGAGTTTGACTCACCAGGTCTGTAACCACGGCTCGCAGAGTCCGCGCTCCAGCCCGGTATTCGGGGGTCCAATCGAACGTATTTCCGCTGAATGAACCGACTTGCGTACCGTCGACAAACAGCCCGGCGGAGGCAATACCCCGATCGTCCGACGTGTTGATTTGAACGGTAAAAGGCCCGGTTATGGTCGCACTCGCCGAAGGTGCTTGAAACGAAACAGTGGGAGGTCGATCGAGCAGAAAGTCGACGACGTCGTCAGCTTGATTGCCGGCCAAATCGTAAGCAGTTGCACGCGCTTCATGCCATCCAGAGGGTACAGCTGTCGTGTCGTACGTAGCCTCCCATGGTTCGGCATCGAACACACCGTCTGGCGCTTCGCTCGTCCCGTTGACTCTGAACTCCAACCGATAGAGCGCGAAATTGTCTGAAACCGTCGCCGAGAACGGAACGCTATCGCCGTAGAAAGTGTCGTCTCTCGGGCTGGTCAATTCCACATCCGGTGGGGTCCGGTCGACAGTGACCGAGATTCGTGAAACGGCCTCTTGCTCAGCTGTATCTGTCGCCCATGCTTCGAGAATGTGGGGGCCTTCGTCGAGGCCGTCAGTAGCCCAATCGATGTCATAGGGGGCGGAAGAATCACGTTCGATAAGGCCATGGTTACCGAAGAAACCGACATCAACAACGCCAACGTCGTCCCACACCTCGGCGCGCACATCGACCACTCCGGTTACATAATCACTGTCCTCCGGTGTCGTTATCCAAACATTCGGTTGGTTGTCGCAGCGCTCTCCCTCGTTGAGGACCTCCACAGGCATCGAGGCGAAGGCTTTTTGTTCCTCAGTATCGTAGGCAAGCACCTCAATTGAGTGACGTCCGTCAGAGTGTCGAGTCGTATCCCACTCGAGGCGATATGGTGGGTCGGTAGCTTCGCCCACGGTTGTGCCGTCGATCTGAAACTCGATGCGGTCTATTGCGTCGTCATCGCGTGCCGTCGCTTCGACGGTGATGTCACCGCACACAACAGCATCGTAAACGGGCCTGGTAATGCGAAGGTAGTTGGGAGGGCAGTCGCCGTCGTCAGTGCAGGTACCGATCACCCAAACCCGTGCTCTCGCTTCTGACTCGTTGCCGGCTTCGTCAAATCCGCGGGCCACAAGGTCGTAGCTCCCTGCCACCAGTTCGCTCGTGTCCCATACGTACTCAAACGGAGGCTCGTCCCACGTCACCAAACTCTCACCCCCAAGTGAGAGCGCGACGAGCTCAAGGGCCTGATCATCGGACGCCTCTATGACGACATTGACCTCAACCCCCACGGATTGACCGTCCACCGGGTGAACAAAGCGAACGGAGGGTGGCTCCACATCAGCGCCCACTTCCGTGTCTGAGTCGGGGGTAATGTCCTCATCGGGTGACGTGTCCACCCTGTCTGCCGTATCTGCTTCGTCGTCGAGATCCAGAACATCTTCAGGGTCGTCGATATCCGGATCCGACGCTGCGTCTTCGTCGGACACTTCAGCATCTTCGTCGGGTGTCAGTTCGTCGGCCAGGTCTTCCGGGCCCGGGACGTCTCTTTCGTCCGGCTGGTCGTCGGCAACATCGCCGATCGCGCTATCGGTGTCTGAAACATCCCCGCTTGCATCTGGCCCCACGGTTACCTGCGTCCCATCCGGACAGATAATCGTCGCCGTACCGTCATCGTTTTGGCTGACTGTACAACGCTCGGTTGACGGTGCGTCTGAACCACACGCCACCACAACGAGCGAGAGGGTCACAAGTCCTACAACGCATTTCATTCTTGGCTTCCTGTCAAAACGCAGCTGCGCGATGGTAGCTAGAGTCCCCCGGTGTGAGAAGACTGTTTCTTCAAGTGCGTCTCACTCGAGACTTAAGGCTAGGGATATCAGACTGACAGTCCCTGCCCAGGCGAGAAAAATTGCACCCCTGCCGACTCTGCTTTTCGTCGGACGGCACTTTTCACTCTGACTCAATTTGGGGGTGAGAATTTTCTCGCCTGTGCAGGACGTATCAGGTCTGCGACCGTAAGACTCGAAGCCGGTACCCTGTTGAACGTTGTGCGGCCTGTGGATGCCGGATGTGCCGCGGAGTAGAAATGCAAGCCACCCAGACCGGCTTCGTGCGCGAAAGCAACCTCGCGACCAGCCCCGTAACAAGGTTATGTTCATGGGGAAGTCCTGATAATGTCCCCATCGGCTCGTACAATACGCCATATCGACGCTGCACCCCTCGGAAACGGTGCAGCATGCGAGGAGGTAGGCAAATGGCCATGTCTCATCTGTTCTGTCGGGACGTTGAGGGCGGCTACGTTTTCAACGTGTCGCCCATCTTCGTGGTTTTGATCTTTGGGCTCTTGGTGGGTTGCGGCGGTAACGGCGAGCCCCAGGTCGGTGAGTGCCAGGGTTTTGTGTGCGACACCGGCACAGCAGACATCGACTCAGACCCAAACGATGAAACCGAACTCGTCGACACTGAACCGGGCGACGCATCTGACGCGGTAGACTCAGACTGTGCAGATGGCAACGGCTGCGAAACCGTTGAATGCGAAGGCTTGGCCTGCGGTCAGATTCAGCTGGTTGGCGGCGTCGTCGCGGGAACTCCGGATCCGATCGTGCTCGTGGCCGAACCTGGCTCCGACACTGCCTACGAACTCACTGGTTATGTGACAAGTATCGTCCATAAGGCCGAAGGTGGAGAGCTTAGCCTCGAGGGAGGGATGTGATGGTGTGGAAAGCGACTAGAGTCAGCGCGATCTGTCTGGCGGTTTGCCTCCTGTGGTCAGCGAGTGTATCGGCCCAGGCGACGTTTGGATACGTCGGCTTTTTGGCCGATGAAGACGGACCGGTGGACGCAATCGTCGATATTGAGGTTTCTATCTTTCTCGAAGAGGAGCCCTTCGACGATGAGGTGGCATCATGGTCGGAGGTGCATCGGGATGTGGACGTGATCGCCGGTCGGTTCATCCTGGCGATCGGTACCGCGACGGAGCTGCCGTCTGATCTGCTGCGGGCTGAAATCTACCTATCGTTCGTTATCGAGGACGTTCAACTCGAGCCACGGGCGGTGATTCGGGCGGTTCCCTACAGCCTCTTTGCCTTCACAGCAGAATCGGCCGTTCACGCAGCTGATGCCGACACTCTCGCCGGCAACGGTCCCGATGCCTTCGCAAACGCCGAGCATCCCCACGGCGATCTGTTACCGAACGCTACCTATACCGCCCATGCAGAAGATGCTTCGGCCCATCACGACCGTTACACAAACGACGAATGCCTGGCCGCGGTAGATGCCGTTGGCTACGTGACTAGCGCTGAGTCGGTTGACGCGGTCGCGGAAGCCGGCCTGTACTTGCAGATTGACGGGTCGGTCGATCTAGGCGGCGAATGGGATTTGGGCGGTTACGAGTTGCACAACGTCGTTCTGGAGAACGCTACAACGGACACAGCTCCAGCCGATCCGGCCGCCGGCCAACTGTGGTGGGATACAGACTCCGAGAGCATTCAGGTCTACGACGGAACGGAGTGGATCACGGCCGGTCGCAGCCCGACTCTGAACACTATCGAGGCCCTGGGTTTCTTCCCGGGTCAACACACGCCCCCTACGACCCTTGCGGATATCGAGTCTTTTGGCTTCACGACAGGTACTCACACGCCGGCTACGACCCAGGCCCATATCGAGTCTATAGGATTAAATACAGGTCCTCACACTACAGCTACGACGGAGGCCAAAATCGAGAGG
>CAZDBH010000549.1:0-5031 GCA_964503485.1 uncultured Bradymonadales bacterium | reverse complement strand
GGTGAGCGAATAGGTACCATAGGTCGGGTTACCAGTGACGTTCGGTTGAGCGATCAGCCACCCGGCGGCGCTTAGGCCAACGATGATAACCGCAACGAAGAGTGCGCGTTTCATTAAGATCTCCAGTCTCGAGTATTCTCGTGGGAAAGAATGTAGCCGGGACGAGGCGAAAGGTAAATCGACAATTCGCGGATCGGGCTGACTCGGCTCAAAAACCGACCTCGAGTTGGTAGAGGTCGCAACTATCTTCGTTGCCTTGGTCGGCAACTCGAATCCAAGCCGTTCCGCGATCGTCACCGTCCCCGTCGATATCGCCTAGCCGAGCGGTGATACCTCTGTTTCGGCCCTCCTCGACGTAGGTCGTCTCGCAGCAGCCATACAGGTCAGCGGTCGCGTCGAAACCCTCACGACCGTTGCAGGTGTCGGCGTCCCATTGCTGGACTTCATCGGTGGATTGGTCCCACCAGCCGCACGAATTGGCTCCGCCGCACGAATAGTCTCCGAGATTGCGTCCTCGCTCGTCGTCGTAAGAGTAGAAAACACAAACAAGGTAGGGAACCTCGCCGCCTTCCTCAGATCGGAGCCGGACTTTGGGCTCGATTGTCTTTCCACCGCCACCACCGGGGATGTCCTCATCTGCGACGCGAACGAACCAGTCGACGTCGCCCTCGTAGTCGAGGACCCCGGTCGCGTCGTCGTGGCCCTCGTCGTTACCTGTCCCCATGCTCGTGGCATGGTCGATGTCATCGTCGTCCTGAGTGCAGACCAAGTCATCTTCGCCATCACAGTCCCAAGTGGCACTGCCGTCTTCTGAACAACTGCAGTTGTCGTAACGCTCATCCTTGAGCTCGTCGCAGCCTCCGCAGTCGTTCACAGGGTCCGGGTCGGAGCACGTCAATTCGCTGTCCAGGAGCTCACAGACCCACTCGCCGCCACCGCATTCACCACACTCCTCGCCCGTTTCGGTAGGCTCGGCGCAGCTCAGTTTACCGGTCAGGCCGTCGTCGTCCTCTTCGCACTCGTAGACTCCGCACGAACCGCACCAATCGCCCGGGCTGAACACAAGTAGATCACACCCGCCGCATACGTTTTCGTCGAATGGAAAGCAGTTGAGTTGATCCGGCTCGTCCAGTGTTTCTGTCGTATCGGTCACGTCCGGTTCGTCGAAGAGGTCGTCCTCATCCGGTTCCTCGAGAATATCGTGGACCTCGAATTCATCGGCCGTGTCGCCCGCCTCAGCTAGGTCTTCGCCGTCCGACGTGTCAGCAGCGTCCGGATCGCTGGCCACGTCCTCTGACAAGTCGGCGGGTTGTTCATCTTCTTCTCGAGTGTCCGAGTCGCCCTCAGCCACATCCTCTCCGACCTCGGAATCGGTCTCGACCACGTCGGCGTTGATATCAGTTCCTGTGTCTTCCGCGATCAAGTCCGGGACCGACGTGTCTTCTGTAGACATATCACCCGAGTCTCGGTTGGTGTCGAACCGATCGATATCACCCACGCCGGAATCTGTGACATCTCTGTCCACCGAACTCAGACAGGTACCCAACGAGCAGATCTGGCCCTCTGGGCAGTCTTGCTCAGTTTCACAGGCTCGCCGCTCTTCGAGGGAGGTGCGATCGAAACTGCAACCCACCATAGGGATGACAAGTGTGAAAAGGGCGACCTTCACGAAACCAAAAGCCTGGCGGAGAGGACGAACGATAGTGCACATGGGCAACACAATAGCCCAAGCCACTCACAGTGTAAAATGGCGTCTGAAGCCTAGAACGAGGTGTGAGGGCTCACGTGACACACCGCTGCAAAATACGGCGATGTTCTTCCATAACTGCCACCTGTCATCTATAGCTAGTAGGGTACTCATCGTGACAAGTCATTACGTCCCATAAATCTGCAGGGGGGACGAAGGAGAAGGACCATGGCTAAAGATAGGGCCGGTATCAACTTTGGTGGCCTCGCGAAGATCTGTTTCATCGTAGCCCTTGTGATGGGCATTTGGATCATGGTCCCGGCCGCTAAGTGCTCCGTGTCGGGCATGGACGACACAGACCTCCAAACAGAAGAAGAACTCTCCGATCTGGAAGATAGTGTCGAAGAGCGGTCGTCTGACGTCACCCGAGTTTCATCGAGCGGTAACTTCCTGAGCCGCTTTTTTGGTAATATCGGCACCTGCTACAAGGCCTACCCCCTCGGCACGGCCGACGTATGGAAGCAATACACCCTGTACGGGGCCGCCGGTGGCTTTGTTCTGTTCCTGATTCTCGGGTCGATAACAAAGCCCCGTAGTAACGCTTAGCTGCTTGGGTTTGCCTAGACTTCGCCTCCCAGCGGTAACCCAGCTTTCGGATGGCGCGGTATGACAAGTCGAGGAGCCCATAGATTCCTTCAGACTATCGTTGTCGCATTCGCCATGCACTTGGCGGGAACTGCATTGGCCGATTCGCTTTTCGAGGAGCTGAACGCCGCCGAGCAGGACTCCGTTCTGCTCGAACTGCTGTCGCGCGGGCTTCAGATTGATACGGAACCGGAGGGTAAACACTTCGGTGAAACTCACATCGCCACTCAAGAGATATTCCGCCCGGGCTCGGTGCTCGACTGGCTCAACTCAGTGCATACCACCACCCAGCCGCGAATCATCAGGGACGAGGTACTATGGGAGGAAAGCACCCAATTCGACCGGGAGGTCGTGAGAGAAACGGTGCGCAACTTGCGCGGGCGATCGACTTTGTCAGTCGTTGCCGCCGTACCTATTCAAACCGACGACCCGACCGTAGTCGACATGTTGGTCGTCACGCGTGACACCTGGTCGCTGCGACTCAACACCGACTTCAGCGCGACAAATGCTCAGCTCAACCGGCTGCTTATCGGTCTCACAGAGACGAATCTGGCGGGTCTCCACAAGACGATCGGGGTTACGACATTGTACGAACCAGATACGTTCAAGATCGGCCCGACACTAATCGATCCGAGAATCGGGCAGACCCGACTCAGGATGGTCGAGCAATTCCTGTTCACATTGAACCACGACACCTGGGAGCTCGAGGGCCAAACCCATTTTTTCGAGTTTGGACTCCCCCTGTATCGACTGGATTCGACTTGGGGGTTCCGCCTCGCCGAATCGCACAACCTCGGGGTCGACAGGCTCTTCGTCGACTCCGACCTGCGCAATTATGACAACCCGGACACCGAGGAGGTCGAAGCGATTCCCTACGAAGTCGATCAGTCCGAGATCGCAGCCGAACTGGTGGCCTTGCTCCGGGTCGGCGACACCTTCAAGCACGACTTCTCTTTCGGATATGGATTGACGTCCCGTACCAGCGAGATTCACCACGACATCGGTAGTGCAGAGGCGCGAGCCGCCTTCGAGCGCGATTTGCTCCAACGCGATGAGCTGGCCAGCTTCCTGAAGGCCAAGTGGTTCATGTTCGAACCCGACTACCGAACACTCCATAATTTCAACTCGTTTGCCTTCGCAGAGGATTTTCGGGTCGGGCCGGAGCTCTCAGCTGACATCGATCTCGGACCCGAGTTCCTGGGTTCCGACCACGGTTTCGTTCGTGGCTCAGCGCTTGCTGGCTATTGGTGGGAAATCGACGGAGCACTGCTCGGGGTTCGCGCCGAGAGCGGCGCCCGACTCGAGTTCGAATCGGGTGATACGATCGACCGGTTCGTTGGTGGAACGGTGCGGGCGAGCTCACCCCAGTTGGGACCGTTTCGAATTCATGCGCGCGCTCGCGGGGTCCTGAGTTTCGACCGTGTCGGGCTGGACTTGTTCAGTCTGGGAGGAGACACGGGCTTGCGAGGCTATCCCGCGGGTTCGTTCCTGGGCGACAGCGTCGTCTTGGGGCACATTGAGGTCCGCACTACGTCGATCGAGATACTCACTCAGTATCTGGGACTGGTGCTCTTCTTCGACGGCGGAACCATCTACGACGAAGGAGACGACCCCGAGTTTCTATCGTCGCTCGGGATCGGGCTCCGCTGGGTCGCTCCGCAAGCCCAGAGCTTTGCCTTCCGTTTTGATTGGGGATTCCCACTCACTGGACCCAGTTCGTTCTTCCCTGGAAGTCTGTCGAGTGGCACGGGCCAGGCCTTCTAGGCGTCTCGATCGGCTACCAACACATCAGTTGCTCTGCAGAATCCGATACCCGGCGATCGCTTCACCAGCAACCCGTCCCTCGCCGAACTTACGCACCTGGTGGTAGTTCGTTTCAATCCACTCCAGCACAGCTCGACCTGACCCGTCGTCGTAACCAAAATGGGGAACGCCATACTCGCTCATGTCCGCTTCCCACAGTACGATCGTGTCGGGCGGCGTGGCCTCGAGCTGTGCGATCATCGCGTCCTGTCCACCGAACCAATCGACGTCCATCGGAGTGAAGAAATAGTAGGGTGTGGGATTGTCCCGTCGGAGCATGAAGTAGAGCAGAGAGCCTTCGGGAATCGCGAGCAAGGAGTCATCCTGTGCCATGTGCTCATCGAGGAAGTCCATCGCATCCGCCATTATTGCCCCGTGGGGACGAATGGCCGGATCGAAGTCCAGCATGAGGTTGGCGCCCTCACCGACTGGATACGTTTTACCCCCGTAGATGTCGTTTGAAACCAAGAAGTGACTGAGGGCAAAGAACAGGATGAACGTCAGCGCTATCGCCCTAAACAATTGCCCTCGGCCGTGTTCGCGTTTCAACTTCTCGGGAATCCAGTGAATCAGCACGACGATCAGCAACAGCGCTGCCGGCATCGCCAGTACGAATCCGTAGTGGTAGATACTGGGCCGAAGGGCCTGTTTGCTCAGCATCAACAACGCCCAAGCAGACCACAGGCACAGGGCCCGATGATGGTTGAGTCGGTCAGTTGACTCGCCGGCTCGAAGGATTCGGAACCCGGCGTAGAGCATTGTCGCGACGCACACCAGCGGAAGCGACTTACCCAGCATGGCGCCGTTGATTTTACCACCGTAGACACTCAGTACGCCGAGCCACAGAACCGCCGCCAGGGCAGGCACGAACCGCATTGCTCCCTCGGACATTTGGG
>CAZDBH010000548.1:0-5047 GCA_964503485.1 uncultured Bradymonadales bacterium | reverse complement strand
CCAACTCCAACAAGCTGGACGGCGGATTGCTCAAGATCGGTTCGAGCGCCTGGTGGACCGTGGACCAGCCGTTGCGGCGACCGTAGCGATGTCGCATCGTCTCGAGGTGTCGCCCCGGTAGGGAAGGGTCGGCCAGAGTGACGTCCCTAATCTGGAGTCCTTTGGCTTGGTGTCCCTTCGAATTGACAGCCAAGCTCAAGTACTTTGCCCCCGTTCCACGCGAGTAGAGAGTACGGTGCTGGAACGCCCGTTTGTTGTATTGAACGGTGTCGAGAACCACGAACACATCGCAGCGCGCAATCTTGTCGAGGATTCCAAACCACGGAAGATAGGACGGCTGGTGGATGGCCACAACCTTCACTGGGATGCCTTCCCGTCGGTAAACTCGGGAACCCGCTGGAGCCCACCCAGAGTAAGGGGGTTTCCGACCACAGCGCGTTTCAGCAACACCTTGTCGCGCTCCATCGCCAGCACGCGAGCGATCCCTTCGGCTACCCGACCAGCTGCGTCACCCGACTGAAATGGATTGCCCTGGGTCTTGGCCTTATCGCGAAAAGTCTTGTCGTCCAGGGCCGTATTTAGCGCGGTGCGAATCGAGAGAACATTGCCCGCCACGTTGATTACGTTTGTTCCGCTGAGCCGCCCTGTTTGTCTGACGCCGATGTTTACGACAGGCAACCCGTAGCTGGCTGCTTCGAGAAGGCCACTCGAGCTGTTACCCACGAGCGCCTCAGCACACTGCAGAAAGCTGTGAAACCGCTCTGACCCCAAGCCGGAAACAAAGTGATGATTCGCCCGCTCAGCGCAGTGTTCCTCCAGTTTCTTTTGGATATCTGCCCCTCCTGGATCGGCGTTTACCCCCGCCCATACGACCGTGTATTCCGGCCGTTCATCCAAGACGGTGAGTAGGGCTGCCAGCTCTTCGAACATGACTTCGCGCTGTGTCGTGGGTGGCAAATAACAAGCGGCGAGCAGCTTGTCGACCTGCCAATCTTGCTGCCTTGCAAACTCGTAGAACGCCTCCTGGCCAAAGAGTGGCCGGTCTACCGCCGGATTGCCCGAGACCTCAATCCGCCAATTCTCCTCGCCCAGCGCGACCAATCTGTGGCGCACGGCTTCATGGCTCACAAAGTGGAGATGGGCCATCTTCGACACAGCGTCTCTAACCTGGGTATCGAGGCAGTATGAGACGTCGACCTCTCCACCAAACATGTGCGCTATCGGAATCCCATAGAGCACCGCGATTGTTGCGGGGGGGAGCAACTCATATCGATCGCCCAGCAGAACGATCATCTCTGGCCGATCCTGCGCCCACAATTTCGAGAAGCCGGCTGTCATCTCGCCGAGAGCGAGGCCAGAAGCGGACAGATCAGTGCCCATTTCGCTGCAAGGTACACTAGCCGTACTCGCCCTCAGCGCACTCTGCAGACCACCTATTCGGTCTCTGTCACCCAGAGAAAAGTGGGAACCCGTGAAGACGAGTCGACCGGACAACTCAGGGTGCTGCTCAATCGCTTCGGCCACTGGTGACACAAGTCCATAGTCGGCCCGTGCAGTTGTGATTACATCAACTCTTCGGCCCACGCAGACCTCCTAATCCTCGAGCGCTAAGTGGGTGGCATCAAAAGGCGTATCTTTTTCGAGGTCGACCAGAATTCGGGCACCGATCAAGTCGTGCAGCTCTCCCGGCGGTATTCCGGTACCCGGTCGTTTTGCGGCAATCAATTCTCGGCGCAGGATGGTTCCGGCCTTGATGGGTTGAGCCGCGACCAGACTCTTGCGGGCTAGCTCACGGTTGGCCCGTTCGCTGGGTGCCGGAACCTTCGAACCGTCGCCGAGGGCCGATTGCACGGTCCGTATTCCAGCCACGAGTGCGGCCAGTTCCTCGGGTTCCAGGGAAGCCTGGTGGTCAGGGCCAGGCAGACCCCGGTCCAGCGTGAAGTGTTTCTCGACGACCGTCGCTCCTAGGGCAACGGCGGCGAGGGCGACTTCGTTGCCAAGCACATGATCGGAATATCCGACCGGTTTCTCGAACTCAGCCCTCATCGTCTCCATAGCCCGCAGGTTGCACTGGGCGGGGTCGGCAGGATAGTTACTCACGCAGTGCAGCAACACCAAACCGGGAGCGCCATGCTGGTCGATCACCTCCACGGCGCGACCCACCTCGCCCAGCGTCGACATCCCAGTAGAAAGAATGAGGGGGCGTTTTTGGCTTGCGACATGTTTGAGGAATGGAAGATTCGTGATCTCGCCAGACGGGATTTTGAGGGCAAGTAGACCCAGTTCGCACAGCAGATCGGCGCTTAGCACATCAAAGGGCGACGAGAGAAACAGAATCTCCTGCTTTGAACAATACGCCAACAGATCGCGATGGTCTGCCTCGCTCAACTCGAGACGCCTGAGCATTTCGAGTTGGGACTCATCGCCGCCGGTCAGCCTCTTCTGGTACTCCGCCTTCGGGGTTGTCTTGGAGGCCAGTCGATCCGCTTTGAAGCTCTGAAACTTCACTGCATCGGCACCCGCGCTCCGAGCTGCGTCGACCAACTCGCGGGCCAACCCCATATCACCATTGTGGTTCACACCCGCTTCGGCAATGACAAAACAGGGGTGCCCTGGTCCGAGCAACCGTTGGCCAACTCTCACAGGATCAGTCATTTGGGTTGGACCCCCGGTTTGAGCGTGATTGGTTTCGCAGCCTTCTGGACGACCGTGGAATTGAGCAAAACGAGCTGGGGTCGGCGTCTGCACAGTGCGACGATCTCTTTGAGAGAGAACACTTCACCCGGTTTGTAGAGTTCGTCGAAGATCGCAGACACCAAAGCGAAATCCTCGGGGGTGTCAACGGTCAGCCGGAGGTCGGGCCACACCACGTCAGGGTCGGTGACAGGTAGCTTTCCGAGCTGAAACAAGCCGGTCTCAGAGAAGTAGCCTCCCCAGACCTCAGTGTCGCTGTCAGCCTTTATCTCGCAGGCCCGTTCCATGGCCGCCACCGAAATGGCGTGAGAGAAAACCCCCCAGGGTAGGCCTTCGATATCGGTGCGATCATTCTGTTCTGAGTGATGCCGGTCAACCAACAAATCAATGTACTCGGGATCAACAAACGGATTATCCGCAGTACAACTCACAATGGTGTCGAGCCCGAATTTCTGGGCGGCTCGAGTCAGGCGTACCAGCACGTCGTCGGGATCACCTCGGAAACAATCGACACCTTCGAGCAACGCAATTTCTTCCAGTGGATCATCCTGAGCCACCGTCGACGTGGCAATGATGATGCGGCTTGGCTTCGTCGCCAGTTTCAATCGATCGAGCATGTGGCCGATCATCGGTCTGCCTTTGATTGGCTTGATCACTTTCATTGGCAGTCGAGTCGATTTGAGCCGAGCCGTAATCATGATGGCGGTCTTCATAGAAGGTCGTCCTCGCTAATCAGGGTGAAAGCCGGTATCTCCCGGCTCGTGCTGCGACCGATTAGACGAGAAGCCTGGTCGGGTGGGAGACCCAGCTCCGTCGCTCGCGTAAACACGATGTCGACATCCTTCAGCACTGTACCGGCCGCCAAGTCATGAGCAGCCACGAGACTCTTTTTCGAGTACTTGCGGTACTTGGACTCCTCTTCGGAAAAGGGCCGCGGAACCGCAGTGCCCTTGGCCGCTTCGATTTCGCGAACCATCGCAACGAACCGTGCGAACTCATCTGGATTGAGCGCTGCCTGGTAGTCGACCCCTTTTTTCGAGCGGTCGTGGGTAATGTGCTTCTCCAACACATCCACCCCCATCCCGACGGCGGCAGCCGGCAGCCAAAAGGCACCCTCCAAATCACCGCCCGTATGGTCCTGGTACCCGATCTCCACTTGAAAGAGATCGCGTAGCTTCATCATGTAGTTGAGGTGAATGGCGTTGGTTGGAGTTGGGAAGTTCTGATACCCGTACATCATCCAAATGGTGGACTCTGTCGTGTCTCTGATCAGCTGCACCGCGATGCGAATTTCCTCAATCGTCGACGCCCCAACACTCAGATCAATTCGCTTTCCAGTGGCCGCAACGTGCTTTATCAAAAATGGGTTGGAAAGGTCGGATGTGTGCAGTTTGTAGGCGTCGACGTTGATCGATTCACAGAAGTCGACTATTCCGCGTTCGTACACGCAGGCGATGATTTCCATTCCTGGATACTTTTGCCGCACATACGCCGCTAGCTCGGTCCACTGCTCCGCGGTCAACTCAATCCGTTGCAACAATTCCAAATCGGGGTGCTGCGGGACGACCATGTCCTCGGCCTTCCATATCTGAAACTGAATCGCATCGGCACCTGCCTGGCCCGCACCATCGATGATTGTTCGGGCTAGTGCTGGGTCGCCCTCGTGGGAGCAAGCCATCTCCGCGATAATGTAGGTCTTGTCTCGATCCCGCATCCTGTCGACCCCGTGCTAAACACTCTAACTTATGTGCAACACCTTCCGGTATACAGGCGAAGGTCTCTCCAATCCACACAGACCGCTTATCGTTGGCACAAATAGTAACTTCGGTTCGTGGTGCGGCCAAGGACCTGGTGGCGACGACGGGCACGGAGTTATCGGCGGAAGAAGCCCGGGTGGGGCGACGAGAACCCACTCGATGTGATTGACAAGCGCACACTGTTCCCAAAGACTGAACCGTTCAGGAAGCTCATTTGTCGATCAAGGGTGCGCTGACGCACCAACTGAACCGATGTCACACGGGTGAAGCGCGTGGTTCAAGACAAGTTGGAAAAGCTCGCGATCTCCGAAGACACTTCGATTATCGAGGCCATTCGGACGATAAACAGCGGCTACGAAAAAATTGCGTTCGTCGTCAACCCAGAAAACCGAATGCTGGGCACAATCACGGATGGTGACATCCGCAGAGGCCTGATTCGAGGGCTGTCCCTCGACGATTCAGCTTCACTGGTCATGAACCCCAACTTCCGCTGGAGTGACCACTCTGTATCACGCTCAGTCGTCATGGAACGACTGATCAAGCTCCAGTTTGAGACAGCGCCTCCACGTGAATCTGGCATTCCTCGCTTGTCAGAG
>CAZDBH010000547.1:0-5079 GCA_964503485.1 uncultured Bradymonadales bacterium | reverse complement strand
CGCAAGAACCACCTTGGTCACGGTTACTCAGCTCATCTCTTGTTGGCCAGGCCGCGCAGCAAGGGCGAAGTGACCCTGGAACGCCCCGACACGCGCCATCCGCCCCTGATTGACCCGCGCTACTTCAGCGATCCATACGACTTGCCAACTTTGGTCAAAGGCACTCAGATCGCCCTCGATATCATGAACGACCCGGTCTTCGACCCATATCGAGGAAAGATGCTCATTCCCTACGACCGAGACGATCCGAGCCAGATTGAAGCGATGCTGCGCGACCACGCCGATACTGAGTACCACGTCTGCGGCACGTGCAAGATGGGGCCAGATACCGATCCGCTTGCCGTTGTTGATGCACAGCTTCGCGTCAAAGGAATCGATGGCCTGCGGATTGCCGACGCCTCGGTGATGCCTCAGGTTACCAGCAACAACATCAACGCCCCGGTCTTGATGATCGGCGAGAAATGCGCCGACATGATCCGCCAGAACACCTGAAACCGAAGTTCACCCAGCTAGTCGAAGTGAACTATTGTTCAGAGACTCGGTCGGTTATGCTGTCGAAAACCCTTTCGGCGGACGCAGGAGTACTAGATTGAAGCGCCTTTCTCCAAATGACGCGATGTTCCTCTACGGCGAATCGCGCGAGACGATGATGCATGTCGGCTCGCTGCTGCCGTTTAGCGTTCCCGAGGACGCCCCCCCAACGATGCTGCGCGAGATCATAGAAGAGGTGCGCGATGCCCAGCAGCTCAATCCGCCGTGGAACCTCAAGTTGAGAAATCCGCACTTTCTCAAGCACCCCATGCCCGCCTGGGTCGAGACCGACGAAGTGGACACTGAGTACCACATCCGGCGCTCCGCGCTCCCTTCTCCTGGAAGTCAGCGGGAGCTCGGAATCCTCGTATCCCGACTTCATGCCATACCCATCGACTTCAGCCGGCCGCCCTGGGAAGCTCACTTAATCGAGGGGCTTCAGAATGGTCAGTTCGCACTCTACGCGAAGATGCATCACTCGCTGGTGGACGGGTTCACTGCGGCAAAGATATTGGCGCGAAGCTTCTCGACCGATCCGAAGGAACGCACGCCGCTGTTCTTCAACCAGGCGGCCCCAGAGCGGGCCCACCGCCCAAGTTCCGGCGGCTCGCGTCTCAAGGCATTGGCCCATGCCCTCAGTGTTCAGCTCGGAGCAGCTCGAGAAGTTTCTGCCAGTGTGATTGAGATTGCCAGGGCCCTCAGGAGTGGAGACGAGGAGCTGGTCGGGCCCTACCAGGCTCCCATGTCCATTCTGAATGGGCGAATCGGCCGCAACCGCCGATTTGCGACCCAGCAGTACTCTCTCGACCACGTGAAAGGACTGGCGAAGGCTCTCGGTGGGACCCTGAACGATCTGGTGCTCGCGCTGTGCTCGGCTTCACTCAGACGGTTTCTGATGGAATTGGGCAAGCTGCCAGAAAAACCATTGATTGCTATGTTGCCGGTCAGTTTGCGGTCCGATACCGATCCCGGCGGTGGAAACGCCGTAGGCGCGCTCCTCGCATCTTTGGCGACCGACGTGGCCGATCCGGTGGCTCGAGCCAAGACGATTGTTCGATCGACAACGGCGGGCAAGGACCGCTTGCGGCGCCTATCTCGCGAAGCGATCATGCAGATGTCCGCGCTCACGATGACACCGTCCGGTCTACAGTCCATCACGGGAACGATGGGCCGAGTGCGGCCCCAGTTCAACGTGTGTATCTCGAACGTTCCGGGACCAGCTCACCCGCTCTACTTCCGCGGTGCACAGCTCGAGGCTAACTACCCAATGTCGATACCGATTCACGGGCAGGCCCTCAACATCACCTGCACGAGTTACAACGGTACCCTGAACTTCGGCTTTACTGGATGCCGCGACACATTGCCGAGTATGCAGCGCCTCGCCGTCTACATGGGCGAGGGCCTCGCTGAACTGGACGAAGCACTCAGCTCCAACAGCTAGATTCCGACGTCACGGCTCTGAATTCTCCTCCTGAACTGCCCACATCCAATGCGCTTCGGTACCAGGCTGGGGCCTCCGGATTTCCGCCAGCCGCCTAGCAGAACAAGTCCAGGGGTCTTAATTGTAAATAAGGTTGACAGAAACTGACAGTCTGAAATGGTAGTGCGTCCCGTGGGGCGGGAGTCTTGAGGTGAGAGGATTATGAGGTACCCAAGACTGTTTCTCGCCGTGCTATTGGCAACCAGTACGATAGCGACGGCTTGTATCAATTCTGACGACAGTGATGGCTCGAGCACCTATCGAGACGAGCCCGACGCTGACTCGGTAGCGGACGAGTCCAGAGATGTGCCGCCTGGCAGTGGCGTCGTCGACGGTTCAGCATCAGGAGATGGCGTATCGATCGTGGAACTCACTCTGAGTGCTGAGACCCTCCGAGTCGGAGACTCTCTCCTAATCTCGGCGCTCGTCGCCGCCGAACCCGAGATCGTGATCGCGGGCGGCCAAGTTGTCGACCCAAGCTCCGGGGCTCTGTACTCGAATCTGACACAAGATGGGGCGACGGTGTTCAGTGCGACGCTGACCTGGGATCAGCTGAACGACATGGACCCAATTTACAGCGACTCTGGGTCAGTATTGCGTGAGCTGAAGGTCAGGGTCTTCACAAACGCAGGTGGGGAAGCCTCGTTGAATTTTCGCGTTGAACTCGGCTGCCAAAACTCAGCGCATGCGCTCTGCGCGGGCGACTGCGTAGATCTGTCCTCGGACTCGCGCCACTGTGGCGCATGCCACCAAGCGCTCGCGGGAGACCAGCTCTGCAACCTCGGCCAACAGACGTGCCCTGCCGAGCGGCCGATCTCGTGTGAGGACGGCAGCTGTGTGGTCAGCAGCCAGACGTCATGCGGCAGCTGCGGGCACAACTGCTACGATGTCTGGGAAGGTGTCCCCCAGAACTCCGATATGCCCTATTGCATTGACGGCGGATGCGTGGGCGGCGGGGGAACCGACCAGCGAGTTAGCTGCGCAGATTTGTGCGGAAGCGCCGGTTTCTCCTGCTATCAAGGCGCCGCTGGGGACTGGGAATTGCTGGGGAGGGCCATGTACCAAGATGGCTCGGGTTACAACCTCACGAGCTGCAACGACACCCCTGCCGAGACCTACAACGACGAACCTTTCTTTGGTGTCAATTGCTTCTGCACTGACTGACTCCGAATCCAACGCCTTTAGTAGCGCCAGTTTCGAGGCAGCTACGAACCCAGATGTTCCACTTCAGACGCGGCTTGGTCCTCGGCTGCGTGTTGCTCGTCCTCACGCGCTGGCGTCGACAGTTCCCCTTGGTTTGTAACGCTGAGCTGTCCCTCACCCTCTAGGCTGGCTGCCATCGACAGCGAACCGCCCTCGTACCGTTCAAGCTCCTTGCGCGCTCGCACGCCCACTTCGCCGCCTTCTTTGACTAGATCGTTGAGAATCGGGACCGAGACCTGCGGAACGGATTCTGAGGCCAGCACATCCAAAGCCTCGAGTCGCAGGTCGACGGGGACTTCCTGTTCTCGGAGCACTACTCGAGCTGCTGCCAGCCTTTGGCTCGAGTCTCTCACCTGCAGGGCATGCTCGGCTGCCCGGCGGCTTTCTGCGCCACGGGGCGCCTCCTCGAGAAGAATGCGAAGGCAGGCGATCTGCCGGTCGGGCGTTTCGGTCTTTGTGGCGTTCAACAACACGACCGTTCTGTCAGGGAGGTCCGCAAGCATCTCAGCGAAACCCACAGCCGTTTCGACCAGACGAGCGATGTGGCCGCCGTCGGTACCCACCAGCGACGAGACGCGAAGCTCGCCATCCCGAACAGCCACTCCTCTCGCTTCGTCCGAAGCCGTCGACAGGAAGTTCCGGATTGCAGGTACTGAGAGCAGTGTAAACGCGAGCCGATCGTCATCGTCCTGCGGGATCACACTCGGTGACCATTCGGCCCCGTACTTTCGCTGCGCGCTCCGGTCGAGAGAGAGGTCTTTGAACCACGTTTTTTCGCGCAGGCGAGCGCCAGCAACTCGAATGTTCCCAGCCTGTTGGTCGCTCTGAGCCAGGGCCACACTCACATCGAAGCCACGTACTTGACCGACGAGCTTGGTCCGCTTAGAGAGCGTCAGTCCCGTGATCTGAGCCGCCTTCCGGAACGCTTTGGTAACCATCCGCCCGTGGTGCGAACCGGCCACGACGAATAGGCTAAGGACCAGAAGCGCACAGACGACGAGAAAGCCAACTGTCCAGCCTGGTAACACCTGGTTAATATAGTGAACAACCCGAGTGGCGGCCAGCCACTGCTCTGAAACGGGCTAGCTAGAGCTCATCCGAACCCCCCCCTGTTTTTCGTCGGATTTCCGTTCTCAGAGCGGAGACCCGAGAACGGCGGACATCGCTCGACGCCCACCAGAAGGTCGGCCTCGACCACGCCCATCGCCTCCCCGCACTCGTCCAACAGCCGGTCGATTTCGGCGTACTCTCGGGCGTGTTCATGAGCAATGAAGACTGGTCGGAGCGTGGGTTGATGGGGTACGGTTCTCACCGGTAGCTAATCAGAGGATGTTGGGGGACATCGGGGTGCTGCGCTCCCGACAGCTCGAGTGCCATCACGGTCTCTCAGCCACCGCTGGGAAGCGTCACCTCGTACGTGCGCACTACTTCCCCCCGAGTTGTGTCTTCGTACCTGACCTCGACCCTGTACGTTCCTGGAAACACGTCAATGCCGGTTCCGGTCGGAAACCAACGCTGTTGGGTGGGCGCTTGGCACTGGCCCGAACTGGTATACCCAATCACGTCGGGCTCAATGGGCCTCCAGGTTCCGCTGTGATGCAGCACATCGACGGACCATTCCCCTTCTCGCAAAAAGATGCCGTCTTCCGTCTCCTCGAACGCGTGAGGGACCCCGAGTCGCTCTAGAACGAGTTCGGTCGTGGCGCCGGCTTCTAGATCGAGGACAATCGCCTGACCACTCGTGAAATAGTAGTAGCTCATGTCTTTCATTGGTGGGGGAACGAACAAAGCCAGTGGATCCCGGATTTCCGTCGTCAGGAGGTCGCGCGCCCCGTCGTGGTGGTGGATCGTGACCGGGCAGGTGG
>CAZDBH010000546.1:0-5112 GCA_964503485.1 uncultured Bradymonadales bacterium | reverse complement strand
CACACCGGTCCACATGATTTTGTCTTTTTTGGAACGTTTTTGTGCATACTTTCGTTCAATGTGAAGGCAGCTACGGTGGTTCCTCGAAGGTGAGAATTTGATGTCAAAGACCAATAAAGCAACACGTGCTCTCTTGTTCGCGACCATCGCGGCCCTGGTGGGAAGTCTGTGGCTGGCGCAGGGCGATCAAGATACGACCGAGACCATCGAGTACGTCGACCAGTGGCCGGAAGCCGCAGAGGTCGTACTCCTTCTCGACTTCGCTGACAGCCTCGACGACTCCGAACGACAAGCTGTTCTCGACGAACTTCCCCAAGGGTTCGAACTCAACAGCATCTACTCAGAAGAAGAGGGTGTCTATCGCATCGTCCTACCCCGAGCCGAGGCAATCGCCCTCGACGAACGCTGGGACGGGGACGACCGTATCGAGTTCCTCGAACCCGAATACCAATATGAATCGTTTGGTGCCCCCAATGATCCCTACTACCAGGTCCAGTGGAATCTGGATCAGATCGGTAGTGAGGCAGCCTGGAACCGATCGACGGGGCGAACAATCGTGGTGGCGGTCATCGATACCGGCGTTGCCTACGCAGACCAGCAAGATGGACAATTCATCAAGGTGAAGGATTTGAACTCCTTCGTTCCGGGTTACGACTTCGTCGACGACGACGAGTTTCCCTACGATGAGCACGGTCACGGCACCCACGTCGCCGGTACGGTGGCGCAAACCACAAACAACGAATACGGCTGTGCGGGCGTTGCGCCGAACGTGAAGATCATGCCCCTGCGAGTCCTCAACCGCTACGGGTCGGGCAGCAATGCCGACATCGCGGACGCGGTACGATTCGCCGCCAACAACGGCGCCGATATCATCAACATGTCTCTGGGTGGCACCTACCCGTCCAGAATTCTGGCCGACTCAATCCGCTACGCCCACAGTCGTGGAGTGGTCGTCATCGCAGCTGCAGGAAACTCCGGATGGTCACGGCGAAGCTATCCAGCGGCAAATGAGCACGTCATCGCCGTGGCGGCGACCCAGTCGGATCGGACGACGACCTTCTACTCAAACTTTGGAAGCTACATCGATATAGCGGCGCCAGGCGGCAACACCCGGGTCGACCAGAGCGGCGGCATCCTCCAGGAGACGATCGTCCAGCAGCAGCCCACACAACACGAGTTCGCTGCCTATATGGGAACCTCGATGGCGAGTCCCCACGTAGCCGGCGTTGCCGCATTGGTTATGGGGATGGGCATCAGCGACCCCGACCGAGTTGAAGAGATTCTCCTCTCATCGGCTGATAGGAATCTCGCGAACTATTCGACAGACCACTATGGCCATGGCCTCCTCGACGCCGCCGCCGCAACCAACTACCCGTTGGTTCGCTATCACCTTCCTCGAGCGTTGCTGGCCTTCCTCTGCAGTTTCTGGCTGTTGGGTTTTTCCGCAGCCCGGAAGTCGTTGCAACCTGTTCACAAGCCGATTTTGGTCGGTTCGGCGGTTCTGGCTGCCAGCGGCCTGTCGCTCCTGAGTTTCAGCGCCTCGATGCTCGGCCTGAACGCCTCGATTATTGCGCCGCTGTCCACGCATATACTGGCGTGGCCATCGCTGCTTGGGCTGGACTTCCTCGCCCACAATGCGCTGTGGCTGAGCGCGATACCAATCGTTGCCCTCTATTCGCTATTCGGCGGAGTGAAGGGGCGTAAGATGTCCAGCCTGGTAGTCGGGCTGATGATCGGCCTCTCAATCGCACTGGTCGGCGAGGCGATGGCGCCTCTTCAGGACGTCGCGTGGATGCCCCATGGCTTCACGAGGTTTTGGCTGCTCGGACATGGCCTACTCGGACTCTGCGTAGCCGCTATCTCCCTCAGAAAGGACTGAACATGCTGGAATCTCGCCTCAAATACGACGCTGCGACCAAGCGGCTTGTCTACGACAGCGGCGTTCGCGGCAAGAAAGCGCTACCCAAAGGGGTAGGCCGTTCGCTGAATAAACTGGCCCGCAAAGGCAAATGGAACGGTCACGAGGTGTCGAGCGTGGCGGTCCACTTCGAGGACAAAAACGCCGCTGAGCACAACTCAGGACCATTGAAATTCCTCGGCCTGGAAGCCCAGTACGCAGGCGGTGTGGTCACCAGCAGTGATCAGTTCTCGGCACGGACTGACTTCGGGATCGAGTAGCCGCCAAGAGCCCACCCCCCAACGCTCCAAACTCAGTCTAGCCGCCAACTTGCGACCGTGAGGTCGAATGTTCTTAATCAGAGTATTTCCAACCTGACAAAACTGTGGCGCCCTCGGACCAACTCCCCATAAAAGCCACTCAAAGAAACAGAGAAGAAGGCCCTTATATCACGTGTCCGGGTGAGGAATCAGGTTTGCTGAAGCGGTTCTATTTTGATAGCTTCATAAACTCTAGATACGAGTTTTGCCTAAGATCGCAATTAGGTCAGCGCACCGTATCTCTAGGGTCACGACCCTGGTTCATAGAGCAACTGCTGCCCTGGGGGGAATTGGTGGCAATGCGAGTATGCTTCGTTGACGTCGCTCCGTTTTCCGCTGTCTCGATAGACCTATTCGAGTCAGCAGGCGTGGAAGTACTTCAGCTAGACAGCTCCGACCTCGGCACCAGAGCCCCAACCGCTATTGATGGTTTCGTCCTCCAGGCAGCATCTATTGACGACCGCCACCTCGCCTGGATTCGCCGCAGCCGCAGGTCGAATCCTACCGCCGCTGGATTACTCTTGTCCGAGGAGGGCAGGGAAGTTCAACGAGCGCTGCTGTGGTCCGGCCTCGACCGATCGATTACCAGCCTCGAACCTGCCCTCGTGACGTCGCTAATCCGCAAGGAAACCCAGAAGCGACGCGCGTGTTCCGTGGCGGAGTTTGGTGCTTCCGAAAAGAGCGTGTTGGTCGTAGACCCTGATGAGCAGGTTCGGGCGAGCTACGCTGACGCCCTCGAACCGGCCGGATACCTGGTCCTGCGCTATGCGAATGGCTTCGACGCCCTTAGGGCCGTGCGGGAGCACAGACCCCAGATCCTCCTAGCCGAACACAAGTTAGCCGACCTGAGTGGAACAGACGTAGTCGCCGCAGCGCGCCGCTACTGCCCTCTGTTGACATCACTCATCGTCACAGACGACCCCACTCTCGAAGTTCCGCTGATAGCGATGCGGGGTGGTGCCTGTCATGTGCTCATCAAGCCTTTGCGACCCAGGGAAATCGTTGAAGCTGTCGCGAGAGCCTGGACTAGATGGGCTCTCTCGCCCGACGACTACCATCTCCGTCCGATGGGTTCAGACGCCCCGCTATCAGTCCTTCACGTTGAGGACGATCCAGCTCACGCTATCTGGATTCGTTCGCTTCTGCAGAACGCCGCGCCCGAGTGGCGGATACACTGGGTCAAGAGCCTCGCAGAGGCAGTCGAGGCCTGTGATTCCGACCGCTTCGATGCGATCGTAACCGACCTCAATCTGCCGGATAGCCGCGGCGTTCGAACCGTAGCGCAGTTGCGAACTCAGGCGCGAAGCTCAGCCATTGTTGCGGTCGGCGGTGAAATCGACAGTTTAATGGCTGAAAACCTGATCTTGTGTGGCGCCCAGGAATACCTGAGAAAGGCAGATGTGACGGGTGACCGCCTGCGTACCCGTGTCTCGTACACTGCCCACCGACAATCCTTGATGACCAGTCTCGACCAGCTCGTCCTCGATCTCCACGCCAGTCGATCGAGTTTGGCACTGGCCAATGCACGACTCGAGCAACTGGCCACCGTCGATCCACTCACCGACCTCAACAACCGTAGAGGCTTCGAGAGTGCACTGATCGCCGAACTCGATCGTGCAAAGCGAAATGGTTCGAGCGTTTGCTCGTGCCTGATCGATTGTGACCGCTTCAAACAAATCAATGACCGGTTTGGCCACGCGACGGGCGACATCGTCCTGCGGGAGGTCGCAGGACGAATGCGGGGCGCCCTCCGTACCTCGGACACAATCGGACGCATCGAAGGCGACGAGTTCCTGATCTTGATGCCCGACACACGGCCAGCAGAGGCAATGTTGGTTGCAGAATGTGTGCGCATCGCCGTGTCGACCAATCCCGTGATGACGAGTCCCGAGCCCGTACGGGTAACGGTAAGTGCAGGGGTCTCCAGCGTGCCACGCCAGACAGCATCGATTGAGGAGCTACTCATCCGCAACCGTGACGCACTCGCCCGAAGTAAGGAACTCGGCAGAAACAGAGCTTCGCGAGCGGACTTGGCGGGAGCCGAACCCGACTACGGGCCCTCCATCGACAAACTGCTCATGGGACAGAAAGGGCTGAGAACAATGGCTCAGCCGATTGTCGATCTCACGACTGCTGAGACTTTGGGTTTCGAACTGTTGAGTCGGGGACCCCGTGGGCCCAATGAACAGCCTGTTCACTTTCTGCAGCGGGCCCGGGCAGAAAATGTCCTCACGACCGTCGACCTCCACTGCCTGCGCTCCTCCCTCGAGGCGATCAACCGATTGAATCCGGACGCTTCAATCCACGTGAATCTCTTCCCCACGACCCTGTTGGATCTTCCAATCGGCGCCCTCGAGGGAATCTTCTCCCCCCATGTGGGCCGAGTCTGCGTCGAGTTGAGCGAAGAACAGTTTATCGGGCATCCGAAGGAACTGATCGAAAAGGTCAGCGCCCTCAAGGCGATGGGGGTGAAGTTGGCTATCGACGACGTTGGCAAGGGCCGTGGGACGTTTGACAGCGTCATGCTTCTCGAACCTGCGGTCGTCAAAGTTGATCGAGAACTGGTCAACGGCCTCACGTCGGACGTGTCGATGAGGCGCTTACTTCGACGATTGCTTCTGCTCGCAACCTCCCTGGGTTGTGAGTTGATCGCCGAAGGTGTCGAGACGAGCGACGATGCTCAGACGCTGCTCGATCTGGGCGTCAAACAGGCCCAGGGTTATCTGTGGGCTCAGCCGATGGAAATGGTAGAGGCTTTGGATTGGCCTGTCCGTACGGGACAGTACGAGGACGACCTAGCCCGTTCGAGTAGTACCTGACGTCCGAGTCTGGGGAGGATGCTAGCCTAGGAGCCTGTCGCGCATAGCGCTCCAGGCTCCGCCATTGGCTTTTAGC
>CAZDBH010000545.1:0-5115 GCA_964503485.1 uncultured Bradymonadales bacterium | reverse complement strand
CTAAAAGCTAACGGCTGGAGTCCGGGGCGTTATACGCGACGGGCTCCTAGCCCTTTACGCTCCCTCTCGGGCGCGGTATTTGAGACACCCCGAACGGGAGAGGTGCTATGAGTCTACCGAAGGATTTGAACACACTACTCGTCAGTTTGGATGAGCGCGGCATCGCGACTTGCACATTCAACCGTCCCGAGGTGCGGAACGCCCTGAGTCGAGAGATGGTCGACGAGATCCGGATCGTCCTCCAGGCACTCGCCGTCGACCCCGCCTGCCGGGTGTTGATCTTCACGGGTGCTGGCGAGAAGTCGTTCATCAGCGGTGCCGACATCAGCGAGCTCCTAGGGCGAACCGCACCGGACGCTTTGCTGCGCATCAATACGGCGCTGTTTCGAGAGATCGAGACCTTCCCACATCCAACAATTGCAGCCGTGCGAGGCTACGCCCTGGGCGGCGGCTGTGAGATTGCGATGGCGTGTGACATCCGGATCGCGGGCGAAGGCGCCCGATTTGGCCAGCCCGAGGTCGGCCTGGGCATCATTCCAGGTGCGGGAGGCTGTTACCGCCTGCCCCAACTGGTCGGTATTGCCTACGCCCGGGAACTCATATTCAGCGGGCGTCTCATTGATGCTGCGGAAGCCCACAGAATTGGTCTGGTGAACCGGGTCGTACCCGACGCAAACCTGCTGACCGAGGCTGGCGAACTGGCTGGACAGATCGCCCGCAACAGTGGGCTGGCGATTCGCTACGCCAAACTGGCGATCAACAATGCGCAGGAGATGGGCTCTGAGGCCCGCATGGCCTTCGAGGCATCCGCTCAGGCAGTACTGTTCGACGACGAGGATAAGAACAGGCGAATGCAGGCCTTCCTCGACCGACGAAAAGAGAAAACCAACAAGTGAAAAGGTAATCCGATGGACACCTTCGAGTGCATTCTGAGTCGGCGGACCCACAAACAATTCACAGGGGAACCCGTCACGAAGGCTCAACTCGAGCAACTTCTCGAGCTGGGAATCTGGGCGCCCAACCACCGGCTGACCGAGCCGTGGCGGTTCTTTGTCGTGCAGCGCGATGGAATCCCCGGCCTGACACAGGCGGTGCTGGACTCGATCGGGGACGACGAACATCCAAAGCTGCTGAAGAAGAAGGCCGTGTTTGCTCGGCGTCTACCCAAGCTCGGGGCCTTTATCTCTGTTGTCAGAACACCCGTGCCCGACGACCCCATGACGGATCTGGAAGACCACGCCGCTTGCTCGTGCGCCGTTCAGAACATCATGTTGGGGGCAACGGCCATGGGGCTTGCCTCGTTCTGGTCCACAGGCAAAGTCTTCAACCGACCGCCGGTGAGAGCGTTCTTGGGATTGCCTGAGGGCGTCGTTTCGGTTGCGTCGATCTGGTTGGGATTCGCCGAGCAGGCTCCCCACTCAAAACGGATTCCAGTTGCTGAGTTGACGACCTGGATCAAGTAGTCGAGTTTGTACCCCGATAATGGACGACTAATCGAGTGATAGACACAATGTACGAAGAACTGAAAACAGCGATGAACGCGGTGGAGTTAGTTGTAGGCCGGATAGGCGAACAGCTGGCATCGGCAGTCACCTCAGAGGGTCGGTTATCGCGCCCTCTGATGGATCAGATTCAACCGGAGGCGTTCGAACTCGCGCGCTTTCTGGCGGAGCTCGAGGCCGGGCGGGCGTCTGTGGCGTACGCAGAAGCATTGGGCCGCGACTTCGAGACGCGCCTAACCGCGGTCTTTGTCGCCCGAACTGTGCGGAACCTGGCTCAGTCTCTGGCACTTGGTTTCGAGCAGTACGGGCTCGAGGCCGCTGACCTAGCACCTCTCGAGCAACAGTCGAGCTTCGTCCAGAGTCAACTCTCGACGGCCAATTTGGTAAAACTGGCTGACGAGCTATTCGAGCGCGACTCCGATCGAGGAGGTAGCTACGGGCTGAGCGTTGACCATGTCGAGATGGCACAGGTCTTTTCTCGATTCGCGGACGAGCGGGTGGCGCCTCTCGCCGAGGACATCCACCGCAACGATCGGCTGATACCGGAAGACCTGCTGAGCGATCTAGCCGAGCTGGGCGTCTTCGGGATTTCGATTCCCGAGGAGTACGGTGGCCATTTTATGGACCACCTCACCATGTGTATCGCAACCGAGGAACTGAGCAGAGCCAGTCTGGGCGCGGGGGGCAGCGTCATTACTCGTCCCGAAATCTGCGCGAAGGCCCTGCTGAGCGGTGGCAGCGAAGAACAGAAAAAGAAGTGGCTCCCCGCGATTGCGGCCGGCCAACGCATCGTCTGTGTTGCCGTCACGGAACCCAACGCGGGTTCGGACGTTGCGAGTCTTCGTGTAAGTGCAAAGCGCACCGAAGGGGGCTACCTCCTCAATGGGGAGAAGACCTGGGCGACGTTTGCGGGTCGAGCAGACGCGCTTGCAACATTGGCGCGCACTGGAAGCCCTGAAGATGGTCATCGCGGGCTCACCCTCTTCCTCGCTGAGAAGCCGGCCTTCCACGCCGGCGAGAACGAGCACCACTGGCATTATACCCAGGATTCAGGAGGCACAATCGAAGGCCACGCGATCCCCACGATCGGTTATCGAGGGATGCACTCTTACACGGTAACGTTCGATGATTACTTCGTCCCAGAAGGGAATCGAATTGGGGAAGAAGGCCAAGGTTTCAAACTTCAAATGAAGGGTTTCGCTGGCGGTCGAATTCAGACAGCGGCGAGGGCAATCGGCGTCATGGAGGCAGCCTTTAGATCGGCGCTGAGCTACGTTACGGACCGGGCAGTGTTCGGTAAGGCGCTCTCTGCCTATGCTCTTCCGAAGGTGCGCGTGGTGGAGATGGCGGCTCGGATTCAGGCCTGTCGTCAGCTGGCTTACGATGTGGCCCGCCAAATGGATGACGGAAAGGGACAGCTCGAAGCATCACTCGTCAAACTCCTGAGCTGTAAGGAAGCCGAATGGGTCACCCGCGAAGCCATGCAGTTGCACGGCGGGATGGGATATTCCGAAGAGTACCCGGTCAGCCGATACTGGCAGGACGCGCGCGTCCTCAGCATTTTTGAAGGTGCAGAAGAAATCCTGGCGCTCTACGTCGTCGCTCGACAACATTTGAGCGGCCTCATCAATAGTTGAATGGTCTGGGGGTGAGTTCTATGAAAAACAAGGGATGGCAAGGTAACTTCTTCGAGGATTTCGCTGTCGGGCAGACCATGCGCTGCCCAACACCGCGCACAATCACCGCGGGTGACGTCTCGAACTACATCGCTTTCACAGGCGACAGAACACCTCGATTCTGTGGTCCCGAGGGCTTGGTTCACCCACTAATCACATTTCACACTGTTCTTGGTCAGACCGTCCGGCAGATTTCGTTGAACGCCCGGGCGAACTTGGGCTACGCGAATATGCGGTGGCAAACGCCCGTGTTCGTGGGAGACACGATCCGGACCGAGATCGAAATCGTGGGCCTCAAGGAGAATTCGTCGAAGACGAGCGGAATCGCGTGGGTCAAGACCGTGGCCCGAAACGACCAGGGCCAGGACGTGCTGTCGTACACGCGCTGGGTGATGGTGAAAAAACGGTCTGAGGCCCCAACCGCCTCACTCGAATCACCGTCCATTCCAACACTCGCCGACCACGTACCGGCCGAAGCGCTCGCCGTCACGAGTTCCTCGTTGCCGACTCGAGCTGAGACTGGTGGCCGATATACGTTCGGCGATTACACTGTCGGAGAGCGGGTGTTTCACTATGACGGGCTCACGGTCAATCAGAGCGACCACATGAGTTTCACACGCCTTTTTCAGAACAGCGCCAAAGTTCATTTCGACGCAGTTCTGACTGACGGCAGACCGTTGGTTTACGGGGGAATACCGGTTAGCTACGGCTATGCCCAGGCCTTCAACGGTTTCGAAAACCGACTGGGAATCTGCGCCCTGAACGGTGGTAGCCACTCCAATCCGCTCTACAGCGGTGACACTGTCTACTCATTTACTGAGGTGCTGGACGCCGTCGAGCTCAGCGCTGAGTCGCAGGTGGGGGCTTTGAGACTTCGCCTGGTCTGTGTAAAGAACACGGATCCTCAAAAGGCCGAGGATTTTGCGGTAAAAGTCGACAATCCCAAACGTCCTGGCCGGCAGATGTACAATCCGGCGGTGATACTCGATCTCGATTTCTGGGAGTTGGTGCCAACCGGCTGATATGCCACGGCTGAGTCAGGCGTCATCCTTGGCGCGGGCCTTCTTCTGTCTCTCGATCTCCTCTCGAATCTCGGCTCGAATCCGAGGTCCCGCAGCGGGATCGAGTTCGTTGACCTCGTCGAAGAGTTTGCTCAGCCTCGCCGTGTCCTTGAGGTAGCGTGCCGAGTCGATTCGTTGCCTCAGGAGAGCGATCGCCTGGTCGAATTCGAACTTCGTAACAACTGAGCGCCTGTAGTGAGTCCGCTCGGCTTGAGGCATCAGGGTATCTTCGACCAGCTTCAGGTGAATACCGACCTCCTCTGCCATTTCCTCCAACTCGTCGCCCAGACCGTTGATAATCTCGGGTGCGATGGTCCAGCGTGCGTCCAAAATGGCTTTTCGGAGGTCTTTCCGACTGGCGGTCCAGTGGACGTTCAGGAACTCGAAGTGGTTCTGGGTTGTGAGTCCGGAGTGATGATCGCGAATCCAGATGGCAATTTCCGCCGGATTCAGAAATCGGGACATCGAAACAGCTGACATGTCGCCAGCTTCCAACGCTTCTCTGATCGCCGGATGTAGGCCTGTCGGACCCTGGTCTCGCGTTCCACCCTCGGCGCGAGCGGCTTCTGAATCGCTCATCTTAGTGAGAATGTCGGCCAGCAACTCCGCATTTGCCTCGTTCTCGTCCTTGTCCGTCCCTTTTTCTTGTGAGCCTGCCGCATGTCGGGCCTTCGGTCGAGGGAGGACTTCCCCCGGCCCGCAATCTTGTTCGTTCGGGCTCGTAGCGCTCTGTTCGACACAGTCTGGAGAGTCAACTCCCTTGGGTTGCTTGGACCCTTCAGGCGGAGAGGCGGGCGGAGCCTTGTTGGCCTGAGCCTTGGTCTTCTTCTGTTCTTGGAAAATGCCGTAGAGTCGCTCGAAGCGACTGACGGCGCT
>CAZDBH010000544.1:0-5131 GCA_964503485.1 uncultured Bradymonadales bacterium | reverse complement strand
CTAAAAGCCAATGGCGGAGCCTGGAGCGCTATGCGCGACAGGCTCCTAGCTCGCTGCCGTGCTCATAGAACACGACGATTCGGTCGGATCCCAGTGTGTCATTGATCACCACTTGAGAACCGAACTGAGCCATTTCACTGGCGACATAAGCCCTTTCCGAACCGTCCTCCGAGATGACGCCGATGGTGAAGTCTTTGGGGTGAAAGGTATCGTCATAGGCGGGCGAGACCGCCTGAAATGTGCTGGTGTTGGTTCTGTAGCCGCCGTAGGGATAGCTGGAGTAACGACCATCGAGGGTGGTGGTGTAGTTTGCTGGTCCCATCAGGACGCTATCTGGGTGAAGTTCCTTCCAGCGTCCCCAGGTCGTGTGAGTCGCCGGTAGGGTCCGAAGAACTTCTCCGCGGCGAGTTCCTGTTATCGAAGCGCCCAGCATCTGGCTCCACCATGAGTCGGTGTTGCGGTCGTACATGGTCAGGTTGGCATTGTACAGATTGCCCGACACACCGAAGGTGCTGACGTCACCGTCACCACCGTCAAAGACGATTCCCGATCCGGTTAGAGGGCAAAGCGTCACGGTGAAGTTGTGATCGCCGATGTTGTCGTTGAAGATCTCGTGGGTCCACATCACGTTGTGCGGGTAGGCTCGCACAACCCCATCGATGACGACACCGACGATGAGGTCAGTGTCGTGCATGAAGAGTAAATCGGCGTCGCCCGGCTCCCATATGGCGATTGCATCGTCGATGGCGGGGATGCAGTCTTTCCCTCCGCCGCAAGCCTGGCGAATCTCGTTGCAGGGGACCAGGCAGGTGCTGCCCTCCTCGGGTCCATCCTGCCAACCCAACGGCTCTGCGTTGTTGTTGTGGTCTCGATTCCAGATTTCACTTCCCCCGTAGAAGGTCGACCAAGCGAACCAGAACGAGGTGATCACACGAGGTGAATTCAACGTCGTGCCGGCGAGCGGCCCCGACAGCGCCTCACCTTCGAGTGACCAGAAGGAGCTGGTGTCGAGGTCGCACAATAGCGTCTGGCCGGACAAGTCCTCGGGAATGGGACCACAGTCGAGGTCGCCATCGGGGCGAGCGATCCCGTCGGGGAGGTTGCCCTGTGTGGTGTCGCTGGCGACCGCGTCTCCTTCGGGATTCGACGTCCCTGCGTCGTCAACGAAGGACGCCGAGCCGTCGGGTACGTGACCCACGTCGATTCGCGATTCGGAGTTCGGATCGCCGCGACCTTCAACAGAGGTCTCAGAACAGCCAAAGGCCAGGAGACCCAACATCGCCAGAGGACTCACGCTCGCTCTCATTTTCATCTGTTTGCTCTCCCCGCGGTCCGGGCTTGTGACCGTTCAGTGGTCCCTACGTCGTCAACCGGGAGTGAGTTACAGGCCGCGTCAGTCGAACTTGGAGGTTGGTAGGCTGGAGAGAGCAATGGGGGGTTCAGGCGTACAATCCGAGAATGTGGTCGGCGCCGTACATTTGCGGCTAACGGAACATGCCGACCAACTCATCGCAACTCTGAGATAGGAGGTCCTGAGCCTCGGCTGCGTCTGAGTCGTCGCAGTACTCGAACTCCTGCATACTTTGGCTGATCTCAGCGATCGAACTACACAGCATCATCTCAGGGTCACGGACGCATTCCTGCTGAATGCAATCGATGAAGTGCTGTCCAGCTCGCATACAGATGTTTCCAGAGGCAACGCCTGAACTTCCGCGCACCAGGCCTGCACAGCTACTCTGAAGGGTTTGACTGGCACTCTCGGCGTTGCAATCAGCTGTCAGCGCCGACGTCAGTTCCGAGATCACTCCGTGGCAGTAATCCGTGCCAATTTCAGGCAACTCGCAAAGGCCCCGACACCCGTCGAGGTGAGCTACCGCTGACCCACAAGGATCCTGAGCGAAGGCGGTGTGGGTAGAGACTAGCAGTGTAACGAAGACGACTTGTGACAGCACTCGCATCGCGGGCCTTCCTTTAGGGATACAGTGATCCTAATATACGACGAAACTGAAATTTCGGAAGACCGAAGCGAGATCAAGGAAGCGAGGCCATGGTGGATAGACCGAATAGAGCTAAAGCCCTCCCGTTTGCGGGTGCAGTCGCCTTGATTTGTCTGTGTTGGGCAAGCGTTGCGGCCTCACAACCGAGCGAAGGCCTGTACAACTCGCTCGGAGTGGTGCCGGCCGATGCGACCGCTGCTATGGTGATCACTAACGAGGGACTGGCCGATTTGTCTCCGCTTTTCCCGCCTGAGATCTTCATCGGGCCAGAATCAGTTATGATGCAAGCCATCGATCAGACCTTGGCGAGCTACTCTGGCATGCACGTGGCGGGCGTGGAGGTCTGGGTTGGTTTCATGGGCTTCGACGAAGACGTGTGGGCACTGGCCGGCCTGGGTCCGGTCACAGGTACACTCAGCGTCGCGCCAAGCTCAACCTATCGGGGCGCTCAGCTGGTGGAACTCGGATCAGGACGATCGATGTTGTACGGGACGTTCTCACCGGAAGGGTTCGTCGTCGGTACCCTGGAGGGAGTCACGGGTGTCTTGGACACTGTCGCAGGGACGACCGTCTCTTTGAAGGACGTCCCTGGGGCACTCGACGTGCTCACCCAGGCCGATTCCGAGGCGAGTATCTTGTTCGTTGCGCGACCTGAGGCGTTGGAAGCCCTGGACATGGACGACCTCACGGGTGCGACTGCTCTAGTCGGGGCGATGCTTACGATGAGTCCTACACGGACGGTGTGGACTGCGGTGACGGCCTCCTCGGCTGACGCGGCGGCGATCACCGCGACCATCAATCTCATGCTTGTAAACTCGCGCCAGGTTCTCGAACAACTGGACCAAGCGGCCGCGAACGCGGACGAGCCCTTGGAACGGTTCGCTATGACAGGACTTCGCGTGCTGGTCGAGGATGCCCTGTCGAATCGGATCAACGTGAGCCAATCTGGAAATCTCTCGACCGTCGAGGTAGTCGCTCCGCCTGCTCTGGCCTGGATGGGATCGCTGGCAGTCCCAGCGGTGATGGCTTTCCGAGACTACAACAGGCGGTCGTTGACGACTGAGGCAACCATGAACGTGCGAAGGCTGTTCGATTCGTCGGTGAGTTACTACGATTGGGAACACGCCACAGCCTGGGGCGAGATACTGCCCGCTCAGTTTCCAGCAAGCGTTCCGCGCACGCCAGCTGAGATACCTTGTGGTGATGCCGTACCGGCCAACTACGATGATTGGGAGCACCCCACCTGGGAAGCACTCAATTTCTCGGTCAGGGATTCCCATCGCTACAGCTACCAATACGACAGCGCAGGTACGTTCATTGGAGCTGGGTTCACCGCGTCGGCGTTCGGTGACCTCGACTGCGATGGCGTGTATTCTACTTTTGTTCGGATCGGGGTTGTGGAGGCGGGCAATGAAATCCGGGGAGGCGCAGGACTTTACCAACAGAATGAGACGGAATAGTCACCCCACCCGGCAGCTTAGCGTGATATGAAGAGAGCATGAGTAACGACGACAACAAAGACCTTCCCGAGCAGCCCCCTGAGGCGGCGGAAGAAAAAAAGGACGGCTTCAGCTCAGAAGACCGACCCATTTCGGAGGTCCGCGTCAGCGAGGTCGCTGAAGACGACCCAGCGTGGCAGCTCGGTAAGAAGGAAGAATGGCAGCTCACCTTGAGCAACGACATGGGCAATTTCCGAATCGCGGAAGAGCTCGATGCCGACACAGTGGCTGAAGAAATCGGCGCCTCGGCTGCCTTTGCGCGAGTGAATAGCGGCCCCACAGAGACTGTAGCAGCCACACCCAAAATCATAATTCAGGAAGGGGACTCGCAACCGTCACTCGAAGCACCGGCAGAACCAGAATACGACGATTCGCCCACAACAATGCTCACGCTGCCGCCGGGTGCGCTCGACCGAGCGCCCGAGCCGGAGGGAACCGCAGCTCTCAAGGGCAACCCTGACCTCGAGGAGGACGACGACGATTCCGCCACAGTGATGATGTCGCTGCCCCCCGGCGCGCTCGACCGGGAGGAGACACCGGCGCCAGCCCCTGAATCGGAAGTCGAGGACGACGACGACTCCCCGACCGTCATGATGCAGTTGGATCCGTCCGTACTCGAGCAAGATCGCGCCCAGGCGCCTAGCGCCGCCCCGGAGGAAGCCGATTTCGACATCGAAGTGGACGTTGCTGTGGCGCCTGTTCCTACCGCTGCACCACCTGCCGCTGCACCGATACCTGCCCCTGCGCCGCCCGCCGCGCCTGTGCCGCCGCCCGCGACCGCGCCGGCCGCGGCTCCACCCAAAGAGGGCTCCGGGGGCAGAGGTGCTGTCTGGATTGTTCTGCTCTTGCTTGTGGGAGCGGCCATTGCGTTTGCAGTATATAGCACCACAAGTGGCCCGGGGACCGACGACGAGGCCGACGAATCCACTACGGAGGAAGACTCCGGCGAACCTGGCGCCGTCGACGACGACGCATCGGGGGAATCGGCGGACGCGGTCGAAGGGGACGCTTCTGCCGCCCAGACCCCCGAGGTCGCGCCCCAACCTGACGCATCCGGCTCTGAGGCCGCCCCAGACGCTAACGATGACCTTCCGGAAGCAGAAGACACGGCGACGGGTGACGACGCGGCAGGAGAGGATGAGGCAGAATCGGACAGCGACCCCGGGACCTCAGAGACAGTTGAAGGTCGTAGCGAAGCGGCCCAGACTGAGGAGGCCCAAACTGGCGACCAGGATAACGAAGCGAGCCAAGAGGTCGCGACCAATCAAGTCGATTCGGATGCGCCGGCTGTCAATGCCGGAGCGAACCGTGTTCGTCTCTCGCTGACATCTGAGCCCAGTAACACCCGGACCTATATCGACGAGACTTTCATCGGAAGGACGCCCATCGAGCAAGAGATTGCGTCCGATGGTCCCGACGTCGAGGTCATGCTTCGGAAGACTGGTTTTGACACGCTCCGAGTGCGTCTGTCAGTGCTCGCTGAGCCAGGTCCTACCCATCTCGTCTTGATTCCCGACGATGAAGAGACCGATGTCCCGGTGCAGCAAGCGGACGCGGACGAGCCGGAAACGGACGAACCGGAAACGAACGAGCCGGAAGCGATCCGGCCAAAAAACACATGTACCGAACGAACCG
>CAZDBH010000543.1:0-5148 GCA_964503485.1 uncultured Bradymonadales bacterium | reverse complement strand
GGGCTCCAGCCCTTAGGGCTATTCGCACTGGAATCTCCGAATGCTAGGATTCACACCCAAAGAATGAGCAACTGCTGGCAGCTCTCACAATCGAGGGTGGGCTGTGAGTCGAGAGGTGGTCGCAAGTTCGTGCACGAGCACCTTTCCGACCTCCGCAAAGGAAGCAGTTCGCTCGCCGTGTGCAAAGAGCTCGCCCAAAACTATGGCTTCGAGGAGATACCCGGACAACACCTCGAGGCGTGGCAGGGCGATATCGAGGGTGTCTCTGTGTCCTTAACGGTTCTCAGCGACTCTGTCAGGATCGACACCAACTTCTCGGACATCGAAGGTGACGACGGCTTTGTGATGCGCCGACGAGTCAGTCCGGGGTCCGAACGCGACGCTTTCGACGCGAGCATCGAGATCCGGGGGAGGCCGCCGACGCCCCTGCTCGCAAGTATGTCCAAAGAGCAGCGCGACCGAATCAACCAGCTGCTATCACCCGAACGCAATTTCAGACTCATCGAGAAACGCGGTGTAATCGTTCAGGTGCCCCATCCCGAGAGCGAGACAACCTCCAATTGGCGGGCTGAATTGAACAACATCATCTCGACCAGTGTCGAGGTTGCAAAAGCGGTCCGCGACGCCTCAGTCGCCGACCTGTGGCCGGTCGCCTCGGGACGGTCCACTGTATCGAAACTCGCCCACTTGAGGTTACTCAGCGACCACGCTACGTCTGACACCGGCCAGAAAGCAATTGCCGAGGGTCTCGACCACCCAGACCGCGAAATTCGCCTGAATGCCCTCGGCGCGGCCGGTCCCGAAGCCACCGAGCAGATGCTCCACACGCTCTCGACGGATGACGACGACTGGTACGATACCGAAGCTCTGATTGGTAAGGCCTTCGGGCGTCTAGTCGGGGCCGAATCCGCCGCGCTACTGGCGTCCGTACTCGAGAAAGCACTTCGGAACCAGTCAAATCGGGAACTGCGAATCGCCCTGATCAGGGCTGTGCGGCAGCAAGAATTCGCACCCGCAGCGCCAGTGCTGGCAGACTGTTTGGCAACCATGCACGACGAGGAGCTGTCCCAAGCGGTTGCTGCCCTGAGAGCGATCGGAGGGCCAATCGCCATGGCCGGTTTGGCCGAGAGACTTCGCGAGTCCGGGACCTCGACGGAGGAGGCGTTGCCGATCATCCAGGCTCTGGGTGCTCGGGGCACCCGCAAGAGCGTAGAAGCCCTCAAGCCGATGACTGAGGGCCTATTCCGAAACCAAGAGATCAAAGAGGCCGCACGATACGCGATTCTGAATATCCAAAGTCGCCTAGCCGGTGCCGGAGCCGGTCATCTCGCACTCGCCGAGGATCAGGAACTCGGCGGGCTCGCCATTGCAGTAGGCGGCGGTGAGCTGGCCATGAGCGAAACCGAAGCAGCGGATGGGACGGAAGTGACAGAGGAGAAGGCGGTCCACGAGGTCGTCGCTGCGGACTGAGTGGCCGTCTCTCAGTCTGCCGCCGACGCGGTCAGTCGGAATGTCCCCGAGATAACCTCCGAAAACGAAGACGCGACCAGCGTAACTCGGCTCGATGCACCGATCTCGAAGTTGTCGATCAGGCCGTCACCTCCGACATTTTCAGCCTGGGCGGCGCAGCCGGTTGGGTCCCCGGGAAAGCCACCTCCCTCGTACAGGAATATTGCCACCCCGCCCAAGGTGAGGGTTGGGTCGTCTCGCCCTCCTTCGGCGAGAAAGTCGAATTGGGCAGTCGGGCCTGTGTTGCAGACCTCCAACCACGAGTATCGCGCCAGCGACGCGCCCCCGACATCCACCGAGCAGTCCGCCGTGTTCGGCAGGTCCCAGGTCGGCGAGTCACCGGCCACCTCGCCACCCAAAACGCGGCTCCCGGAAGAGGGAAGGACGGTGCAGCCTTCCGTGTCCATCGGCTGATCCACTTCCAAGTCTACTACGGGGTCCGCCGGGGTGTCGGAGGTCGCGTCCAGTTCGACCTCTTCGGGAAGGTCGAGTGAGGGATCGTCGCCCTCGGCCACATCCGCTGGCGGCACATCGATGATCGGGTCGGTTTCTCGAGTGTCCGCTGCCGCCTGGTCGGCCAGGTCGAGCATCTCGCCGTCAGTGGGTGCCGTATCTCCCAGGTCAGACAGTGGATCGCCCGCGACGTCGTTCTCGACTTGGTCATGACGCCTTACAGCATCCGAACCGGCACCGGTCTCGTCGTTTTCGACGGCAGTGGCGTTGGCACACGATACGAGGGTGAGAATCGCGCACAGCCTCAAGTAGGTATCTAGCCGAGTCGTCATTGGAGATCGCTACCAGTGGCAGATTCCGGCGCCACCCTCCAGCTCGTAACAACTCATGCCGGATGGGCAGAAACTGAAGGGGTCCTCTGGACTACATGGCAGTCCGCACAGAAATGTGTCGCCCGAACGATACCCACAGGTACCGGCCGACCCATCACGCGAAGGACAGACCGTCCCGTCGTTGCAGGGCTGGAGGCATTGGTTGGCCCCCGAATCGCCCACCGCGAGACAGAGATCGCCGTCGCGGCAGTTAGCAACGCTGTCACACTCGTCGTAGGCGCCCGACCCGGGTAGGAAGGAGAAGCCGCAGATGCCCAACAAGCGCCCATCTTCGAATCGTTCGGGCTCGCCCTCGCCGGTATACTCCTGCTGACAGCTGACGCCCTCGTCGCAGATCTCCTCGCAGCTCCCTGGGCTGCAGAGCTGACGGCACGTCCCAAATGGCAGGTCAGATGTGACGCAGCGACCATTGAAGCAGCTGGTGCCGGGCATGATACAGAATTGACCTGCCTCACTCTCAATCGGGATATCATCGCAGTCGCAGTCGGGGTCGGTGCCGGCTGGACACGTGCCGTCGCACACGGAATCCGCGATGCACGGGTCTGCATCATCACAGTCGGGGTCGCACTCGCATTTGCTGGGCGACTCGGCCTCGACCGCGTCACACACATCCGCATTTCGGTTGCATTCACAGTTCTGAACGAAAGCGGTAATGATGGCGTCGGCCTCGTCGCCGTAGCTGTTGGTCCCGAAGAATGAGAGTGTGTACTCACCGTCCTCCAGCTCGGTGGTGTCCCACTCAAACTCAAAAGGCGCCTCACTCAGTGTGGTGACCGCACCCTCATCGACTTGCAACGCGACCGTCTCCAATTCACCCCCGTCGTCGTTGCCCGTCACAACGAAGGTGACGGTGCCGGCGACGTTGTGCGGGGAGTCGATCGGCCGGCAAGACCCTTCCGCGCAGCGGTTTACAGTAATCGAGAAGGGGTGGTCGACGAGCACCGTGATTTCGTCTTCATCCGTTTGGCCGAGCGTGTCGGTCGCGACGGCCCGCAGGGTGTGAGCTGCACGCTCATAGGCCGGGTTCCAGCGGATACTCTCGCCGGTGAATCGGCCGTAGTACTCCCCGTTGTCGAACAGGTCCACGCGGGGAGTCGATAGGTCATCACTCGCGTCGACCTCGACGAGGATCGCCCCTTCGACAACGTCACCCTCCTCGGGTTCTACGAACCGGACACTCGGGGGCCGATCGATCGAGAACACCACCGCTCGGCTCGTTGTCCAGCCAGCTGCGTCGGTGGCAACGACCGAAAGGCGGTGCGCTCCGCCACTCAAGTCATTGTAAAGCATCTCCCACGGGCCTTCATCCAACGTCGTATAGGGACCTCGGTCGATCGCAAAAGCAACGTGGAGCAGTTCGATGTTGTCGCTGGCCTCAGCCGTGACCTGCACCGGCCCGGTGAAGGAGTCTCCAGCTTCGGGGGTGATGACCTGCAACTCAGGCGGGGTGCGATCGACAATCACACTGACTTCGTCACGGGCCGTTTCCCCACCCGTGTCGGTGGCCATCGCCGCCAGGGTGTGCGACCCCTCGTCGAACTCGTCCGTCGGCCAGACGGCCGAAAAGGGCACGGTGCTGTCTTCAGCCAACGAACCCCGATCGACGAAAAACTGGACAGAGCTGACGCCGACATCGTCTGTCACAGCCACCGCGACGTCGACGTCGCCGTGGACGTACGAGCGATTGGACGGCTCGAGAATCGCGATTGAGGGCGGATTGTTGCACTCTCCCGCCCCATTATCGACGACAACTCTCACCTCTTCAGAGGTTGCCTGCTCCTCTCCGTCATAAGCTGTGACCACAACGGTGTGCTCACCATCCTCGACGTCCGTTGTGTCCCACTCGATTTCGTAGGGCTGTTCATATTTGCTGCCAATCAGCTCGTCGTCGACCTCGAACTCGACTCGAAGCACGCCGTGGTCATCGTCGGCACGGGCCGAGAGGATGTAGAGCCCGCACACCGTCGAGTCGGGAGCGGGACTCACGATACGCACAAAACTGGGTGGACAATCCCGGTCACCTACGCAGGCCACCTGGACCGAGATGGCGTCGCTCGCCGAGTTATCGTCACCATCAAAAGCTGTCGCCTCGATGAGGTAGCGCCCGGGATCGAGTTCGGTCGTATCCCACTGCCATTCGTAGGGTCCTTCTTCGAAAGTCGCGACCTCGTCACCGTCGATGTCGATCGTGACGTTCTCAACGCCCACATCGTCACTTGCAGCCACCGCGATCGTGACCTCTCCAGAAACCTCTTCTCGGTGTAGCGGCGCAGTGATCTCGACCTCCGGTCCCGCTGGATCCACCTGGTCTTCGGTTAGGTCCTCGACGGCATCGCTCGAGTCTTCGACCACGTCTACCTCGGGATCTGCCTCCCTGAGGTCGCGGTCAGGCGCGACGTCAGGCGCGACGTCTGGCGCAACATCCAACGAGTCGCCTTGTGTACTATCCTCGGCGTCCGAGGACGTGAGATCACCGGGGAATTGGATGTCGCCCGAGGTATCCTGATTGACGACTGAGAGGTCCGACGACGTGCTCGGGCCCCCGTCCTCGGTCGAGCAGGCGGCAAACCAAAAAACTGAAACGGCAACCGCGCTTACGATGTGGATGCACCTCTGGTCCATAGCAGTTCTCTCTTGTGATTTGCGACAGAATCATCGTGCCCCGGGCCCGCGGAAGTCTAACACAGACCCAAAACACTTTCCCGGGGGAAAGGGAAAGGAGAAAGGGAAAGGGAAAAGGGACGAGGCGAAAGGAGAAAGGGGAAAGGGCGGAGGAGAAAGGGAAAGGGAAAGG
>CAZDBH010000542.1:0-5160 GCA_964503485.1 uncultured Bradymonadales bacterium | reverse complement strand
CCGAGATGATTTCAATCGCGGTAGGCCGCTGCCCCTCAGTCGTCAGTGAAATGGTCACGTCGGCGGTCTGGCCTGCGACCACCGGAATACCCGAGAGTCGGTTGGTCAGATAGTCGGGGTGGCTCGCGAGTACTGTGTACACACCCGGCGTGCAATCGGCCGTCTCGAAAAAGCCGAGTTCGTTGGTCACGGCTGTGCATACGATGCGCTCGTCCCACTCGGCGGTTGCTGCAACAACCACTCCGCTCCGGTCTTCCGCCGCGAAAACGACCTCGCCGGAGACCTTTCCGGGCTCCTTCGACAGAACCAAGGTGGGAACGGTTGTGGCTCGACCCCCACTAATCAATTGGTCGGCAAGGCCTGTGGGGAAATACTCGTTGTGGCTGGCAGAGACGCTATAGCTTCCAGGGGATACACCTTCGATCAACCAACGGCCCTGCTCATCGGTGAGAACGGCGTGGTTTGTCCCACGAACGCTCACGACTGTCCCAGCATGGTCGTCGGAGTCGGACAATAGAACCGTTCCGCTGAAGGACCCAGTAAAGTCTCCCAGAACCACAGTGGGCGCCATCACCAACTCGTTGGGCAAGACCTCGAACACGTCGCTCGTCTGATCCGCGTAGCCGCCGCTCGTCGCCGAAACCGTATAGAAGCCGGCGGGTACGTCATCCATCGAGTACAAGCCGGTCATCGAGGTAAAGGCTTCGTAGCCTCCGACACCATTGAGTTGGACCACAATGCCCGCGTGGTCGAGCTGACCTGGAAGCAGGGCAAGCCCTTGCAGCGAGCCGGGGACTTGGTTGCCGATCGGTCCCAGTTCGATAATGGAATCGGGAGAACACGATTGGCATTCACCCCAACTCGCTTCGGTGCAGTGTCGGGTTCCAAAACCGCCCTCACAGAAGCACGCTGCCGTGTCGCCGTCGACACAGGTTTGTTCCGTTTCACCGCATGCGACCAGGCATAGAACTGACAGTAGGAGCAGTAGAGAACGAGCCATGATTACCTCACGAGCGCTTGGGATTTCAGCCGAAGGAAGTCTACCGTAGTTTGGGACCGCAACACAGACCAGTCCCGTCAGCTCGGCGACCTCTGTTTCGATCGTCAGTAGCGGGTTGTGCGAGTTCGAGAGGCTTGAATCTGCTGGTAGAGCAGGCTCCCACCCCAAACCAGCGCGGTCACAATGATCAAGGTGCCAATCCAGTAGGTGGCCTTTGCGATCGACTGATCGGCTTCGAGACACCCCATCCAGGTTAGAAGGTTGTTCCAGTCGTGAGTCCCTGGCATGTCCCGCCCGGTGCCACCGCCGAGCAGAAGAAGCTCTTGTAAGCGCGCATCGTAGATGTAAGGAGCGACGTCCAGGAGGCTCTCGCCAACCCACCAAAAAGCAACCGACGCGCCAAAAGGGTCGCGTGTCTTGAAGAGAAGAGCCAGCAGACAAATGACTGGTACCAACACCTGGAGAAGCGAGCCCCCCAAGACCGTCATGAAGCGGCCAAACGGCATGAAAATCACGTGCCCCGCCTCGTGGAAGACGAGGTTGATAAGGTGCATGAAGCTATCGTTGATCTCGCCGTAGGCGATGGGGGTTCGGATGAACTCGATGCCCCAGACCAGAAGCAAGAGCCATATCAGGGCTCGGCATCCAACAACGATTGGATTGACGTCGTCGGGCATCGCAAAGAGAAGCGACTGCCGCTTTTTAGATTGAGGTCGGGGACCGGTTTCCGGCGTTGGTTTCGGGTCAGCTCTGACGGCGTTGAGTGGTCGCCCGCAGCGGGCGCAGTCGGAGCGCTGAGCCGACTGCTCGTAGGTACAGTGGGGGCATTCCACAGTAGGTTCGGTCACGCGGCGAAGCTCCTAGAGGCGATTTGTTGAGGCTAGAGTAGGTCCCTTGCTAACGAGCTGGCAATAAGAACACGCTCGACCGATACCAAGCCCTGATCCCCAATCCCTGTAATCGCTTGCCTCACTGCCCCCTCCTCGTTAGAATGCGCCGCGAAGGCGTCCAGCCGGAGTACATATGCGGGTTCTCCCTCGTTCTGTAGCGGGCCTATTCTGGTGCTCACTCACCATAAGCGTCGTGGGGTGTGTCTACGTCGATCCTGAGCCGGCTCGGACTGATTCTATCGCGACCGTCGACAACACTCGCTGGCAGGACGAAACCCCAACGGAAGAAGAGGCACCGCCCTCTGACGAGAACGCACTGACACCGGCATTCGAAACCCCTCCAGACGATGACCCGGCCACCGATGACACACCGCCCGTCACAGATCCGAACCCACAAGACGATCCGGTGGTCGACGATCCGCCCGTGGATGACCCACCCACAAACGAAGACCCCACCAACAGCGACGTCCTATGCGATGACAGTTGCGTATTCGCGGCCGATGGAGAATGCGACGATGGGGGAATGGGCTCTCTCGATGCCTTGTGCGTAATCGGAACGGATTGCACGGATTGCGGACCAAGAACCGCCGACGGCGGTGATTCGGGGCCCCCGACGACCGGTGACGCCGACTGCAACAATACGTGTGACTATCCGTCTGATGGAACGTGCGATGACGGCGGACCGGGGTCGGAGTATTCACTCTGCGCGTTGGGAACCGACTGCGACGATTGCGGTCCGCGGGGCGAATCCGATCCTGATCCTGATCCAGACCCCGATCCGGACCCAGACCCAGACCCAGACCCGGTTGTGGGCTGCACGAACACCTGCTCGTACGCTTCAGATGGTGATTGTGACGACGGTGGACCCTTTTCTGATTACTCGTTCTGCGATTTAGGTACCGATTGCGACGATTGCGGGCCACGAGTCGACGATGGCAGTGGCTCCGGCGGTGGGCTCTGCACCAACACCTGTTCGTACGCCTCAGACGGCGATTGCGATGACGGTGGCGACGGGTCTGACTACTCTCTCTGCGATTTGGGTACCGACTGCGACGACTGCGGCGCGCGTTAGATGCTCATACCAGACCCGGGGTTTCGCCCCTACAGGCGGCTGACTAATCCGACTCGGGTGGGTCGCAGTCAGAGCAATACTCGCTCTCGATTGGTTCACCGGCCAGCATGTCGTCGATCCAATCGACCAGGAGGGTGCCGTCTGCCTCGACGGTGTAGAAGTTCTCAAAGCCCAAGATGCAGTGTTGGTCGCCCGGAGCCACGAAGCTAAACACGTTGTCCGCCTGTGATTCCGCGTCGGCAAGCGCCGAGTACATCCGCTCTGACCAATCGAATTGGTCGCCGCCTCCCATGGCCTCGAAGTAGAAGGTCTGGTTCTCGTCGAAGGCAGTGGTGTACTGAGTGAACCGATTGTCAGAGTAGTGGTTGCCGACCGCACCGTAAAAGTCCGGTAGCTTCAGCGTCGTGAGATCAATCGAGTCCGGATCGAGGGCTGGAATCCAATCGGGTATGGCTCCCCATGCGTTCCACGCTGGAAAACTGTCCTCGAAGAAGGTGTCAGTGATGATTCCCATCCCGCTATCCGCCATGTGAAAGACGTCGCTCTCTGGAAAGTCCTCGATGATTTGTGACACCCAGCCGATCGAACCGTAGGCGCCGGCACTACAGCCAGTTACGAAGAGTGACTCGGGAAGTTCAAAGTTCTCTTTGACCCAATCCAGCACTGTCGCGGCATTGGTGGCCCCGTTGTGGCGTATCTCTACCCCGCTGCCGTAGTCGGTCACGGAATCTCCCCAGTGGATATCGCCTGTGCAGTACGGTATGAACACGTGACTCCAACCTTGAAAGGGGTTGGCGTCGTTTTCCTGGTCGTAAATCCCGTCAAAATCGGCGGAGACCCACCGTTCAATGCCCTCAACGTCTTCGTTGAATATCGACCCGGCTATACTGCAAGTCAGATTGTTCCAACAGGCCCCGCCGCCCATGAAGTCGATGACCACTTTGTCGACCTCACCACGTCGCACGGCGAACGCATATTCAGAACCGCGAGAACAGATTGTGGAGCCGCCGGGCCTGATGACATTCCACCCCTCTTCGAGTTCGTCAAAGCTTGGCATGTCGTTCAGGGGCGGGCCTTGATCGACTTCGTCGGCTGAGTCTGTGGTCGTATCCACTTCTTGGTCAGTTGTCGTGTCGGCGGTCGCATCAGCTGTCGCATCGGCAACCTGGTCGCCGAGTGCGTCCGTGGCGTCTGCGGCGTCGCTGTCTGAGGAATCACTGTCAGTGGAGCAGCCCGTGGCAAGGGGGAGTAGCAAGCAAAGGGCGGCAGCGAAGGCTGTGCTTTTATAGCGAGTTCCATTCATTCGGTCTCTCATATTTCCAGGACGCCAGGACGCTTGGATGTATAGCAGACTGCGACCCTGATCTCCATTCAGATGACTGGGCTACGGTTTGAGATGAGGTCTGGGGTTGGTGTCCGTGTAACCGGCTCGAAGAGTCGTTCGTACCGGACTGGGCATGGTCTAGAATTGTCCTTTGGCTGAAATGAGGTCTGAAATGAAAACGTCCTTTGTGCTGTCTGTCTCTGTCTTGATGTTTGCTGCGTTCGGCTGCCAAGCGCCGGCTCATAGCCAATCGCCAACCTCCCAGGCCACCGGACAACCGCTGGCTTCACCACCCCCGGATGGAATCGAAGTGGCCATCTTTGCCGGCGGTTGCTTCTGGTGCATGGAGGGCCCTTTCGAGGGTCTCGACGGAGTCAGCGAGGTACTCAGCGGCTACACGGGCGGTCCTGAGCAAAACCCCACCTATTCGCAGGTGTCCGGTGGCAGGACAGGACACACCGAAGCGGTCCGAGTTCTCTACGACCCAACGATCGTGAGCTACGAAACGCTACTGAGTACGTTCTGGAGGTCGATGGACCCGACGGACGCTGGTGGTCAATTCGCCGACCGCGGACCCCAGTACCGCCCGGCTATCTTCGTGTTTGATGAGTCCCAACGTGCGGCGGCCGAGGCCTCGAAGGCCGAATTGATTGAGTCAGGCCGATTCGATAGGCCGATAGTTGTCCCGATCGAGGCAGCTCAGGACTTCTGGGTGGCTGAGGACTACCACCAGGACTACTACCTGACCAACACCGCCCACTATCAGCGCTATCGCCAGGCCTCAGGCCGTAGTGCGTTCGTCCTTCGACACTGGGGCACAGCCCACTAGGAGCCTGTCGCGCATAGCGCTCCAGGCTCCGCCATTGGCTTTTAG
>CAZDBH010000541.1:0-5179 GCA_964503485.1 uncultured Bradymonadales bacterium | reverse complement strand
AAAGTGTTACCTATGTAACTAGACTGATCTGTTACCCATGTTTTTAGACTGGACCAACGGTGGATTGCTCCCCCGTGTGGGGGAGCGAGCGAAGCGATGGGGGCAGGTAGACCCAAGACCTCCTTCATGGCGCTGCTGCAGCCACAGCCACCGGCTGCGCCGGGTGGCTGAGCTACGCGCGAGTGAACGACCCTTGCCGAGGGCAAGGGTTCTCCCCCGGCTGCACCGGGGCTTCAGGAAACGATCTCAACGTGACAACTCAGAAACTTGAAGTGGGGACAGCCCGTGAACGGGTCGCGGTCCTTTGCATCGGTCAGGTCGTTGATACAGACCCCGGCTGTCTCGAGTCGCCCGGTTTTCGGATCCGGATAGGCCGTACCGAAGCCGTTCGGTATGTGGATGTGCCCTGGCTGCACCCGACCTTCGGGCAGGGCCGGCAGCTCGACGCTGCCTGTCTTGGTACGCACTCGCACCCGGGTGCCCTTCTCAATTCCGAGCGAAGCCGCATCATCGCTGTTCATCCTGACAGCACAATGCGGCCCGGCGCCCTTGCGCCATGCCGGATCACGGAAATTCGCGTTCGCCGTCCAGCGGGTGCGCATGCCGCCGTCCAAAATGAACGGGTAGTCTGGGTCGCGCTCGGCCTGATCGGCCAACGCACGTTGAATTTCGCCGCGCATCGCTGGGGGGAAAAGGCGGATTCGGCCATCTCGGTAGCCAAGGTGTTGCTCTAGACACCGGTCCTCGTCGACTCGACCCAGCACCACCCCTTCGGGATGCGCCATCGCCTCGCGATAGAGGCGGTTGCCGATTGCTGCCCGATTCCATCCCTTCGTCAGGTCGGGTCGGCCACGAGCAATGTCGCCTTTCCGAGTCCAAGCAACCGACTGGCAGAGCAGCCAGAATGCGGCGAGTTGGGGAGCCCGTAGCGTCTTCCCGAGGGTTTCGTACAGCCAGAACAACATCATCGGCAGGGCGCGCGCTCGACTACGGGCTCTGACGAGAGCAAGTGGGGCCAACACCGCTAGGTAGGGGAGCGTCCAATTCGAGCGAGCCGCTTTTCGAGCGAGCCGGGCCACGAGCTTGGGAGCCGGTTTTATCAGCCCCATCTTCGAGGCGATTCGGTAGTATATTTCGGGTTCCGGCAAAGCGCGTTCTGGGCCGGAAACCACCGGTGGTCTGACTTGCGCGCCCAATAACGGATAGGCCTTGGGAAATGACGCACACTCCCACTTCTCGTATCCCACCGGGGTCGGCAAGACATAGTCGGCAACCCGGGTGGTCTCGGTCTCTGTGGGCTCGATGACGACGCTCAACTCGAGGCGGTCGAACGCCTCTCGGGTCCGCGACGTGTCTGCGTATTGCAACATCGGGTTGCTGCCCTCGACGATGACGGCTCGGATGCGGTCGGGGCGATCGGCGAGCACCTCTTCGGCAAAGAGATTTGGAGAGTACATCGGGGTCGGAGCAAAGAGCCGAACACCGGGGATGCCCGACTCGGTCGCGGTTCTGGGAGTTCGACGGCTCCGCGGAACGCGAGGGGTCATACTGCCGACAAATACCAAGCCACCGACTTTGCCCAGGTTATTCGTGAGCCCCATAATCAGTCGAATCAGGTATGCGGTCAGCGTGTTGAAACGGCTCTGTTCTAAGCCGAGGTCCATCTCGATCGCGGCACGATCGGCAGCAGCGAAGCCGCGGGCGACATCCTGAAGAACGGTGGCGTCAATCCCGCACAGGGAGGCCATTTCGTAGGGGCAGATGTCCTCGAAGACCGCAGCGACGTTCTCGAAGCCCACCGTGCGCTGCGCGATAAAGCTCTCGTCATATAGCCGCTCCTGAACGATCACAGCAGCAATGCCCAACAGTAGGTACACATCGGTGCCGACTTTGGGCCTCAAGTGGATGTCGGCTTTGCGGGCGGTTTCGCTTCGCCGCGGATCGGCGACGACCAGGGTTCGAGTCTCATCGCGCTGGAAATCCCGGATCGCCCGGTTGGGCGCGATGCCGCGCTGGCTGATTAGGGGGTTACTGCCGAGCAAAAGAGCATAGTCACTCTCTTCGATATGCCCCACCGACATCACATCATGCGGCGAGGCCATCATCCACCCGTCTACCAAGGCGCGCTGAGTCTTCTCTTGGGCCAGGGCGTTGAACCACCACTTCGAGCCTGTACCCGCCAGGAAGGCCAGCGCGTACAACACGCTCATGTGGTTTCCCTGTCCGCCAATCCCGACGAAAGCCAGCGAATCGGGCCCGTGGTCGGCCCGAATCTGGCGAAGCTTGTCGCCGATTTCAGTGGTCGCCTGATCCCACGAAATGGGTTGATAGCTCCCGTCAGCTGCCCTTTTCAACGGCGTCTCGAGTCGCTGCGCGTGGTTGACGTAGTGGCCGATCTGGTAGGCCTTGCTGCAGCTGTAGCCGTCACTCAGCGGATTGGTCGCGTCGGCGCGGATCGCGACAATTCGATTGTTGTCGATGTCGACTCGCAGGCCGCAGTTCTGGCTGCAGAGCACGCAAACTGTTGGCGCGTCCACGATGGCGGTTACTGAGGTCTTCCCTGCATGTTTGGCGTCTGATCTCACTGCTGCGGCAGAGCATACCGGGAAGCCCGTCGCCTTGTAAGGACGATAATCGACCATCAGACGGCAGGATTCGAGCCACGACTAGCGAAGGAACTCTGCCCACTGTGGTCTAGAGTCACCAGCTGAGGCTGGCCCTAGTTACGTCCCGGCGGTGGGAATCGATGTGGGGCGGCTCCCAAACCTCAAGCCTCGGACTTGCCATCCGCCCCCCAAAGGACCATTATCTGCCAGTAGTTGACCGATAATGAACACACTCAATCTCATTCGGTTGGTGCCATATGACCCTCGACGAATTGCGTGCCTTGATCGCAGTGCTCGACGCCGGAAACTTCGTGAAAGCCGCCGAGGCAGTGGGTGTGCCCCGCGCCACATTGCGCCGACGGGTAGCCAGCCTCGAGAAAAAAATGGGCGGTGCTGTCTTGTTCCGTGATCGCGAAAGCACGACGGCGACGGCTTCCGGCAGTGTACTAGCCGAGGGAGCCAGGCAGATTCTCATGGACATGACGGCCCTCGAAACCTCGGCCAAACAAACCGGTGATGAGCCAGGGGGTGTGCTCACGGTGGCTCTGCCTGTGGGAATGCCAGCCGAGGCGGTTTCAGCGTTCTTCTTGGCGTTCAGGGCGAAGTTTCCCAATCTAACCCTGCGCCTCCGGGTGTATGATGATCCGCGCAACCAACTTCTGGACGGTGTCGACATCGCCGTGCATGTCGCCGGGGATCGGATCCAGCACCAGGGCGTTTCCTACGAAATCGGTCAGGTCGAAGAGCGTTTGTTCGCTAGCCCTGGGTATTTGAAGCGGCGGGGTACGCCCAGGTCACTTGCTGACCTGGCGGGGCACGATCTGCTGACGATCTATGTCCCCGGGGAAGAGCCCAACAGCGTGCCTTTGCTAGAGGGAGGAACCTATCCCGTCAAACCCATCCTGGCGGGGACTGATCCAGAACTGGTGCGAAGGGCGGCGGTCTCGGGCGCTGGTATCGCCTGTTGCGCCGTGTCACCCCTGCCCGTCGCCGAGGCCGACTCACTGGTGCAAGTCTTACCCGACATCGTAGGGCGAAGCCGGCCTATTCGCATCGTTGTGCCACGTCTATTGATGGAGACACCCAACTTACGGGCTGTGTTCCGGTTCGCGCGAATCCTACTGGGTGGAGAATTGACGGAACGTTGATGGCGGGCGCATCCATGGCCTTCCTCGTCGGTCGGTGCAGCCACTCCGGAGTCCTACTGGCTCTCTGGGGTTTGGGGAGAATGCTACGCGGTCTGCGGCGTTGGAACGCGGTTCCGCACCGTCGAGAGTGTTCACCACCGCAGGAACCGTGGCACCAGTGGTTTGGTTGCAACTCTAGGAATCTCAATGCAACCAGGGAGCGGAGAGGTTTGGCAAGGAATTTCAATGCAACCAGGGAGCGGAGAGTTTGGGCAGACTCGCCGGCTCACAAGCCCATCGGAGCCAGCTGATCGGTGGTTAGCTTGCCGCTTTGGCACGAGTGGCTGAGCCTACCAGCTCGAGCCCGCTCCCCCACCCCTCGAGCGCCCGCCGCCGAAACTGCGGCTCGAACTGCGGCTCGAGCTTCGTCTGCTCGAGCCACCGGACGAGCTCGAGCTGGAGGGCCGAGTCTTTCGGGAGGTGTGTCGGATGCGTTCGGTGTGATGGCCGCAGTGCTTGCAATCCGTGGTGACTCGCACCTGTCCGCCATGATCGTATGTTGCGTGAACCAACGTCGTCGAGGTCGTCTTGCTTGTCCGGTAGGTGCACTGACCACACTTCGAGTAACCCGACAGCCAACGCGTGATCGCCCTCACTTTGGTATCTTGGCATTGCCCACAGATGAACACGTGGTAATTGCGGGAGCGAAGCTCCTCCTCCTTCTGCTGGCCCGCACCCAGATGCTCGTCGTCGGAGACTTCGTCGAGATGCAGCATCGTGATTCGGCACTGCGCACAGGTGCTCCACTTCTTCCACCGCCAGCGGCGATAGAACCAGGTGCCGCACACCAGCGAAACCAAACTACCACCTCCGATCGGTACCCAGGGCGTGTCGCCAGACGATTCGGAAGGCCAGTCGTCCTGATGGGAGGGTTGGCGGCGGCGAGAATCGACCGGAGCTTGCTCAGGTACCGGTACGCCAGACTCTGTTTCAGCTGGCCCGTACCTGATTCGATTGGCAACCTCGTCGACACCCGCTTCGATGCCCGCGCCGTACCTTCCGCCCCTAAAGTGGGGAACCATACGGAGTTCCTGCATGTCCTGGAGCCAATCAGAGGGAAGCAGGGCGTCGAGCCCAATACCCGTCTCCATCTCCAGCCGGCGCTGCTCAGTAACCAACAGAAACAAAAGACCGTCGTTCCGCTCGGCGTCGCCAATACCCCAATCGTTGAACAGACCCGTCGAAAACTCCTTCGGCGTGACCGAGACATCATGCACCGTCACAACCGCTATCTCGACGCCGGTCTCAGCGTGAAGGGCGTCGATCAACCGGTTCATGTTGGCCTCCTCCTCCGCGCTGAAGATGTCAGCTGTGTCAGAAACCCAACTGTCGAGCTCCCGAGGATTCGGTACCTCCGAAACACTGTTGATCGCCGCGTTCATGCCG
>CAZDBH010000540.1:0-5223 GCA_964503485.1 uncultured Bradymonadales bacterium | reverse complement strand
CCGCTGGCTGACTCTGGCCGAAAATCCGAGGCTCGGTGCGAACAAGCCTTCAATCTCGTCTCCGTCCGCACCGGCGTAGCCGCCGAGACTGACGTTGAGGAAGAGGTCCTCAGTACCGAAGGCGGCCATTGCCGACCCACCAAATGCAAAGACACTCTCTCCACTGTCGACGAATACCGAGAATACACCCGCCTGCCCACTGACACCCACTCGTACGAACTCGTGAACTTGGAATCCAGCTTTGAGATGGGGAGCAATCCCGAGGACTCCAGCGGGGAGAATAGTCGTCAAACCCGCGTCGACATTGTCGCTGATTCCCCAGTTGAACCGGTGCAGACCCAGGTTGATCACCGTCCAATTGGTCACTCCGGCCGGCCGAGTAAACGGGGTCTGGGTAAGAATCACACGGCCGTACTCCGGATCGACAGTCTCGGTAGATTCTTCGGTTTCCGGGGGTCTGGTCACGGCCCGGAGTATCCCAGTCTCCTCGCTCGTCGGCAGAGCCAAAGTCGCGACGTGTCTCAATTCGAGGTCTGGATCGGTTGCTGCGGTGCGCTCGATCGCGTCACGCGCATCGCTGTCCGCCAATTCGGTCAACGCGGCCTGAGCCGCAGAGCGGACGGCGGGGTCCTGAGCATAAGCTGCGCTCCAGGCGAGTGGGGCAACCGCTGCCGGATCACCGCTCCAACCGAGGGCACGGATGACCTGCAAGGCGACGTGCGGAGCATGAATGTGGGGAATCAGATTGCGTGCCGGCGGACATCCACCCGTCTGCGGGCACTCGCGGTAGACCGCCTCAATCATCGCCGGGATATTGGGGACTTCCGGCTCTGCGACCGGTTCGGGAGTGGGCGCAGCTTCCTCTGCTTCCCCACCCTCGGTGGTCGCATCGACCGGGTCGGTGGGCTCGGGAGTTTCGGCCGACTCCACTACATCCGCGGGCTCCTGCGCCACAGAGACCGAGGAGGCAAGCACCACGAAGAGAGCAAACGCCCCGGGAAGTAGCGCGTTGAGAGCTTTTGGCATGCTACGCATCGTGATCAAATGAGCTAGCAGGAATCGAGTTCTTTCGCCAGCGCGACGTTAGTCGAGGCTCGGGAGGCCACGTTTGCGGGTGAAATGCCGTGTGTCGACCTCGAAACGCTCTGGCTTGCTCGAGACGGCCTCATATGCGACCACCAAACAGCCTTGATACACGACCAGCGGGTAGAGGCGATAGCTGGCGTTGTGCTGCTGGCTCAAGACATCGCCCAGCGGTTTCAGGCGATTGGTGACAACCGTCACCCGACCTCCGCGAATCGCAGTCTCGGCTGGTGTCACTAGAACGGAACGCCACGAGTCAGCCTCGAGGCCGGCGAGGGCGCGTTCCAGTCGACCGGCGATGTCATCTGCGTCCACAAGATTAGCTCGGGTCTGATTCCGCATCGGGAAGCGCCGCCGCGCGGATCGCGTCAACGACGGTCTCTACCGTGAGTATCTCGGGCAGGAGCTCCGGTGAGTCGGGGGCCGACGGGCTGTAGACCAAGTACATTGGCACACTCACACGTCCGTGGCGCGCCAAGGCGGCCTCGATTCGAGCGTCAGGGCGCGTCCAGTCAGCAATATAGAGCGCGACGTTATGACGCCGAATTGCTCCCTGCACTTCGTCACTGGCGATGACAAGATGCTCGTTGGTCTTGCAGGTGGCGCACCAGTCGGCGGTGAAGTCGACGAAGACGGGTCTGCCCGCCTCCAGCTGGCTAGAAATCTCGCTTTCATCGTATCCCAGCCAGCCCTCGTCCGAGCCGTCTGCGACTGGAGGCTCGGAGACGGTGTCCATCTCAAACCGCAGAAACCACCAGCCAGCTGCGACCGTGATCGCCAAGGCTACGACTGCTCCGAGAGCGATCCGAGGTACTGGACGGTGTTGGGCAATCCCGAAAACCCAGGCGGCCACGCCACACGCCAGGACAAACTGCAGGTAACCACTGATGCCTGCGACGCCGGTGGTTTGACCTACTATCCAACCGCGCCTGCGGGCGGCTGCTAGGAAGGTGAACCCGACGAACTGTTTGAATCGAATCATCCAGCCGCCCGGTTTTGGTAGGACCTTGGTAAACCCGGGAACCAAGACCAATACAGCAAAGGGGAGCACCAGGCCCACGCCGACCATTCCGAACACGACGAGGACATTCAAGATACTCTCGGAGAGAATCGCAAATCCGATGGCCGGCCCCAAATAGGGCGCCGAGCACGGTGTGGCTAAGATGACGAGGAGAATTCCCTCGAGAAAGCTGCGGAGCAGCCCGCTGCGTTTGTCGGCCGCTTGACTGACCCCGGCTGCACCCAAGCTGATTTCGAAGGCCCCAAACAGATTGGCGGCAAACACCACGACTACCCCGCCCACGACCGAGATGATTTCGGGGTGTTGAAACTGGACACCCCAGCCAACCATTGTGCCCGCCGAGCGGAGTGCAAGAATGACCCCCGCCAGAATCCAGAGCGGAACGATTACTCCTACTTGATAGGCGATCAGGGACGGTATGCGGCTGCGTAGCCGACTGTATTCCAGCTTGGTGCTCAGCTCGAGAAAGGCATTCACCTTGAACGCGAGCACCGGAAACACACAGGGCATGATGTTGAGGATCAGCCCGCCGAGCAACGCGGAAATCAGCGCCCACCACAGACTCATGCCGCCGGACGACTCTGGTTCGGAACCTGAATCGACTCCTGTCGTTTCTGGAGACAGAGCAATCGAGGTTGATTGTCCTTCACGGGGGGTACCACCAAGATCGGCGGTCAATAGGGCGCTCGAGTTGGCCTCTGTGGTCGAGCCCAAGGGGGCATGTGGGAAGGGTGAATCGATCCAAACGGGCACGCGTTGCCCGTCTTCACCGACCAAGTTCACAACGGCTTGCAGACGTAGCTCTCCGGCAAACTCATCCGGTCCCGCATAGCCCGTGAGCCGCACTACATTGCCCGAGAATGCGGTTGGGTGGTCACCGCTCTCGGTGACCTCGAGATCCGCCCCGGGGATAGCCAGTGGTGCGAGGCCTAGGGCGGCTCCGCCCTCAGGAAGTGTGAAATCTGGACAGGTTGTCCCATCGCTCGGTGGGCCTAGACATGACACGACGCCGATCGCCGCTTGAAACTCGTCATTGGGCTGTACAGCCGATGTGGAAAACACCGTATCGATCGACACACCCACCTCGGCCGGCTGTCGAGGTAGCAACCCCGCATAGGACGCGAAGCGTTCGGCCTCGGCGGTCGGAGCTACGGCCGCATCGCCCAGGCCAACCTGGCGCGTTAAGGTAGCGGTGCCGCGGATGCACTGTTCTCGGCAGGCCAAGTAGCTGAGAGAGGCCTCCAATTCGAATCCGCTGTCGGCGTTTTGCTCGGCCGATGGGGCCGTCGCTTCCGCAAAGAGTAGAACCTCGTCGTCGTATCCGTAGGTGATGATGAAGCCATCAGCTTCGCTGAAAACTGCGGGAGCGGGCCACTGGGTCTCGTCCACAGTTGCAAGACCCGACCACACGACGTTGGTGGGAAGGCCCGAAGCGCCTGGATTCTTCCAGTAGATGTGCCATTCCGGGTCCATGTTGAACAACACACCAACGCGGAAGGTCTGTCCCGGAGCGACGCTCGTATGGTCAACAAGCAATCGGGTCTCGACGCGCGGTCCGTCTTCGTCAATCGCGCCCTCGGCGAAGGCCTCCGAAGGGACCTCAGGAAGAGGACCGAGTTGTCTCGCTTCATCGCTGATAGCGGTGCTGGCCACTGTCGTAGTGAGCAGGGCTGCGAGGATCGTTATTCGAGCTGTGTTGCTAAAAGTGAGTCTCATTCAACCGTTCAACTTGGTCCGAACCCGGCAAGCGGTGACATACTATCAAAAGAGTACGAACGAAAGCCCGAAATGTTACAACCAAGGCCGAGAACCGCATCAGAAACGTGACAGCGGGGGCGATTCATTCCAACCTGGAAGCGGTACTGAGGGTTTGAAGCGCGACCGTCCGGAGAGCGAGATTGAGCCAAGCGTCAATTGAAGTGATCACGAGCCCACAGAATCCCCGGGTTAAACACGTGGTGAAGCTGCGCGATCGAAGGCAGCGCGATCGCGACGGACTGATGATTGTCGAGGGGCCCAAAGAGCTGGCGGTCGCCCTCGAACGCGGCCTGACCCTGACATCCACCTACTACTGCCCGGATTTCTTTGGGGACTCAGAGCAGGCGCTCTTGGAGCGTTGCAAGGCGACGGGCTGCCCGTCGCTCGAGGTCGGGCCCAGGGCCTTCGAGAAAATGGCGTATCGCGCTCGTCCAGCAGGCATTCTAGTGCTCGCAGAAGTTCCGGATCTGAGCCTAGAGGGATTGGCCGAAAACCTACCTGAGAGCCCGTTCATCCTCGTGGTCGAAGCCCTCGAGAAGCCTGGCAACCTGGGTACGATAATGCGATCGGCCGACGGGGCGGGCGTCGATGGGGTGATCGTGTGTGAGGGCGTCACCGACATATTCAATCCGAATGTCATTCGGTCGAGCCTGGGCACCATCTTCAGCTCGCCGATCGCTCACGCTTCTACCGAAGAGGCGATCGGTTGGTTGAGGGACAGAGGTGTGAGACTGGTGGCGGCAAGCCCCGATGCGACAGAGCTGTTCACAGAAGTCGGACTGAGCCCACCGTGCGCGATCGCAGTGGGAAGCGAGAAAGACGGCCTGTCTGGGGCCTGGCTGAATGCGGCCGACGAGTGTGTCCGAATCCCGATGGCCGGTGCGGCCGATTCGCTCAACGCGGCCCAGGCGGCCACTTTGATGATGTACGAGGTGGTCCGCCAAACAGGCCCGAGAGCGAAAAGCCAGTGACTATCGGCAATTCTCCATGATCGCAGTGCCCTGCAGTTGGATGATCCGGATCAACTCCCTCTGATTCTGAGTGCTCGTCGTGTGTAAATTGGCCTGGGCATTGTTCACGATGGTCGTGATCTGTGATGCATGCCACTCGGCGGACTGAGCTCGATCCTCAGCCGCCCGAACGACGAAACACAGATAGCAGATCAAGACGAGCTGAATCAGCACGAACCAGGGCATCAGGTCTCTTACTTTTTCGGCCATGGGATGAAACCTCGCTCAAGACTCAAGAATGGCGTGTCGCTATTCTCGGTGTGAGGTCGCTTCCGAACAAAAAAGTAGCGATTAGGGGCCGGCTAGGAGCCCGTCGCGTATAACGCCCCGGACTCCAGCCGTTAGCTTTTA
>CAZDBH010000539.1:0-5249 GCA_964503485.1 uncultured Bradymonadales bacterium | reverse complement strand
TAAAAGCTAACGGCTGGAGTCCGGGGCGTTATACGCGACGGGCTCCTAGCCCGCAGCGCTCATTTTTGGCAGAGCGACCGGTCGGAGGCGAGGCCAGTGCTCAAGCGGGTTCGGTATCAAAACGTCCGTCAGCCTGTGGCCACGGGGTTTCTGGATTGGAATAGTCGGCCTCACGGGGCGTTGCGTTGGGGCACCGTGCGTTGACCCCGCCGAAAGCAGGCTGGTAGTGTCGGCCGGACTGAGACAAGCATTTGGAGTTTGGGCCGTTGAAAGAGCGTTTCCCACTTTTCTTGAAGCCGTTAGTCGCCGCCTTCGCAGTTTCGTTCAGTGGGTGCGGAGCCAACGACGTGGTGGAGCCGCCTGTGCAGGATCTGGCGGAGCTGGCAGCAGGGGCGGTCGAGCAGGGGCTCCCGGGCGTGATTGTGCTTATCGAGGGACCCGCGGGCACACAGCTTGAAGCGGCTGGCTTGGCAGATGTCGATGCCGGCACCGAGATGGCTACCGACGCTCGCTTCCGAATCGCCAGCAACACCAAGTCGTTCGTGGGTTACGCCGCAGCGGCTCTTCACGTCCAACAGCGGCTCGATTTAGACGCGGCGGCGACTCAGTATCTACCGGACGACTACGACGGACGGATCGCGAACCTCGCGGGAAGCACTGTACGGCAACTGCTAAACCATACCAGCGGCATCTATGACTATCTCGATAGCGATGCGTTTTCCGACGCGATCGAAGCTGACCCATCACACGAGTGGATCGGCAGCGAGGTGGTCGAGTACGCATTCGATCAGTCCGCCTATTTCGAGGTTGGTGCGGATTGGGGTTACTCGAACACGAACTACATCTTAGCGGGATTGGTGATCGACGCAGTCACGGGGAACCATCACGCCCAGACGATTCGGGAGCATGTCTTTACACCGCTCCAAATGACCGCGTCATTTTACGAGAACGCCGAGGAAGCGACCGGCCCAATCGTGCATGGCTACGTTCCCGATGGAGGGAGCCTACAGGACATGCACAGCTACAACACCGGGTTCGGACTGGCAGACGGAGGGATCGTGTCGACGGCCGAGGAGTTGGCTGTGTACATCCGGGCCATAGCAGGGCGGGATAACAGGCTGCCAAGCGACACTGTGTCACTCATGCTCGAAGAGGCTGCGTCACTCGAAGATGGCGAGGTCTACGGGCTCGGACTCAGTTTGTTCCAGACGACCGATGGGCCCGCGTACGGCCACGGTGGCAACATCGAGGGGTACTCGAGCGACATGTTCTACTACCCCGAACGGGATGTCGTCATCATCGTCATGGCAAACGGTTCTGACGGAGGTCTCGACGAGGTCTACAGCAATCTCGTGGATGACGTTATCAGCCTCGCCTTGGATTGAGGCCGGGCTTCGGGACTTCAACCAGACCGACCCTGTTCAGTCGTTCGATCAACAATCGCCTGGTAGTTTGGTCCAGGTAACGGTCTGAGTCTGTGCGGACTCCTGTCTTGTGCGTCATTGTTGAAGATCACGATCTCGAGGGGGCCTGCGAAACGAAACCTCGCTTGCCAGCCTCGCCAACTCAGGATATGACCTACTCGGTTTCGGGGGGCCGAAACTGGAGTGTTGCGATGAAGCAATACGGGACGTTCGTCCACGTCTGTTTGTTTATTGGGCTGGCTGCGCTGCTTGTTTCATGCAGCGATGAGGCTGGCACGAGTTCGGGAACGGGCACTTGTGAGGGTGCCGGCTGCGAGACGACGCAGCGTGATCGCACCGCGAGTTCCACGGACGCAGGAGATGGTGATGCCACCAATTCGGATTCGACCAATGCAGGGGATTCCAGCAACCCAACCGAGAATCCGGACACAACCGCGAGCTCTCCCGATCGCTCGGAAACACCGTGCGGTGTGGGTCGAGTCGAAGGACGTGTCTGCGCACCGGACGAACAGACCTGGCTCGGCGGCGCAGACGTCTTCGTCTCGGGTACGAACTGCGAGGGCGTCCCGTTTACGCTGACCGAGATCAGCGACACCGACGGCTACTTCACAATTCATGACGTTCCTGCCGGCTTTCATCAGCTGCGCGTGGCCATGGGCTCATTTGAGGCCAACTACGCCATTCAAATCAACGATGGTGAGATTTCCGACTTCACGGCAGGGCAGGAGAAGCTGTGCTTGTCTGCGGACGAGCTCGACATCGCGGTCATCGACGGTGAGTTCGACGCCATCGATCGCATTCTCACCAACCTCGCAATCGAGCATACCCTCTTCACTGACGAGGGCGACAACTCGGCTGCAGAAAGCCTGCTGCTGGACTCGGACCGTTTGGACGACTTCGATATCCTGTTCATCAACTGTGGGCAGCAGAATCTCAATTTCGGCTGGGCCGAGAATGACCCGGGCGCCTATCACCAGCGCCTGGCTGACAACCTGGCGACGTTCGTCGAACGTGGGGGTTCTCTGTATGTATCCGATTGGGCTCACTTTCTGGTAGAGCGAGCCTTCCCCGAGGCGATTCGGTTCTCGAGCGACGAGAGCAACTACGAAGCGGCATTCCGGGGCGCCATGGGAGAGTTCACTGCCAGCATCGTGGACAGCAGGTTGCGCACCGCAGTCGGGAGCGACCAGGTCGTCATCGACTTTCCGCTGCAGGGCTGGGTGGTTCCCGAAGCGGTGGGCAGCGGGTCCAACGTCATGGTCCAGGGTGACATCCGACTCATTGGCGGAGACGTGGTCAACGACCTACCGCTGCTCGTCTCGTTCAAGCCGGATTCCACCTCGGGCACCGTACTCTTCACATCGTTCCACAACGAATCGCAGATCACCGACGCCATCGAACGAATTCTTCAGTTCGTCGTATTCTCTCTTTAGTCGAGGTCTCGAGTCAGCCGCGGCGACCTTTTTCCATCAAATCCAAGTAGAACTGCTCGACCGCCGCGGCGACCGAGGCCAGGTAGCCTCGGGTGGAGTGGTCATCCGGTCCCCAGACCGCTACGGTGAGTGTTGACTGGGTGTAGTCGGTCGCGACTTCGAATCTGGCGACGGTGCCAACGGGCAGAAGAAGAAAGACGTGAGTGACGAGGCCGTCTCCCGGAAGCGCTCCGAAGTTCTCTTCGGCGAGCAGAGCACCCACCTCCGAATCGCCGCAGTAAGCCCAGTCCGATTGCCAGTTGAATGTGCAGGTCTGGTCGATGACTGGTCCGTCGATGTTCTGGTCGGTCAAGATGCCCATCAGCTCGGCTACAAAGGCACCCAACGTGTCCTTTCTCGGCCAGACATTCCATTTGACCTTCTCGGTGGCCAGCGGCTCCCTTTCGAGCACTGCCGTCGCTCGAGCTCTCAGGGCCGAGACACGGGGATCGGTTGGTTTGCTAGGATTGCGGCGTTTCATTCAGCCTCAGGATGGAATCTTCCCCGAGTCGACCAGTTTGGCGAGCGCTTTCTCGATCTCCTGAGCGAAAATCAATTGAACCGCCTCGAGGCCGGCTGGCCGCAGGGCGTCAAAGGCGCCACCGAGGGCGTTTCCACTCGTGTTCTTGAAGAAGTGATCGGTCAATTCACCAGCCGCCTTGGATAGGTGTTTACGAAGCACCCGTGCGCCATCGACCGACGTCTCCAGGTCGACGCCGGCCCCCTCCAGTTTCATCGCGATCTTCACCAGGGCAGGACTCTTGATCACAAAGCGATCACGGTCCTTCGTGATCACCTTGAGGCGCAGGAGCTGGCCTATCAGGCCTTCACGCCGGTCCCCTAGGAGCTCGTAGAGTTCGTCTTCGGTGAGCACACTGGGCCGGTCCTCGTCCCAAGGGGTCTGAAGGGCCGCCTTGAAGCCGAGCCATTCCCCGATCACCAACTGACCTCGATCGCTCTTTGCGAGCACGTCTCTTATGGCTCGAATTCGCAGTCCCTGGTCTTGCAGTTTCGCGATGAGGTGAAGCCGTTCGACGTGGGAGTCGGAGTAATAGGCTACCCGCCCTTTGATGGTCGGCTTCGGAAGCGCGCCTTTGGACTGATAGAAGCGGATGGTCCGGCTCGAGACCCGTGTAGCGGCCGACAATTCATCGATCGTATATCGCACGCCAACTTCGTCGGCGGCGGCTTTCGCTTCTTCGGCTTTCACTTTGGCCACTTTCGCCTCCTCAGCCCTCACCTTTGCGGCTTTGGCTTCCTCGGCTTTGGCTTCTTCGGCTTTGGCCCTCTCGGCCTTCGCCTTCTCGGCTTTCACTTGCGCCGCCAGTGCCTTCTCTTTTTTAGCCTTGGCTGCTTTCGCCTTGGCGGCTTTGGCTTTCTCTGCTTTCATTTCTGCAGCCTTCGCCTTCTCTGCGGTCTTTTTGTCCGCCTTCACTTTCGCTCGTTTGAGCTTGTCGGCTTTCTCGAGTTCTCTTTTGCTCTTCGTCTTCTTCGTCGGTTCGTCGACCACGTTCAATAGCTCGGGAGATGCGGTAATGGCTGTCATAACTCAGCTCCTTTGTGCGTGCTAGGGAATTCATTGGTCCAGCACGGGTCGTGTTGTCTCATGGCTGAACGCATCCGTGGCGGTGCACTACACCACAGACTGTTACAGCAAAACATGTAACAGTAATAACCGTTACAGTACTAACTGTCAAGATTGACTTTTTATGCGTGTTCCGAGCTGAGCGTCGCCAGGACAATTGCTCCTGCTTCGTCTGGTCGACCGGCGCTATCGTTTTGATTCGCGACCCGCCAGGTGGCCTCCAAGAAGCGCGCGAAGTACTCCTGGTGAAGGCACTGAAATCGGGTGCGTTCGCTCCGATACGAAGTTCATCCGTCCACCTTCGCCAATCTGGGTGGTAGTCTTCTCGCTCTCGGTCGTCACGATAGGGCACTGGACGCGCTACAACAGGCCTTGGAGATGGACCCGACTCATTCCTTTGCCCTTCAGGTGTTGAACCGAGCGAAGGAGGAGTGGTGGGAGGAGCGTCTGGCCAAGGCAAAGGGCACGTTTTCGTCGGGGCTCGGTTGACGCAGTGCCGAAATACGCCACAAAGAGCCCGAGAAGCGTCTAGCTGGTTGAACCCAACTTCAACTCGAGCTCTGCGGTCACTTCTGTTCAGCTTCACTCACACAATTGTTCGCCGCCAGCCTCGACCCAACTGAGAGAGGGGCAACAATCCGTGTCATCGCTACACCAGACGCAGTCTTGAGGCACTGGATACAGTAGGTGAACCTCGCCATTGTCGAGCGAACCTTGAATCACGAGTGCGTTGCGTTCGGCGTCGTATTTGACCGAACCGGAGCAGTC
>CAZDBH010000538.1:0-5282 GCA_964503485.1 uncultured Bradymonadales bacterium | reverse complement strand
GCCCGGGCATTCGTCCGCGCGCCTTCGAGCCGCTCGCGATCCCGATCCCACCCGAGATCAGCGCCCATTGGTCGCGCCGATCAATGATGTCCTGTTGCCCCTCTGGGTCGACTGCTACCTCACCGACCAGGCCGTTCAGGGCGTCTTCATGATCGCGGGCTGAGAAATACAAAACTATGCCACCGGTGATTCCTCCCCCTCCAACGCCCCACAGGGTCCACTCGTACCAAGTGGGCGACTTACCAGCCCCTGCCGCCTCGGGCTGTCGAACCAACGTGATCGGCCCGACCGCAACCTCGGCACCGGCTACGCCAGCCTCGAAATCGTCCTGCTGATCGATGTACCCGTCAGCCCGAATGGTGAGGCTGTGGGAGCCCAACGCGACCTCGTGAGTGGTCGATGCGAGGCCAACGAATACGCCGTCAACGACGATGTTCGCGTTCGGTGGCTCGACCGAAACCACCAAAGTCGCGGTATCGACCCGATTCAGACACAGCAGCGCTTCGTCGTAGGCCTGTCGAAGCAGTGGCCGCAGCTCACTGTCTTCGACGACGAGATCGAGAAGACTGCTCAGTCGATTGCGCGACTCCTCGCAACGGTCGAGGGCCGTCAGATGCATGGCGATGTTGTATTCGAGACGGTGCCGATCTGCCTTGGGGACAGCCTGCTCGGCGGGTCCAAGGGCGGCAAAATCTGTAGTCTCGAAGAAGGAATCGTACCAATCACGAAGGGCGGTGTAGCTGACGATGGCCTGCTCGCGAAGGGCTTGCGAGGGCTCCCCTTCGACCGCGTCAAACTGCTCCTGTGAGGCAGTCACCGCATCGAGGAGCTGTTGATAGGCAGCGTAGTCGACTTCCTGAGCGTTGGCCGTCAACGACACGGCGACAAAAACTAGCGAAAGACTCCAAGCGATCAGTTGCCGCACGTGAACCTCCGGCCCAACGGCCCTAGCCCGCAAAAATCCCACCCTTTACTCCCGATCAATCCGAATGGTTCCAAATGAGGGAACACCCGGATCATCGCCGGTTTCGTCGTTTGTATCCTCGTCTGTCTCGGGGGTGCCGCTCTCTGTGGGTGACTCTCCCGGCGTGTTCGTCGATTCAGCGTTGTCGTCTGTCGCCGCGACTGTCTCAGTTGACCTAGACCTCCTGGCGCGCAAGGTCACGGTGACGACGTCGTCGAGCAGCGAAACTGTTTGCTGGTGTGACCGGTAGCCTCGGCGGTCCGCCACGATTTCAAGTGATGCGTCGACTGGTGCGACGTGTAGTGTAAATGGCACCACACCAAGTGTTCGGTCACCACTCCTGACTGATGCATCTTCCGTTCCCTCGAATCGAACCTCGCGCTCAAACGGGAGAGACATTCCCACCCCGTTGTGGGCCAACGTCACCGCCAGCTCATATTGCTCGGCTTCGCTCGGCACTGCGGGATCGACCGGCGCCACCGGGTCCGAGTTTTCGGCAGTCTCTACGGTTGGCTCGATGGGTTCCTTGGGTGGCTCGGCAGGTGCGGCGATGATGTCGCCGCCCTCGCTCAAAACAGGATCGTCGCCGCCGAGCACAGCGAAAACAACAATAGCAACCGTTGCGACCAGAAACAGCCCTAACGCCGCCAAGGCCACCGGCAGTTTGCTTTTTGGCCTGTCGGCTGGGGGCATATCCATCGACGCCCGAGTTCTGGCTGCTGGATCGGCTTCGCCAACCAGCATCGCGGGCATCGGCGTGGTCTTAGGTGGTTCGCCCATCGGTTGGGACGGTGCTGGGGTGTTGCTCAGGTCGGGCTGAGTTATCTCTTCCGACTGTGTTTTTCGGCCGATCGCGGCACTTGGCGGGCTGACCCGATCCGAAATGGGCGAGGACGGAACGGGTAGACCCGGTGTCGCCTGCGCGGGACCTGGGGTCGGTAACGGAGTCAGTGCATCGCCCATCAGGCGATCGGTGTCTCGACCCTCTGGCAGACCGACCAGCTCCTGTAGGGCACCAATCATTGACTCCGCAGTAGGAAACCTGGCGTCGCGTTCTTTGTTGAGTGCTCGCTTTACGACCCCTGCCATCGCGCAATGTTCGACAATGGCGGGCAACACCACCGGCTCGGGTGAGGCGAGTGTTCGCAACATGTCGACGGTCGGACCATTCGGCACGACGGGGCGGCCGGCAATACACTCAGCGATGATCAATCCGATTGCGTATAGGTCCGAACGGCCGTCGATTTCGCGGACACCGCGAGCCTGTTCAGGTGACATGTAAGCGGGTGTGCCTAGCAACATCCCGGTTTGGGTGAACCCCCCAGGATTGTCCGGATCGCTGAGCGCTTTGGCGATTCCGAAATCGAGGACTTTCACGAAGTCCTGTTCCCCGTAGACCTCGCAGAGCATGATGTTGGCAGGCTTCATGTCGCGGTGTACGACGCCGCTGGCGTGGGCTTCGGCCAAACTCTTTAGTATCTGAATCGCAACCCGCTGGGTGCGGGCCAGACTGAGCCGGGTGTGGAGCTGCAACAGTTCGTGAAGCGACTCGCCACGAACGTACTCCATCACAAAATAGGGCAGTTCTTGTGCGGTCCGCCCATAGTCCAAGACGTGGATTGTGTTGGGATGGCGGAGCGCTTTCGCGACCATCACCTCACGCTCGAATCGATCGACGAACTCGGTATTGCTGACGACGTGAGGCAATAGAATCTTGAGAGCAACGTCTTCCTTGAGTGCTTGGTGGGTCGCACGAAACACAACACCGAACCCGCCTCGGCCGAGTTCCTTGCCGAGCAGGTAGCGACCCGCGACCAAGTCTCCCACAGCTGGAAGCAAGCGCTCTAGAAATGAGGCGTTATCACCCATCTTTTCTCCGACGCACTACAGCTTGGTTCTAGCATGAGCCGAGGTCGCTGGTCCACGGTTAGTACAAGAGTAGCTTGACGCAGACTTGGTATTGAGCGGTCAGCCTTGAAGGGCCCAAGGCCGGAAACGGGCCTAGGGTATTCCTACGCTCCCGGCCTTCTGCCTACCCTCCCACGGGGCGGCTTTCCCCCCTCGGAGAGTTCGGTGGTGAGCTTACCACACGATCTGGGACTGAGGGGCTCTTTCCCGACGGGGAAGTGGCGCGTAGCGCCGATGGGGCAGGTAAACCCCGTGGCTTGATTTTCAGGGACTAGCTTCTGAGGAAGCCTATTCGACCGGTCGCCGAGCCGTGCACTTTATCACCGAACTTTTTAATTCGCTCCATTTCCTCTTCATCGAGCGGTCCGAGGTGTACCGCTTCGACATCATCGAGCAGTTCAGCGTAGTTAGCGGCTCCGCACAACACCACGTTCACCCTGGGATTGCTCAGAACAAAGCGATAGCACTCTTGTGGAGTCATCGCTGGGAGGTCGCCGCTGGGTTTGAGGAGCTTGCCCCATCGAGTAGCAGTATAGGCGACGATGGCTGGTTTTGACTCCGGTAGGGTATCGAAAATCTCCTTTTCGGCACCCCGATGTGCCGCGTTGTAGCGACACATCAGCATATCCAGATCGAGTTCATCGCAGAGGCTGCGGGCCATCTTTCGATCGTGGCACGAGATTGCGAGAGCGGTGACCTTGCCTTCGTCTTTGAGGCGTTTCATGGCCTTCCATGTCTTTCCCGTGACGTACCAGTGAGCCTGGACCCAGAACAGGTGAAAGACATCTATGGTGTCGACCCCTAGGAGGCGCGCTTGCTTCTTCCAGGCTGCCGACACACGGCCACCGGTCGGTATCGAGGCACCGCCCGCGATTACGATCTCATCTCGATGGCCGTTGGCGACCAGGCGTCGCACACCCTCGGTCAGGCCCTTCATACGCGGAGTCACAAAGAAGTAGTTGATACCCAGCTCGTGAAATGCGCGTTCGACTTCCTCCGCTTTGATTCCAAAAGAACCGGCTAGACCGATGCGGGTGGCCTCGAGCCCGGTATCACCGAAGGGTTGGGTTTTTAGTTTGCTCATCGCCGCAAGTTAAACACCTCGGCTCCCAACGCAATCTCAGTTTCCGGAACGCTCGTCGGGAGGTCGGTGGTAGGTTTACGGGGAATGGCGAGGACTGGGATATTCCTAGCCCCCTGGGCTCGTTCTCGCCTCGCAGGCGCTCCCTTCTCCTTCCGAACTGGTGGTCGATGTGGAGGGCGCTAGAAAGGGTCCCTTCGACGACGCTGAAATGGAGCGGATTAAGCGATTCGGTGACAAGGTCCACGGCTCGGCCACCGGGCGGGTCGGCTTTCTCAGAAGCTAGCCGCCGTACGCCCTCGCCCGAGGGTTGATTTGACCGGATGCTTCACTGCATGACTCAAGGCAAGGTACAAACACCGACTGTTTCAATCGGCGGACAGGGGCCGCCGGAAATGGTGCTGGCAGGTATCGGTGAGCCGAGCGTATACCCCGGTTCCTCGACGCACTCTCGATAGGTCTCCTCGGACATATCCACTTCACGGTCAATCAGGCCTTCGAGTCTCACGACGTAGAACCCGGTGTTCGGGTCATGTGTGACCGAGACAATCTGCGCTTCCCCTTCCTGAGCAGGATGATCGCCGTATTCGCAGGCGCCCGACCTGTGCTGGCATCCGATGGAGCTGGCGCCAATGACTGCGGCTAGGCCAAAAACCAGACCGGCGGCGGCGATGGAACGGGTGTTGAAGACCGATATCATGTTCGACTCCTGAGGTCTTTGCTCCCACCGATGTTCGACCGACGAAATCCGATGGGCCACTTCGCACAGTTACCACTAAGGTCTAACCTTTGGAATGGTGGTTGCAAAGTCTGAGGGCGCGATAACTAGTCTCTTGGAGCATTCGCGTGCATGCAAAGCAGTCAAAAAGAGAAGTGCCTGCGGTTTGGGGACTCTTGGCCCCAGTTCTGGTGACGACTCTCCTCGCCAGTCTACCCGCTCTGATGGTCGGCTGTGGAGATGCTGAGCTGGAAACCGAGTCAGTGGCGACCACATCGGGAGAAGGCGGAAAGGAAGACGGTTTCGGTGAAACAGAAGGACGCGCCTTCACCGTGGTGTTGACCAACCCCTTCTGCGACACGTGCACCTCCGCAGACAAGGACTGGCTTCGGTCGAACTCCCCGATCATCCGCGAAGTGGTTGCAGCAATCGACGGGGCCGAATCGACCATCGATGTCGCCCAGTTCACCTTCAGCGCTCGAGAGATTGAAGCCGCCTTAGCCGAAGCACTGCAGCGCGGCGTCACTGTACGGATCGCGATGGACTCGGGTCAGAGAGACAACCAGCTGGTTGCTCGATTGGCTGATCAAGGGGCGGAGACGCGATTCATC
>CAZDBH010000537.1:0-5284 GCA_964503485.1 uncultured Bradymonadales bacterium | reverse complement strand
GGGATCAGGGAGCAGGGAGCAGGGTTGAGGGGGAGCGCAAGTGCCTAGCGCCTAGCTCGGCGGACCACCCGGCATGAGCGCGTTCATCCTCCACAACGTATAGAGCAAGCGCCCGACGATGACGTCGACAGCGATCTTGTTCTCCCCGCCTTCGGGAATGACCAAGTGAGCATAGCGCTTGGTTGGCCGAACGTGGGCGTCGTGCATCGGTCGCACGCTCGTGTAGTACTGCTTCTGAATCTGAACGATGTCTCGGCCCCGCTGAATGATGTCGCGCTTGATTCTGCGCATCAAGCGGATGTCGTCGTCTGTATCGATGAAGAGGCGCAGGTCGAATAGCTCCCGCAATTCGGGGATCGCGAACAGCAGAATGCCTTCTACGACGATGATTGCGTGGGCCTCCACGTGTCGAACCACCGGGGAGCGGGTGTGGCTAGAGAAATCGTACTGCGGACAGTCGACCGGTGAGCCCTTTTTCAACGCTTTGAGATGAGAGACCATCAACTCGTTGTCGAGCGCCGTTGGCTGGTCGAAATTCATCTCAGCGCGTTCTTCGGGAAGCAGATGACTCTGATCTTTGTAGTACCAGTCGTGCTGCAACATGACGGCCTTGCCGGGCGGAAGATTGGCCACGATCTTCTGGGCCACCGTGGTCTTGCCGCTGCCAGTTCCACCACTGATTCCAATCAACACCGGGGTTCCGATCGGTAGCTCTGAGGGCTCTTCGAGCATGTCATCTCCAAAAAAAGGGCTGAAAGCGGCGAGATTCTAGACCGCACCTGATTTGAAAGTCTACAGTCCTATGCGATGGAAACCTCGAAGAAGAGCCAAGGTTGGCGCGGACCCCGTTTGGGGTGTCTTGTTCTCGTATTACTCCCGTTCACGGTCACCGGCCTCCTCTGGTTGGACTATCAAAACTACATTGCTTCGACAGTCGGCAACGCGCCGGGTGAGATCGTTGAGATCCTCCCCGGGGAAAGCGCAGATGGAATCGTCGACAGCCTAGCAGCCCGCGGCCTTATCGAGCGTCCGTACTACGCAAAGCTCTACCTCAGGCTCAACAATCTTCAGGCGCAACTGAAGGCGGGCTACTTCCAGCTCGCGGCGGGCCTTACGGTTCAGGAGCTTCTTGATCTGCTTGGTACATCCCCTGAGGAACGCGACATACGCGTCACTTTTCCGGAAGGTTGGCGCGTTGATCAAATGGCCGACCATCTAGTAGAGACGCTTGGGTGGTCCGAGGAACAGATCGCTGGGTTTTTCACGCCGGAGGTAGACGGACCCGCGGAGGGCAGCTACTTCCCCGATACCTACTTCATCAGCCAGGACACATCGCCGGATGACCTGCGAACCAGAGTTAGGAGCCGCCACACCGAGGTGTTGAGACAGATCTTCGAGGCGCACCAGGATTCTGCCGACCAGCTGGAACAAGACCTGGGCCTCAGCTCTGCCGACTTCGTTATCGTTGCCAGCATTGTCGAAGCCGAGGCGACGGTAGACGACGAGTACGCGATCGTTGCCCGCGTCATCTACAACCGATTGGCGGCCGGAATGCGCCTTCAAATGGACCCAACTTGCGCTTACCTGCCCGAGTACCGAGACGTACCACTGCACGAGGCGTGTCACGACCCCAACAACACGTATAGTACCTACGAGATCGACGGTTTGCCTCCAACCCCGATCGGTAATCCGGGTCAGCGCGCCCTCGAGGCGGCGGCTGCCCCCGAAACCGATCCAGCAGCCCAGTCCTATCTGTATTTCGTCGCGAGGCAGGACGGATCACGGAGGCACGTGTTTGCCTCGACCTACGCGGAGCATCAGGCCAATGTGGCCCGGTACCTGAGATAGGTACTGCTCCTGCTCACTTCGCCCCGCTCGCTGCTCACGCGCCCTGCTCGCTGCTTGCTGGACAGACATCATCCAGGGTTAGCTTGAGCGTCCGTTTGATCTCCCGAGCTACGCCCAGTCGCCACCCGAAAAGCAGAAATGCGGGTGCAATAACCGGGGCTGCAAGCCAGGTCCGTATCGACGGCGCCTCGACCAGCGACAAGATCCCGAAGTAGACGGCTCCGGCCAGAGCCGCGGCGAGTAACGTTCCCCCAAACGCCCGTAGGATTGAGCGCCCAACCATTGCCCACAGTGCTTTGTAGGTGAACACCGAGCGCTTTCGCTCGTACAGCCTGCGCACAGTCACGAAGGACAGTTTGAGTACCTGGCTGGCAACCACGACGAGGGCGAGCATGCCGGTCACGAGAAAGCAGGCCAAGGATATCATTGTAGTGAAGAGGGCCAAGTCGGGAAGCTGGCCGCCCGACTCCAGCATTGTCGTGGCTGCCAGCAACGCCTTGAGTGCGGCAACGACGGCCAGCCCGCTAAACGCCCGCATTAGGACAACCAGTCCAAGCAACAGTATGAGCGAAACCGTAAGGCACCACATGACGGCACGGAACTCTCTCCAGATCACCTTGAACTGCGCCCAAGCGAACTGCCCCATACTCTCCGCATCGCCGGCCAGGACCCGGCTCGGATAAACTGACGCACCTTTTGCGATTGGCCAGGCCACTTGTACGACCAGGGCGACAGCCATCACAGCGAGCAAGGGGGCGTACAGAGTCAACACCCAGCTCGCGTTCTTGAGCATACGCACCGTCCCACCGAGGAGAGTCGATTCGTTTGCGGATTGAAAGCCGACCAACAGGTGCTCGAGCATCCCGGCCGAGCCGATAGGATCCGTATCGAAATTGTGTCGGGCTTCAATCAACAGAGCGATGAGCGCTCGCATGTCTCTGTCATTGGCATATGCGATGTAGTGCAGCGTTGCGTCGGTGATCGCGACGCGGGGGGCTCCCGCGGTGGCGATCAGCACTTCGAATCGCTGTAGGTCGACAATCAGGCCGCCCACAGCATTCACAACGAATAGTACGGCAGCGGTCGTGATGAGGAAGAACGGAAACATACCGACTGGCGGGGGCTTTCCTTCGAGTTTTGCCTTTCGACGGATCCACAACGGTCCGAAGAGTAGAATCAACGCCGCAAAGGAAGCCGTTCGGATGAGGTCCTTTACGAAGCCAAACCAGCCGGCCCGCTGATTGGCGGTTTGGGCAAAGATCTCGAGATTGACCCAAGGCCGCTCTTCGGCGATTGTCTCGTGAATCTGTGCTTCGGTTAGCGTTCCGGCCAGGTAGCCGTCGGTAAGAGTCGAGACGACACGGTCGAGTGCGCCAGTCGCTTCGACTCCCTCCTCATGTAGCGCGATGACGAGATCGTCGTCGCTGTCCTTGTCCTGGACCACTTCTGCAATAGCGAGCGCAATGACAATCAGCGCTGCGATCGTCCAAAGCGGGTTGGTTTTTTGTATGGCTTGGTTTTGGGCCACCGGCTTAGGAGGCCGGTATGCCCGTTGAGACTACCTGGAGTAGGACGTCTTCGATGATCTGCTGAGCTTGCTTCGCCGAAAGCGGCATGAAGCGAAGGCGACCAGAGTGGCTGAACTGAGCAAAGCCGTGAAGAGTCGACCAGAGGACGATGGCTCGACCCATCGCGGTGGGCGGATCCATCAACTCAGTCAGGGCGGTGAGTATGGGCGCCATCGCTACGGCAGCGTCGCCCGTGAGGGTGCCCTCCTCGTCCTCTGTCAGTGGTTCGTCGTCGATCGCGCCAGAAAAGAGCGCTTGATAGTACTGGGGGTGGTCGGCCGCGAAATCGAGATACGCTCGGCCTAGGTGCCGAATCCGCTCGACCGGGTCTTCATGGCCGTCCTCGACGACTTTCTGCATCTGAGTAGTGAGTAGGCTCATCCCTTCCCGGATCAGCGCCATGAGGATGTCGCGTCGGTTGTCGAAGTAGAGGTAGATCGTCATCGCGCTGAGACCGACCTGGCCGGCCACTCCGCGCATCGAGACTCCTCTCGGTCCCCCAGCGACAAACGCATCCCTCGCGGCCGTCAAAATCCGGGTCCGCGTGGCTGCACGTTGCTCTTTACTCAGTGGTTTTCGGCCCATTCCGCGCTCTTTGTCCTAAAATAGGAGGACTACTTTGTACTTCGTAAAATTCGCTATGCGAGTTTTGCACAATTCCGGCTTATTGGGGAAGCCCTTAGGCGGATTCAACGATGTTGACCTACCAGCAGCAGAAATAGATATTGGGGACCTCTTGAATTTGCAGAAGGCCTGAGCTGCGATGAGTCGACGACTCTTTCTATTTTTCGCGGTACTTTTATTACCCGTCACTGGCCACGCCCAACCCATTGACGACACCTCTTTGGACGATCTCCCTCCGCCAAGTCTCGAAGACGAAACCGAGGAAGGAGAAGAAGAGGAGGAAGAGGACCCCGATCCGTTCGGTTTTGGTGAAGAATTCTCACTCGAAGCCCGTGACCGAGTTATCTCGGCTGCGAGGACGGAGACGACGATTCAAGAGGCGCCTGCGATCGTCACCGTTATTACACGAGAGGAAATCGAAGACCGCGGCTTCCGTACGATTATCGAGCTCATTCAGGCAATCCCAGGCTTCGAGGGAGACCGTTCCGAAGGAAATCACTGGATCACGGAGGCATTCGCTCGCGGAAATCCGCGAACAGTCCTGGTGCTGGTCAACGGGATCAACGTCGTCGAGCCAACTCGAAACATGATCGTTTTGGACCGCAAGATTCCCCTCGAAATCGTCGATCGAATCGAGATCATCAGCGGGCCCGGTGGGGTGCTGTGGGGGAGCAACGCGCTGTTGGGCGTCATCAATATCACGACCATCACCGGACGGGACAATCAAGGTTGGGCAGTCCGGCTGGGTGGCGGCCACGGCCCGGGTGACCTGGGAGCGGGCGAGGCGAATCTCAGGTTCGGCCACGAGCTATTCGAGGACGTCTACTTGCTTGCGAATATCAACTTCTACACGTCGCGGGGTGCCGAACTTACCGTCGACTCGCAAAAGCTAGTGGGCGTGCTGCCAGCACCTGCTCCAGATGGACTCTCGCTCTTCCTGTCGGATCCGGTCACGACTGATCCCTCGCGCGACTACTTCGGTAGTATTTATCTGAATCTGCGGGGTGGGCCCGTCACCTTCAACGCCTTCATGGGCATGGAGCGTGACCATCGGCAACTCGGCTTCGGCGGCGGCGTATTGACGACTGACCAGCGCTCTCCCGAATTGATCGACGCCGTCGGGCCAGTCGACGTCGAGACAGTCGGTCAGGACCCGCTCTGGCTTTTCTCGTTGCAATATCGCGACCGCTTCCTCAACGACGACTTCGGATTCAGTGCGAATACGTACTTCCTGCGCTGGATGG
>CAZDBH010000536.1:0-5292 GCA_964503485.1 uncultured Bradymonadales bacterium | reverse complement strand
CGGAGACCGCTACCTCCGATTACTACACAATCGACGCCCATATTCCCGCTTCTCAGATTGAAGGGGCGACCAACTACGCATTTACCGATGTGACCACCGAAGCTGGTGAGGACGGTAAGGCAATTCACACGACGACGTGGGAGTTTCGGGTACTCGATTCAGACTATTGGCCCGAGACCCGCAATTTCTTCTCGGATCCCGCGTTCCGCGCCTTCGACATCGACCCAGATCTCCGGCTCTTGCTCATCGAGGCGGTGGTCTCAGCTGAAGAGGGCCCGAGCAACGCCGCCAAGGAGCTGAACCCAATCTTCCGTATGATGCTGCGAGCTGACGACTACCGAATCCTGGCCGCCCAGCTCGAATACTCCGAGGGCACCGTTCGGCAGACCGAACGTATCGACCTGACCGGCTCGAGCAATCGAATTGGGTGGAACATCGAGGCGGAAGGCTGCGTTGTTGATTTGGTCCTTCCCGAGTTCCCACTCGACAACACTCGCGATAGGCGAATGACAGTGAGCGACTTGGAGGACGGCTCCCGCGAGGTGGCGTTCACCAGCCCGACAGACGGCAGTCTGGTGGTTCAGCGCTGGGAACCCGGCTCACCCTGGTTCAGCGTCAGTGTCTCGGATACCCGCATCAGCCAGCTCATCCCCTGGCAATAGATAATCGTACCCCCTCCCCTAATTCCTGATCCCGGTCCCTGATCCCTCACCACTGCCCTTGCACCCCCTTGTTCCACCCAGTAGTGTGGCGCTGTTCTTTTTTTCGAAAAGCGACGCAACAAATTCTCTCAGCCTCCGATAACTCTCATTGGAATGGGAAATCGGTCGGCTTGGAAAAATTTGTTGTTGAAAAACCTTGAAAATTTGTTCAGGTACCAGTACTGAATTATTGTTCAGTACTTGAACGGGTTCGAGCGGGACGCACTGTGACGCTCGAGGGTGAAACCGCCAAGGTGGATTCGGCAACCTCTGGATGAGGTCGACCGCAGTGTCACTGAGTCCACCCTAATTAGGAGGCGATCTGGATATGCGCTCTCGAAAGAAAAGTAACGGAAATGTGGACGGCGTAACTTCGCTCTTCGGAGATGGCAAAATGGCAGCCGCATCGGACAAAGACCGTAAGAAGAACCTCGATCTGACCCTCAAGTCGATCGAAAAGCAGTTTGGCAAAGGCGCCATCATGAAGCTCGGCGCCTCAGGCGCCGTACTTCCCGGTGTAAGCGCCATTCCCAGTGGGTCGATTAGTATCGACGTCGCTCTCGGAATCGGTGGTTATCCGCGCGGCCGAATCTTGGAGATCTACGGGCCGGAGAGTTCCGGAAAGACCACACTTGCTCTTCACGCTATTGCGGAAGCTCAACGCAAGGGCGGTACTGCGGCGTTCATCGACGCCGAGCATGCGTTGGACATCACCTACGCCCGCGCCTTGGGCGTGAACGTCGACGACCTCCTCGTCTCTCAACCGGATACCGGTGAGCAGGCTCTGGAGATCGCAGACATGTTGGTTCGTTCAGCCGCCGTCGACATCCTCATTATCGACTCCGTCGCTGCCCTCACACCGCGAGCCGAGCTCGAGGGTGAGATGGGCGATACTCATGTCGGCCTTCAGGCTCGCTTGATGAGTCAGGCTTTGCGCAAGCTCACTGGCTCGGTCAACAAGTCCAAGACTTGCATGGTCTTCATCAACCAGATTCGAATGAAGATCGGCGTTATGTTCGGCAGCCCCGAAACAACAACCGGCGGGCGAGCGCTCAAGTTCTATTCATCTGTCCGGGTTGATATTCGCCGAATCGGCTCTATCAAGAGCGGTCAAGACGTCATCGGCAACAGGACACGGGTCAAGATCGTCAAAAACAAGATGGCCGCTCCTTTCAAGGAAGCCGAGTTCGACATCCTTTACGGTAAGGGGATCTCCCGAGAGGGCGATGCACTCGATTTAGCTGCGGACTTGGGTCTCGTAGACAAGTCGGGCTCCTGGTACTCCTACAACGGAGAGCGTTTGGGACAAGGCAGGAACAACGCTGTAATCACGCTCCAAGAGAACACCGAGATTCTCGCAGAGCTCGAAGCCAAGATCGCTGAACACTTCGGCCTCCCACTGCCGGAAGGCGCAAAGCCAGCGGCGACCCCCGCCGCTAGCGCCGAACTCAACTAGCAACCTCGCCCGTGCGAATCGAGATCCTTTGCATAGGGGATGAACTCCTCGACGGGCGAATTCACGACCTCAACGCATCCTGGTTCGGCCGGGAACTGGCCCAACGCGGCCTCCTGCTGAGTCAGGTGTCGTTCGTGGGTGACAGCGAGAGGGAAATCCTGGCTGCCTTCGCTCAGACCTCTCACCGATGTGATTATCTATTGGTTTCTGGAGGGCTTGGTCCCACTGAGGACGATCGCACACGCGCCGCTGCCGCCGCCTTTTTCGAGACACCTCTCGAGCACGACGAAGCAGACTTTCAGCGCATCGTCGAACGTTACGCCCGGCTAGGCCGGAGGGTGCCGTCGGCCAACAGACGCCAGGCCCTCTTCCCGGTCGGAGCCACGGTCCTAGGCAACCAAGTTGGTACTGCTTCCGGCTTTCGTTTCACTTTCAACGACTGCACGTTGGACTTTGTGCCCGGCGTACCGCGGGAGTTTCGGTGGTTCGCCGAGGAACACGCTTTGCCTTTCCTCGGACCCAGCCGCGCTGTCACTCAGCGCTCGTGGACTTTTTTCGGGTTGGGCGAGTCCGATATTGCCGAGCAGCTTTCCGATCTCGAGTTGGGCAACCTCTCGCTTCATTATGAAGCCAAATTTCCCTTCATCCACATCCTCGTTCGTTCAGAAGAGGCCGATGCATCGAACTCAGTTTCCGCAGCTGCTCGTGAGATCGAGGCTCGGCTTGGCTCCTATCTTGTCGCTGAAGGGAAGCAAAGCCCCATTGAGAGGTTAGCAGACGGGCTGGTGGAGCGGGGTTGGACAATAGCCACCGCCGAATCGTGCACTGGCGGACAGGTGGCCCAGACGTTGACGAGTATCTCCGGTTCGTCTGCCTATTTTCGAGAGGGGTTTGTCACCTACTCCAATAAATCGAAGGCGAGTCGGCTCGGCGTCAGACAGGAAACCTTGCAACGCGTTGGTGCCGTCGCACCAGAGACTGCTCGGGAAATGGCGGTCGGAGCGCAGCGAACGACCGGATCCGAGCTCGCCATTGCGGTAACTGGAATTGCCGGGCCGTCAGGCGGAACCGCTGACAAACCCGTCGGGACAGTCTATGTAGCTATCGCCCATCCCGAGGGTGGGTGGGTGCGCAAGCTTAGCTTGGGCCCGCGGCCCAGGAACGACATTCAGACCCTGACGACTTGGTCTGCCCTGTCGATGGTCCTGTGGTATCTTGAGCAGCGAATGCCCGACGGTTTAGGAAGGCCTTTTTGATGCGTGTTTTTATTGCTGTGGACCTGGCGATCCGGGTCGTTGAAAATCTCATTCTCCTTCAGGAAGACCTGAACGGCCCTATTGCCGAACGCGAAGGAAGCGTTCGGTGGACGGAAGCGGCCAATATCCATCTCACACTGAAGTTCCTCGGCGACGCCGACCCTGGATTGGTCATTCGGCTCAGAGAGGTCCTCAGGGAGGCTGCCTGCTCAGTCTCGCTCTTCGATCTCGAGACCACTGGTACTGGCTGTTTTCCCGACGAGAATCGACCTCGGGTTTTGTGGGCTGGAGCCGGTGAGGGACTCGACGAGCTCAATGGACTTCGGTCAGCGGTTCAGAAGGCCACCCAATCACTTGGGATCGCCGACGACAAGCGCCCCTATCAACCCCACGTCACGCTGGGTCGAATCAAGACCTTTGATGACCGGATCGATGTGTCTGCCCTTCTAGCGCCTTTCAAACAGACGTCTTTTGGTCGGTCGCAGATTAAGGACCTCCTTTTGATGGAGAGCCGCTTGGGTCCCAAAGGGGCGTCCTATCATGTGATTGAACGCTTTCCCCTCAGTGTCTAAACTGGGAATCGGAGTCGGCAGAAAGACGCGCGAAATGAACACACTCAGTCGAGCGTTCGTCCTTAGGAATATGAACTGGATTAGCTTGCGAAAACTCAAGTGCGCTCAGGGCCTGCTCGTGGTCACGTCTCTGGCTTTCGCAGCCTGCTCGGGCGGTCCGGAGCGGATCGAGGACGGCATCAGGAGCGACATACCCGCCGAAGGACCCGAAATCGGGGAGCCGGAGGAACGACTTCGGAACCATCTCGAGTTCATCACGTCCATTCTGAGCGAGACCGAGGATCCGGAAGCGGCAGTGCTCGGTGTCGGAGAGTACCTCGAAGCTCACAAACAGCCTATCCGCGAAGATGCGCGAAGCATCAGGCAACGCATGGAGCAAATGACGGTGCCTGATCGAGTCTACTATGAAGAGCGCTTTGCGGAGTTCATGACACCGTCATCCCGAGCTTGGAGGACGGCCATCCGAGCGTTCCGCGAAGCGAATCCCGCTGAGGGTTCCCGAGTGGATGGCATAATGATGTACTTTGACTGAGGTCTTAGCTGGGCTGGATCACCGTCGGCCGCTATCGCTTTCGCCGTGCGCACCGCACTTCTTCGATTCGAAACGCAAAAAGGGCCTCGGTCGGTAGATGATGCCGTTGCCCTCGTTTGCGTGACCCGTCGCGTCACAGTTTAGTTTGCCTACCGACCGAAGCCTGTCTCAGCTTATTCCAAGGCTCGTGCCAGTTTTTCAGAAAACTGTAAAAACCGTGCATTTACATGTGCTTCGACGTTTTACAGCTCCTTCAACCTCCTCCGAAACCCGACCTTTGAGGACAGGAATGTCGTATTGCCCCCTACAGTCCTGGGCGGATGGCCTGGTTTGCACACTATTCCGTTGTCGTTACAAGCCTTTAAGTCGATATGACAGGAAAGTCACACCCGACTACGTGCGGCCGCCTTCCAGACGCAGAACTTTGGGCTACGGCCCGAACCTGACCGCGATTGTGCGGACTCGTTCCGCTTGGGGTTGACCTCGATACGACCTACAGTGTAAGTGAGCAAACACTTACTTGTTTGAGGTAGTGAGCTATGTCCATCAATTTCGAGCCCACCGAGGATGAGGGTCTCATTCTCGAGACGGTCGGCAGTTTCTCAGACGCTGAACTCAGAGCCACCATGCGGGAGCATGAGGACACAGGCGGGGTTTCAGCGAAGGTACGCAAGTCCTTTTCGGAGATCGGTCTTGACCGACTCCTCTTTCCCGACACGCTAGGCGGGATGGGCGGAGGCGATCGCGTTGCAGCGCTTGTCACCGAACGATTGGC
>CAZDBH010000535.1:0-5329 GCA_964503485.1 uncultured Bradymonadales bacterium | reverse complement strand
GCTGATCTAGAGTCGTTTGGCCATGGGTTTCGCGAGAATCCACAGGATCACCACAATCGAGCGGTCGATTTTGCTGCTCGCCGCCGTTCTGAGCGCGCAGGGCTGTGATTCTGACCCAACCACCCAACCGGTGAACGACTCGGACACAGCGATGGTGGCTGACTCGGCTACGGATGGGACGACAGACCCGACGGACACAGACGAGTCCGACGCACCTAATGACACGGCGGAGACCGATCCCGGCGAGCCGAACGACCCAGAGGTCAACGACACGGCACTCAGCGATCCCGATTCGGAAGAACTGGCCGACGAAACCAGCGAGCCCGAAGTCGATCTTCCAGACCCGCGACCGACAGCAGACGAATGTTTGAGCCGGGGATTTGTCGAGGCGCCGCCGATTGGGCCGGACTATGACCAATTCGAACCGGTGGTGGGATATCATTGCCTCGGGACCGATCATCAGGACGTCCAGGACATCGAACGAGTGGTATTTCTCGGTGACTCTGTGACCGCCGGGACTCCGCCTTCGCTCACGGACCAATACTATCGGACCATCCTTGCCGATCGTTTGGCGGACCGGTTCGACCTCGAAGCGCCGTCCGACGCATGGCGGCTCATCAACGTGATCGACAACGGGAAATCAATCGAACGGTTCAGCGGGGACTTCGCTAACTGTGCGGAGTGGGGCGCGCGAACCGATGACTTGATGCGCGACAGCACCCAGGTCGAAGACTGTTTCCCGTCAAACGAACGAAGCAAAACGACACTGGTTATCTTCACCATCGGGGGCAACGACGTCGCCTCGATTACGAAAGCGGGCCTCGACGGTCACCCGCTGGAACAAATCTGGGAAGAAAACCGCGAATTCGTTGCGCTGCTCGACGACACGGTCGCTTGGTTGGTCGAACCGGGCAGGTTCCCCGGGGGAGTGCATGTGGTGTTCTCGAATATGTTCGAGTTCACAGACGGCACCGGCGACACAACAGCTTGTCCAGCTGCCTCACTAGCCGGCTTCGGTGCGGCCTGGGAGAATCCGGACGATCTCGCTGATCTCGTCATCTGGGCCAACGAACAGTTTTTACGTATCGCGGTCGACTATGGCGTCGACATGATCTTCATGCTGGAGGCGTTCTGCGGTCATGGATTCAACAACAACGACCCTCGAGGGCCCTGCTACCGTGGACCGAGAACCCCGACGTGGTTTGATCTGACCTGCATTCATCCCAATCCGGAAGGGCACCAGCAGATCGCCGACATGTTCATGGCGGTTGTCGAGAATTGACTCCGGCACCGTCTCGGCGACCGATGACAACACCGCGTTAGTAGTGTACCACTCAGCTGGCTGAGAAACGCCTTCAAGGGGTGGTATGCCTAATCGAATCTCCACTGTTGTCATCGGTTCCTTGTTCTGGATTGCCGTTTCGGCGTGCAGCGACGATCCAGCCACGACTCCCGAGGTCGATCTCGGCGCCGAAACAGACGTGTCGGGAGACATTGTCGAAGAGCCGCCCGAGGGAACTACAAGAGTCCTGCGCGGCGAATTCGTGATGGGGTCTCCCGCCTCGGACCCATGCCGAACCGAAGGACGAGAAACCCAGCACACGGTCACGCTCACTCACAACATCGTCGCTTCGGTGACGCCTGCGACCCAAGCTCAGTTCGAGGCGTTGATGGGCTACAATCCCTCAGCCAACGTCGATTGCATCGACTGTCCCGTGGAGCGAGTCAACTGGCATCAGGCCGCCGCCTACTGCACAGTCCTTTCGGAAGAAGAGGGACTGGAGGGCTGCTACGACTGCACTGGGACGGAGCTGCGCACGACGTGTTCGGTGCACAGCGAGTTCGACGAAGAAGCGATCTATTCGTGTTCAGGGTATCGATTGCCAACTGACGCCGAGTGGGAGTTTCTCTACCGGGCCGGTGAGTCAGGAACGACTTACATGGGCGAACTTGCTTCCTGTACGGGGAGCGACCAGACCGCCGACACACTCGGTTGGTACGCCGGAAACTCGGACGGAAGCACTCAGACTGTCGGTCAGATGGAGCCCAACGGATGGGGTCTGTACGACATGGCTGGAAACGTCTGGGAGTGGTGCCACGACCGATTTGAAGACGATCTCGGTACGGACGACGTCACCGATCCATGGGGACCATCCTTCAGCGGCTCTCGAGTCCTGCGCGGTGGTTCTTTCGCGACCGAACCCGGCCGTCTGAGGGCGGCCGAACGGAGCTTTAACCCACCGGCCGGTTCTGATAGTACGGTGGGCGTTCGCTGTGTACGAAGCTATTCGAACTAACACGAGAAGTATGATGTTCAAGAGCCTAGTATCCGTGTCCACCCTCTTCAGTGTCCTTCTTCTCAGCGCCGCCTCATGGGCCGCGGGATCGCCGCGTGACGCCGTGATTCAATGGCAGTGGCTCGAGAATAGCGTCATGCCTGGCGCGACAGACGTCATGAGCATGCCGGCGGTCGGGGAGGTGACGGGCGACCGCGTAGCAGACGTCGTCTTCGTGGCGGCGGACATTCGTGAGAACACGACCAGTCTCACTCTGGTAGCGCTCAGCGGAGAGTCTGGTCGGGTCCATTGGATTTTCGACGAAATTGAAGGATTTGATTTCGACGCCAACGCCAGCCCCGTTATTGGCGATTTGGAGGGCGACGGAACCAACGAGATCTGTGTTCAGGCCTTCGATGACACCCGGTCCGGCGTCATCTGCTTGGACGGCCAGGGGAATTTCCTCGATTTCTATGATTTCTCCGTACCGGGAAACGGCCCCTCGCTGGCCGACTTGGACGGGGATGGCGAAGCCGAGATCATTGGAGCGACGGCTGCGGTCAATCTAGACGGTGACGTCGTCGCCTCGACCGATCTCGTTCCCCAGTTTGGGCTGAGTTTCGCAGCCGACATTACCGGGAACGGCATGCAAGAGATCATCACCGAGCGGGCGATCTTCACCCGCAGCGGGCGGGTCCTGTGGCAGAGCACGAGTCGTTACGGACCGGTAGGGCTGGCTGATGTCGACAGGGACGGTTACCCAGAGCTCATTCAGGTCTTACCCGACCCCGCAGAGATTCGCTGCATCAACGTGGCCCAAAACGGTGGAATGTGTTGGTCAGAAGAACTGCGCGAAGCGCCCGAACTGGCTGGTCCGCCTACAATAGCCGACTTCGATGGCGACGGGTGGCCCGAGATTGCGGTCGCCTCCTTTGACCACGTATACCTCGTCGACCATCAGGGACAGCACGTCTGGATGGTTGCGGCAAGCGATCGCTCCAGCGGCTCGGCTGGGCTATCCGCATTCGATTTTGACGGCGATGGTGACTATGAGATCGCCTACGCCGACGAACGGACCTTTCGGATTCTCGACGGGGGCTCGGGCCGCACCCTGTTTGAATTCGACCAGCACGGCAGCGGCACCTGGCTAGAGTATCCAGTCATCGCCGATGTGGACAATGACGGCGCAGCCGAGGTGGTACTGGGCTCAAATGACTTCTTCGGCCGCGGGATCAGTGGAATCACGGTCTTCGAGGGTGGGGACGAGGCCTGGGCGCCCGCCCGTCAATTCTGGAATCAACATGCCTACACATTCACAAACGTCGACGAGGACGGGGCGATCCCTCGCTCCCCGACGCCCAACTGGTGGTGCACAGCCACGTTTAGGGCTCAAGCCTACATAGAGGACGAGGTGTGCGAGGAAATTCTCTTCGATGAGGAGCTGGAAGAGGAAGCGCTGATTTTCAAGGGTGGAGGATTGAGTTGCCAGGTGGCTACGATGCCAGCCTCCGGCCCACTTGGCTGGATACTGGCTCTTACGCTGCTTTTTAGCTGGCGTAGATGGTCGGGAAGGCGGGCCGAGGCTGGGGTCTGTTAAGGCGCCGAGCGAGCCAATCACAGCCGAGTAAGAGGGTACCCATGGTGCCCTCGAAACGCTTCTTCCAGGTCGCTACGTCGACTTTTCGTCCCAGAACCAATTTGCTGTCGTCTTTCATATCCTACCGTCCAAACTTCTTCGCCACCGAACCCCGCTGAGACCTATCGCAAGTTGAATGCCATTTTGGCGTTTTTTAGTTCTTCCAGTCTAACTGTCGGGAATTGCAGAGTGTTTTGTTTGATTTGCTGGATTGTTGGGCAGGTTGAGTGTTCTACAATTATGTCGAATAGAGGTGGGATTTTCGACGATACTGTCGAATACGGTGAACGCTCACGGCAAATGGACAACCAGAGGTTGATTTGAGGTTAGATTTTGGTGGGAAGTTCAGAACTCGTGACCATTGTTTCCTTGCCGGTGGGGGACCTGGGCAACAGCGAGATAGGAGGGGAATAGGCAAAGTCAGGCGCACCCCACCGACAAGGACAATGGTTGAAGCAGGGTGCGCGATGCACTCAGCCCCAATCTTTATGTTCTGGCGTTCGTTTCCGAACACGAGCCATATTGACTGCAATTTCGTGCCCATTTCGGATGGATTTATCCTATTCGGTCTAAGTGGGTAAATTACCTAACAGTTTTCAATGAGGTGGATGTAGGTGCCGATGGGTTGCCGAGTTACCATCCGGTGTGCCGGTTTCCGCCTGGTAACCAAAAGGGCGAACCACCTGGTAACATAAGGGTCTACGCAACCGGATTTTCGAGGACAGTTGCACAACTGTTGCTCGATGCCACACCTCCCTGACAACGGTGTCGCGATTTTGGACAGTATCTGGTCGTTTCGTCGGGTCTGTTTTCTTGCAAATCCAGTTATTTCAGTACGTTGGCGAGGTGGCACGCAGTTTGAACTATACAGTCACCGAAATGAATGAATGGGCGCTGAATCATGTCGCTGATTGGATTTGAAGATACGGTCGTTTTGAGCTGTGACCTTGAAGAATGCGAGTCTTTACCCTCGCTTAGGGCGACACTCAACGAGGCTCCTGCCTTCTGTGGCGAAGAGGGCACCTTGATCGGGTATGACAAATCGACCCCGAAAGAGGAGATCCACGCCGAAGCGCGGGAGTTAGTGGGTCGGGATCTCGATGGCCGCTATGTATTGACCGAGATAATTGGAATTGGAAGCAGTGGGGTGGTGTATCGCGCCATATCCACGCAGATCCCCCGAGTCTTCGCGGTTAAAGTCGTGAAGACCGATAACGGCCCTGGGACGCGCGCTCGCTTCGACAACGAAGTTAGTGCCCTCAGCAGGCTAAATAGTCCTCACATCGTGCAGATCTCCGATGTCGTCGAAGTAACCGGCGGCCGCTCTGCATTGGTGATGGAGAATATCGACGGGCAGTCCTTACAAGCCCTGGTCGACTCCGAGGGCCCTCTCCCCATCGAGCGGGTGCTAGTCATG
>CAZDBH010000534.1:0-5338 GCA_964503485.1 uncultured Bradymonadales bacterium | reverse complement strand
CGAGGAAGATGATGGACAGGATGACGATTTTGAGAATCTCGAAGCTCAAATTGATATCGGATGCCGGCGAGTCAGCGGCGACGATCAACCCCTGTACGACCGCGAGAATGATCAGACCGAGCACGTCGTCGATCACGGCGGCGCCCAATATAATCTTCGCTTCTTTGGTGTGGAGCTTCTTCAGGTCCTTGAAGACCCGGGCGGTGATTCCGACGCTCGTGGCGCAGAGTGTGGCACCGATAAAGAGGTGGACGTAAACCGTCGCGTCCGACAGCAGCACGTAACTGGAGCCGAAGCCCAGCAGGAAAGGGGCAACCACACCGACGATAGCGACGACGAAACTAGTCACGCCGACCTGCATCATCTCTTGGATATTCGACTCGAGGCCGACCATAAACAGGAGGATGATCACACCAACGCGGCTGAAGATGTCCAGATGTCTCGAAAGTTGGATGTGGCCCGAAAGCGTCTGCGAGTCAGCCATCGGAGCAAACCGGTTCACCATGTCGGCCTGGCCTTGGAAGGCCGTGCTCAGCGCATTCGAGGCGGAATCACCTACCGCCATCATGTCGGCGACGTCAAAGAGGGTGGTGCCCTCCCTGAGTACCGTGATGAAGTCGACACCGAACCAGAAGAGTACGTTTCCGATGAGTACGCCCGCCAGCAACTCACCTAGTACGGCCGGCTGGCCCATGCGATCGAAGAGGTCGCCGCCGACCTTCGCGCAGGCCAAAATGATGACGAGCCACAGCAGAACAGGCGCAACGGGGTCGCTGTGGCCACCGCCGTGGCCTCCTCCATGCTCTTCGCCGTGGTGTTCTTCGCTACTTCCCTCCGAGTGATGGTCGTCGCCAGTCTCACTACGGTGATCGGCTGCTCCAGTGTCGCCCTGTTCTTCGTGGTCGCCGTGGTCGCCATGCGAATCTGTTGCTTCATCGTGCCCAGTTGCGGCCGAATCGACATGCTGGTCACCAGCGGTTTCAGTGGCGCTGTGCTGATCAACAGCCACCGGGTGTACTGGTTCCTCTGTCTGGGCCGAGGCACTGAACTCGAACAGCGTTGTTCCGGTAAGTAGGCAGAAGATTGAAGCGATCAGGCAGGTTCCGAGCAAGCCAAGTCGCTTCCTCTCACCCGTCACACCACGTCTTGCGAAAAGCCTCAAAGGGGAACTCCTTGCTTGAATAGCCCAAATCTGCCGCGGGCCGCGGCACGGGCACCCGTTCTATTTACGATATGGACGGGCTTGATTCAATGGACTCGGACTCCCTGTCTAGGCGAGTCGAGTGATTTGTAGTTGGGTTGATGGTGGAAGAACCACAGGTCGGCGTCGATTCTACGACTCTTGGACCTCTTCGACTTCTTCCTGAATTTCTTCCTCCATCTCTTCTTGGACGTCGTCGATGACTTCGTCGTCGGAGTCGCTGCCACCAAAGGTGAAGGAAAAATTGGTGTTAATGAGGAAGACGTTCTGGTTGTAGATACCTGAGGAGTTGGGTTGCCGGCTGGCCGGCGAGAAGCGTTCGGCAGTCGCCACGCCCCGGGTGTCCCGCTCGAAATAGAAGACGTTGGTAGCGCTCAGAGACGCAGCGAACCAATCCGTGATTTGGTAGGTGCCACCAAGCGTTGCGGTTGCCTTATCGTAGTCCTGAAGAGCGGGTTCGAGGGATTCGTCGGGAATCGCGTTGCTGTCGAAGCCGCCACCCAACAGGAGTTCGAGATCGCCATCGAGGAGCCAGTAGCTACCTCCGACTCGTACCCCAAACGAATCTTCCCAGCGACGAACCAAGTTCTGGACCAACAGTGAGTTTTCGTCGCTGTCGCTGGTCTGGGCGCCGCTGTCATCGACGGTGCAGACTGTTTCGACATCAGAAACGGAGGACCCGACGATGCACTGGTCTTGGAATGTGCTCCAGCGAGTATAGTCGCCGAAAAGGCGAAGCTCGACAGAAGAGCTCGGTCGATAACGGAAGCCGAGTCGAACGATGTCGGGCAGACTCTGCGTGATGATGATGTCTGATTGGGCCGGTTGACCCGCAGCCAGGAGATTGTCCAGAGTCCCCTCCAACTGGATTTCGCCAAAGCCAGGCTGGCTTTGGTAGCTCGCCCCAACCCAAAAGGTGTCTTCGACGGCTTCCCAAAGCACGCCACCACCGAGTCCGATATCGGTCGAGGAACCGACTAACCAAGAGCGACCCTCCTGGAGTCCGCCAGACTCGGTCAGGATGTCGTCGGAACCGTTCGTGTTTCGAGCTCGAATCGTGTCGATATCAGACAGGTAGAGATTGCCTGCAAGGCCGACAGAAAGGCGAAGAGACGGGATCCGGTACGCAGCGGCCAGCGATATCGCCAATGTTTGGATCGTTCCCTCGGTAACGTACCAGCGCTGCGGTCCGTCAATGGCGCCACCCGGGGCGCCGTCCACCGGATCGACCTGGTCCCATACCGATTTGCCACCAAACGGGGCAAAGAATCCGACGGCTACCGCGAAGGGAGCGTCGGTTCCGAAGTCCGTAGCAAAGCCTATAAAGGGTGACACAAGGAAGTTGTCGACAGAGCCTTCACCGGCATTTGCTGCGATTTCGGTATCGCTCGGTGGCTGTCGAGAGATCGCATCTTCGGGGCGAGTGTAGGTGGCCGAACGCAGCGCTAGGTTAGCGTCGATCATCAGCCGGTAGCCCGATTCGAAGGCCAAGCCCGCCGGATTGTAGTAAATGACGGATGGATTGGTCGCAGTTGGATTACCGTGCTCGCCACCGAATCGCGCTACCGCAATACCGCCAGCGGACACACTGCTCACCAACCCAAGAGTCATCGCCAACACAACGACTACTGACACCCAACCTCGAAGACGAATATGCATTTTCTTTCGATCCTTCCGAATAGTTATGGCTATACCGATTAATATGGCCGTCCCGACAGTTTGACCGATACCCAACTTCCCACTAAAAGAGGTTGGGCGGCCAAAAACTGCGGCCGTACGGCGTCGCAACCAGTCGGAAACTTTTCGCTTGTTGCGACGGACGTCAAGGGTTACAACATCGAGCGTTTCAATGCTACCAAAAAAGATAGCGAAAACGTTCCAGGACAATGTGGACTTATGAATAGAACATTAACAATCGTATTGCTCTTTGTGACCCTGTTTGCAGCCTGTGCCACACCTGACACAGAAAGCCGCTACAACGAGTTCGCCGACGCAACGGCGGACGCGCGGAGCGTCGACGCGAACACCGGTGAGGGAGTCGTTATCGATTTCTCGGGAACTTTCATGCTATCGCTCTCCACGGTGGTCGATACCGAAAAGCCGATCTACTTCGATACGACCGTAGTCGTCGATGTCGATGCCCAGACCATTGACCTCTCCTTTCAGCCGCTGACGGCTGACGTCAATTCTGCTGGAGAGGCCCGGGCTGATGCTCGCGACCCAGTGGGCGATGCTATTACTGCCGAAGATGTTCCCTACGAGGACGACGGTACATGGGTAGCCGACTTGGGTGAGGTCACCATGGTCGGCGACGCCAACGCTGTTACTTTCCGCGATATCGTTGCGACCCTCACGCTAAGTGGTCGAGTCGACTCCGCGGACTTCTTCTGTGGGACGGTAGCGGGAGACGTAACCATCCCGTTGCCAATTCCTCTCGCCGGTTCGACCTTCGCATCGGTCAGAGTTGATGACGGCGTGTTCGTCGGCATTGACGACGCACCCTACGCCTGCCCTGCTTCGGAAGAAGACGATACGTCTGACGGCGATGCCGACGCCTCCGAATCCACCGAGTAGTGGCCAGCTCTTGCCGACTGCGGTAAGCTCTTGAAATCAACACCGAATCGAATTGGCCATCCATGGGCAACCTCGACGTCAAACAAGAGCTAGAAGGGGAGCAAAGGCGACGATTCACCCGATCGCTGCTCGATGATGTTCAAGCGTTAGAGCGGATGCTCGACGAGGGACTGCTCGAGACCGGCGTCCGGAGAATTGGGGCGGAGCAAGAGCTCTTTTTGATTGACGCAGCCAACCGTCCGGCCCCGATTTCAATTGACGTCCTCGAGCATCTCAAGCACAGCGCATTCACAACCGAACTCGCCCGTTTCAATCTCGAGTTCAACCTAGACCCACTGGTACTTGGGGCAGACTGCCTCAGTCGAATGGAAAACGACATCGTCGCCCATCTTGCACTGGTACGCCAAGTCGCCAACGCCCGCGGCGCACAGGTCGCCTTGGTCGGTATCCTGCCCACTCTCGAGCAGGGGCACATGACCTTGGCGAACATGACGCCGATGGAGCGCTACTTCGCTCTCAACAAAGCGCTGTGTGAACTCCGGGGAGAAGAGTACGAACTCAATATCAAGGGCGTAGACGACCTCAACATTTCGCACGAATCCGTGATGCTGGAAGCCTGTAATACAAGCTTCCAGATCCACTTTCAGGTTTCACCCGAAGAATTCGCTCGCTTCTATAATATTGCCCAGGCCGTGTGTGCGCCGGTCCTCTCGGCGGCCGCCAACGCCCCATTGTTGTTCGGCCGCAAACTGTGGAAAGAGACGCGAATCGCACTCTTCGAGCAGTCGATTGATACCAGACGCGAGACGGCTCATGCCCGCCAAGCGCTGGCAAGGGTCAGTTTCGGTCGGGCGTGGGTCAAAGAGTCGGTTCTGGAGATCTACCGCGAAGACATCGGTCGTTTCAAAGTTCTGCTGGGACTGGTCGACACCGTGGAAGATCCATTCGAGGCCCTCGAGGCGGGTCGGGCGCCGCGTTTGCAAGCCCTCCAGCTTCATTGCGGCACTGTCTATCGCTGGAACCGCGCCTGCTACGGCGTAACCGATGGAAAACCCCATCTGAGAATTGAGAATCGAGTGCTGCCGTCTGGGCCGACGCCCCTCGACGAAGTGGCGAATGCCGCCTTTTTCTTCGGCCTCATGTCCGGTGTATTGGAAGAGCACGGTGACATTACACAACACATGAGTTTCGGCGACGCAAAGGCCAACTTTTTGGCCGCAGCCCGCAGGGGTTTGAACGCCCAGTTCGATTGGCTCGACAAACAGTCGGTTCCCGCCCACGAATTGATCTGCAACCGCCTGATTCCTCTGGCAAGGGAAGGGCTGCAAACCGCCGGAATCCAAGCGGACGACATCGAGCGCTATCTCACCGTCATCGAGGCGCGGGTCTCGTCCCGACAAACTGGAGCGCAGTGGGCCCTCGACTCCCTCGACGCCATGTCCGGCGAAGGGACGCGCGGTCAGCGAATGGCCTCGTTGGTCGGCGCGATGGTGGACCGCCAGAGTGATAATCAACCCGTTCACACCTGGGAACTCGCACCGCTCGTGCTGGGCCAGCAGTGGC
>CAZDBH010000533.1:0-5345 GCA_964503485.1 uncultured Bradymonadales bacterium | reverse complement strand
CCTAGCGTTCCTCTATCTGATCGTGAACGTCTTCTTCGCGGGAATCTACATGCTCGAGCCGGGCTCGATATACGGCGCTGGCCCCGAGTCATTCGCTGACGCGTTCGCGTTCAGCGTCCAAACCATGTCGACCTTGGGATATGGGGCCATGCACCCTGCAACCCCATGGGCTGATATGGCGGTGACTATCGAAGCGGCCTTCGGACTGTTCGGAGTGGCGATGGCGACCGGATTGATGTTCTCGAAAGTGTCGCGTCCCCAGTCGAGCGTGCTCTTCAGCGGTATCATGACCGTCACTAACCGCCACGGGAAACCCTGCTTGATCTTCAGGGCCGGCAACGCAAAAGGGCACGAGATCGTGGAAGCGTCGATGTCCCTCACCGTGCTCATCGAGGAAGTCACGCCAGAGGGTGACCACCTCCGCAGACTCCACGACTTGAAACTGCTGCGCGATCGGTCGCCGATGTTCACGCTCAGTTGGACAGTCATTCACGAAATCGACGAGGAGAGCCCACTCCGAGACGTCGATTGGGATGACCCCCACAATCATCTGGTGATCGTCATCGCCACAATGATCGGGCACGACGGAACCTACGGTCAAACAACCTTCGCTCGCCATATCTACCAGCCAGACGAGATTCTGGTGGGCCAGCGATTCGTCGACGTGCTGAGTCAGCTCGAGGACGGTCGCCTGATGGTCGACTTAACCAAGTTTCACGATACGGTGTCAGAGGATGAGCCCAGCATGGAGCCGGTCACAGAGCAGGAAGAAGCGGAAGACTGACTCGGTGTCAGCTGAAGGAGCGCTCGAATAGGCCGCGAATGGCTTTCCATCATCGCTCAGATGGCGAGTACCCGTACCAGTGAATCGCCGAGTTGTCACTTTGGGCTCACCAGCTTCCCGCCAGGACTTACCATTCCACTTGAACCACGCGTGGCGCTCCTGATCGAAGACGTGGAGTGTCTTGTCCAGGTGCTTGCCGAGCTCAGCTGCCCAGCCGGTGCCGCCTTTGACCGTACCGTCTTCATTGATGACGCCGACGACGAAGACCTCGCCAGCGGTGTTCACCTGGTGCCAAATCGACTGGAGAATCTTCTTGAACTCCGGGCTAGTCGAGTACGTGCGGTGCATCTGCGACTCTAGATAGCTCTTGCTGACGGCGCCCTGCTTGAGCTCGGCGTTCGACAGCAGAACCAAGCCGCGCTTGCGCGCCGTTTCTCGGCCCTTGAACGAGTAGTTGAGCTCGGTGAGCCCCCACTCTTGAGCGCACTCTCCGAAGAATGCCTCGCTACCCGGTGCTGCTCCAGAGAGCAGAGTGTATCCGCGAGCTGTCAGGGACCCGACAGGCTCGAAAGAGCCCGTCACGACCAACCGCATCGTGTCACACAGCAATTCGAGTGTGGTCGCGGATGTGACTTCCGGATTATCGTGGTCTTTGAGTAGTCGCAGCAGCACGTGATTTCGTTCAGGATCCAGCGCCAGTGCTACATCGATCAGATCGCTGTGTTCCCCGCAAGGAGCAGGTATTGGTCCCTCTACTTCATCGTCCTGCCGATGGGTCTGAGCGCTCATCCAGAGTTCCGCATCAAGCTCTTTTGCGCAGTCCTTGAGCGCAGTCAGAGTTGCTGCCGTATCGGCGCCAGGAGCCCACTCGTAACCGTCGATGATGATCGCGTCTGGCTGGAAACCGAGGTGCTCGGAGTACAGTGCAATCGTTCGTTGAACGGTATCGGCTGTGAGCGGTGTCGTATCGGTCTTGATGAGTCGATTCCGCGACACGCTAGCTCGGACCGCTTCCCGGTCTTCGAGGTGGTTCTGAGAAGCCAAGTCGTCGAAAATCGCATCATACCAAGACAGGATGTGCTCGACTTTCTGACCGTTGTGGCTGATGTGAAGGACCTTTCGGTCCCGCATCAGATCGTCGAGTGCGATCTGAACCAAACAGGCAGTTTTACCGACGCCGGCTCGCGCCATTACGACGCCCAAATTCCCTCTTCCGAGACCACCATGAATGGAGGCCTCCAGAATTCGGAGAGGGCTCTGTTCGTTTATCTCTTTGCGATACATGGTGTCCCCCTAGTTCCCTTTCTTCTCGTCAGCGGCTTTCTTGATCAACTCTTCCGCCACACTCATTGGAACTGGCAGATAGCGTGAAAATTCCATTGTAAACTCCGCCTTGCCCTGCGTGTTTGATCGCAAGGTCGTGGCGTATCCGAACATCTCGGCGAGCGGAACTTCCGCTTCGACACGAGTATACCCATCCATCTCTTGTGTACCCACGATATTGCCACGTCGTGACATCAAGGTACCAAGGATGGCTCCATTGTGATCCGAGGGGCCCTCGACCGAGACCCGCATCACCGGCTCGAGAATAGTGGGCTTTGCCCGCTCATATGCTTGGCGGAATGCCCCGCGTCCAGCCGCTTGAAATGCCATCTCCGAGGAGTCGACGCTGTGCGACTGGCCGTCGTTGATCGTCACTTTGACGTTCACGACGGGATGACCAATCTTGGTGCCTTTCCCCAAGGACTGACGAAAGCCCTTCTCGACTGATTTGATGTATTCGCGGGGAATCGCTCCACCCACGATTTTGTCGACGAACTCGAACTCATCGTCTTCCCAAGGCTCCATGAAGCCGGCTACTCGACCGTATTGGCCGGAACCACCCGTTTGCTTCTTGTGCAGGTAGTCGAACTCTGCCCGCCGAGTAATGGTCTCTCGGTAGGCGACCTGGGGAGGCGACGTCGTTACCTGAGCGTTGTACTCTCGCTTCATTCTCTCAATGTAAACGTCGAGATGAAGCTCTCCCATGCCCCGGACCACGGTCTCATTTGACTCGGGGTCGACGTGGACTCGGAAAGTCGGGTCTTCCTTGGTGAAGCGGTTGAGCGCCTTGCTCATATTCGTTTCGGACTTGCTGTCGACCGGTCGAATCGACAGTGAAATGACCGGCTCCGGCACATGCATCGACGTCATCGCGTAATTTACGGTTCCGTCAGTAAATGTATCGCCGGAGTGACAGTCAATCCCGAAGATTGCGACGATATCGCCCGAGCCAGCTGTTCTGATCTCTTCCATCTCGTCAGAGTGCATTCGCACCAAACGACCGATGCGGTGTTTCTTTCCGCTTCGAGTGTTGATGATCGTGCCGTCTCGGGTCAACCGGCCCTGATACACCCGAAGGTAGGTCAGCTGCCCATATCGACCGTCCTCCAATTTGAAGGCCAGCACGACGAGCGGTTTGTCGTTGTCCGTCTCGACGTTGACCGGTTCCTCGTCGTTGTCCAAATCCAAAGCGACGTTGCCGACATCGTCCGGTGCTGGAAGATAGGCAGTAATCGCGTCGAGAAGGGGTTGGACCCCCTTGTTCTTGTAGGCCGAACCCATGAACACCGGCGTTATCTGGAAGTTGATGGTCGCGTCGCGCACGGCCGTGTGAATCATCTCGGAAGTCACCGCTTCTTCGAGCATGCCTTCCGTGAGCTCGTCCGAGAACATCGAGACCGCGTCCAACAACTCTTCACGAGCCGCTTCAGCTGCTTCGAGCATATCTTCCGGAATCGGCCCGCGGATGACGTTCTCTCCGGAACTACCTTCGAAGAGCAGCGACTCCATCTCGACCAGGTCGACCACACCGCGGTGATTGTCCTCGAGCCCGATGGGCAACTGCATCAGCACGGGGTTGTGCGCGAGCTGTTCGCGCAGTTGAGCGGCGACCCGCTGGGGGTTGGCGCCCGTCCGGTCGCATTTGTTCACAAAGGCGATTCGGGGCACGCTGTATCGCTTCATCTGTCGATCGACGGTCAGAGACTGGCTCTGAACACCCGCGACCGAACAGAGAACGAGCACCGCCCCATCGAGCACGCGTAGTGAGCGCTCGACTTCGACGGTGAAGTCAACGTGTCCGGGAGTATCGATAATATTGATATGATGGTCGGCCCATTCGCAGTGGGTTGCGGCACTGGCGATAGTAATACCGCGCTCCCGCTCCAATTCCATCGAATCCATCTTCGCGCCCACACCGTCTTTGCCACGAACATCATGAATCGCGTGGATCCGGTTCGTGAAAAAGAGAATGCGCTCGGTCAGCGTGGTCTTCCCGCTGTCAATGTGAGCGGATATTCCAATATTCCTGAGATTAGAAAATTCAGTATTCACAACTATTCCTCAAATCTAGTACTGACACACAGGCGGCGGGATCGCCACCTAGGTGAGATACCTCTTCCGCGCGGGCTTCTAGCCGACCGAGCGCTTTTCGTCAAATGAAAAAAGAGACAGAGGTGCGATTTTGATCACCTCGCCTGGCGCTCAGGCCGCTCTTTCCGGCAGGAATACGAGTTTGCACCCAAAAAACACCAAGAAACGCTTGAAGCGCTGTCTACCATTTGGTAGGTAAACGTCAAGCATTCGGAAGGGACTCCGAACTCGAGGGCACTTCGTGGACGTCAGAACCGCCATCCTAAACGCAGCCACACAGCTATTCGCCCAACGTGGTTTTGATGGGACTCCGATTCAAGCGGTGGCTGACTCGGTTGGCATTCGCAAACCATCGCTCCTGTATCACTTCAGTTCTAAAGAAGTATTGCGGCAGGCGGTTCTCGAGAACCTGTTGTCTCGCTGGAACGAGGTCCTGCCTCGCCTCTTGATGGCGGCAGCACACGACGGAATCACACGATTCGATCGGGTGGTCGAAGAGGTGATCTCGTTCTTCGCCGCGGATAACAACAGGGCGCGACTGTTGGTCAGAGAAGCCCTCGACCGGCCCGAAGAGATGCGCCGCTACCTGTCGGAGTACGTTCGTCCCTGGATTGGCATGGTCGCCAAGTACATCAGGAAGGGCCAGGAGACCGAGGAAATCCACCCGGAGGTGGACCCCGAGTCCTACGTTCTACAGTTGATCAGCTTGGTACTCGCAGGTTTCGCTACGGTTGAAAGCCTCGGCGTGGTCCTGGGTGATGACGCCGAACACAACAACACGATCAACGGGCGCCACACCGCGGAGCTCGTACGAATAATGAAAACCGGACTCTTTACTCAATCGGCCCACAACGTAGCCGAAGCTACAGACGGATCTGGGGAGCAACACAATGGCTAATTTTTATACCGACAACGAAGACCTCCGTTATTACGTGGACAAATGGCTCGACTGGGAGCCGCTCGTGAAGCTGACCGAGTCGTTCTACAAGACCAAAGACGGCTTCAAAAACGCAGAAGAAGCCACCGAGTTCTACGGGGATATCCTCGAGTTGGTCGGCGACTTAGTAGCCCCCGAGCTAGCACCACAATACGAGGAGATAGACCGCGAAGGCCTCGACCAGGTCGACCGCCCCGCCGGTTTTACCGC
>CAZDBH010000532.1:0-5371 GCA_964503485.1 uncultured Bradymonadales bacterium | reverse complement strand
CATTCAGGTCCAGGTTCTCTGAACGAATTGTATCCGTAATCACGATGGAGCTGTCTTCGATTCCGTAAGCTCCGTGAACGAGTTCTGAGGCGTTCAGTTTGAGGAGATCTTCGAAGAACGCCTCCTTTTGCTCGTCGGGTACGTTCATGACTTTGACCCGAACGGTCAGCAACGGTGACTCGTGATGAACCAGGATGTTGTCGATCTGGTCTTCTTCATCATGGAGTACCCAAAGACCATCCGAGTGGTTTTCGAACGGATAGGGCATCTGGTAGAGCATGTCTTCGATTTCGTGGTCTGTAATCATCCAGTCTCCGATCCGTTTTTAAGAGTGATCAGTCGTGGAGTGTACGTACGGGGCTCCCGCCGTGTCAACACGCCCAGCTCTATCGTCGTGAGTTACAAGCCGCTGGAATCGACCGGGCCGTCCAGCTCTTGCCAAACGAACGGTCCACTACCACTGACCATCGAGAACTCGACATGGCCCAGCTGAGTCGTCGCACCTGCGCAACTACCCACGAGCGGGTAGTTGTTCATTCGGTTGTCGCCGCTGACGCGGTTCCCGTCGATCCATAGGGCGGCGTCGAGATCGGTTCCCTGTTGAGAGATGCCCAGAAAAGAGAGGCACTTGTTGGCGGGTATCACGACCTCTTGCTCGACGGACTGTCCGCGTCCCAAGTCGCCGTGTTGGACATCACCCTGTCTTAGCAACGGCTCGGCGCGCAGCGAGTTGAGTTGAATCAGATAGAGGCCGACGTATGGGTCTAGAGGCCACGCAGGGCGGCTGGCGCTTCGAAAGTTGCCCACTGCGATCTCGCACGGTGCTGCGGACGTGTTGACGATTCGCAGTTCCGCTTCCCCGTCTTCGAGCGCGCAACTGAAGGTCACAGCATGTGTCTCGGTGGACGAATCCTGCTGTAGGAGTCTGCCGTCTTGGTTGAGGTAGACGTTAATGTCGCAGTTGTGAGTTGTGTTGTTGGTCGCAATCCAGCCGTAGCAAGCCCCCGCTTGGAAGTTGAGTGGGACGCGCTCCTCGCCCTGGTTGGGCAGGGTGACAACCCGCGATTCGCTAAATTCGAGGCCGGCCAACAGGCTGGCGTGGGCAAGTACTGCTTCCTGGCCCGGATGGGTCCCTTCTCGGCTAGCGATCGCATAGACAATCGCCCCAATCAGCACCGCCGCTGCGAGCGATGCGCCGCCCCATATCAACACTTTCGGGGACACAGAGGGCAACGTGATGCCACTGAATGGGTTTTTTGGTTTCTGAGGGGGTTTGGCGACGCCTTCGAGCTCGCTGGTTTCCTTTCGGCGGTCTGCTGCTGCGGCAGCACGGTTTGAGAGTGGGGTCCCACCGGTCGACTCGAAGTCTTCGATCTGTGCCAGCAGAGCCGGCGGCGTGGGCAACCGCCCGGTCAGGGGGCTGTCGCCAAGTTCGATTGCCCATGTGCTCGACTGATTTTGGTCGTCTGCGACCAATTGCACTTCATGGGGCGTCTCGTTGCCGAGGAAGTTATCCACCGTGGGTCCAGCCTGTTCGAGGGATGGGCTCGAGGGGCTTCTCGATGGCTCGACAGCTGACTGGTCGTTTGTGATCTTGAGCGGTTCTTCATTGGGTGGAGCGGTCGGCTGACGACCTTGCGAGGCAAAGTCCAACTCCTCGCTGAGCTCGCTCTCCTGTGATTCGAGAGCGATGTTCTCGTTGCCGTAGAGGTCTCGAATCAACTCGGCGACGGTCTGTTGTTGCTGTCCCAACACGCTGTGGCTGGGTTCCAACGCCGCGGTACTCGGATCGGAGCCCGGGGACTCGAACGACTCCATGAAATCGAGGTCGTCCCCGATATCGTACTCGGCAGATGGGTGCCTCTCGAAGTGAGTCTGCACAGGTCCAGTGCCGAATGGATCGTCGGGAATGGGTGGTTCCGAGGCGTGATCGAATAGCTCATCTGCCAGCCCCCATGCCGGGGCAAAGGTATGAGGCTGTGGCGATCGTTCTAATTCGTCGGAGAGCTCGTCCTTGTCCCACTCGACTTCGCTCATCATGGCGTCTAGGTCGAGCAGATCGGGCTCGCGGAGTACCCGGAACGGATCGAGCAGCTCCTTTGGCGTAGAAGAGTCGGTCTTAGCTGCCTCGCTCGTCTCGCGGGTAGGCAAGCCAATCATCGTGGCACGGGGCTTTTTGGGAGGCGTAGCGGGCGGCGCCACCGGCTCATCGATCGTCACGTTCGCAGCCGGTTTTTCCTTGAGATCTGCGGCGGTTACGGGTGAACGGGTGTCTGAGTCGACGACGAGAACGTCCGCTCCAATGCGTTTTAGCGCTGAGAGGTATTTGAGCGCCTCTTGCCCGCTGGCCTTCGACTTGACGATCACTGGGAGTTGGATCAGTAGACCACGCGCACGATCTTCCGAGATTCCGAAGGCCTTCATGAGGCCCTCAGTATGATCGATAGCAGAGTCCTGAAACCCGCTCAGTTGAATATCGTAAGAGCTGTCTATCACGTACACGCACGCTCGAGCCCCCGACCTGGGGCGATGACCCAACACAATACCGGCTCTAGCCCAGCCAGAACACCCCTTTTGAAGCAGGGCGGAGGATCGCGGCTAGAGTCATCCGTTCAGATGTTTCTCGAGTAGGTTATACGCGGTCGTCAGCTTTTGCGAGATCTCGGTGGCGATTCGCTCACGCTCCGGATCGGTGGTGTGTCTGTCGGGGTGGTATCGCCGCATTAGCTGGCGATAGGATCTTCGCACTGTTTCCCAATCTGATCCGAAGGGCACTTCGAGTCTAGCGTAGGCTTGTCTGAGTTTTGCGACGTAGGCGAGTGGACCTTGGGTGCCCAGTTCCCGGCGGAGCCGGTCTTGCTCACGGCGAACTCGTTCCGCCGCGCGCTGGACAGCGCCACCGAACCCACCCTGTGACTCGAATTGACTGATGCGGTCGACCAGACGGTTGAGTCCCTCTCGAGCCTTTTTTCCCCAGGGGTTTTCGATGTCGCTCATACCGGGGGTGTTACGTCAAATGCCCCAGGGCGTCAAGCTGGGGAGGTGCGCCGCTCCCAAGTCCGGCGCGAACTGGCCGCTCGGTTGCCAGCTAATTTGCGACTCGGTGTCTCGATTGAGTATCCTGTTAATCGATGAACGAACCAGACACCAGTTCCGAATCGGCGTCCGAGGCCGTGATCGAAGAGGCCCGGCAGATGATCCGCGATGGCAAGACTCAGCAGCCAAGACGGCTGCTCGAGGCAGCGCTGAGCGACCACCCGAGCGACGTCCTGTGCCGAATTGCCCTCGTCGAGGTTGCGCTCAGAGAGGGCGACTTCGAGCGCGCCATTCGAGAGGGCCGCGAGACTGCTAGTCTTGCCATGATTCAATGCAAAGAAGCTGGGGTTACGGCCGGGCAATACTCCGAAAACAGGCAGGGCAGGTTGTTCTTGCTGGCCCTTCGAACCACCGCCAGAGCGTATCGCTCCGCCGGCGAACAAAACGAAGCCGTCAACACCTACGCAGCCATCCTTCAGGAGGATCCTGCCGACAGCCTGGCGGTGTGCACCGAGTTGATCGAGCTGTTTCTCGAACTGGGTAAACCGGAGGGTGTTCTCGGCCTCTATCGTTTGGGGTTCACCCACGGTCTGAATCTTCTGGATGTGCTCAACGCAGCCCTGCAGATGGGTGACTTGGCCGCTACGTACCTCGTTCTGGTCGACGCACTCGAGCTCGTGCCCGAGACACGCGTCATCGTGCAGGGCCTGGACGCCCAAGACCCGGTACAAGAAGATCTGGCTGCCAGTTATCTGAAGTCTCGGAAGGAGATGTGGCGCTCAGCCTTGCACCGTAGAACACTCCAGCGGGCACTGTCTCACCCAATTGTGCATCGAACCCTCGAGCTCGTCGACGAAATGAATGCCGCCCAGGAAGTCGAGGACGCCCAAGAGATTCGGAAGGAACTATTCCGACGGCTTCGTGCTGATGAAGTGACCCGAAGCGTCGTTGAGAGCTTGCGCTCGTAGAGTCGCGAGCGTGCGCAGCCGACTGTGAGCGTTTGACCCGCTAAACCCTTGTAGCGAGCACCACAAGAATTGCATGACCTCTAGTCCGTGGATATCCCTGCTTCGATCACACACGACCGAATTCTCTGGAAGATGCGCTCGCTGGCGAGCGGGTCGTTCAGAGCGGCACTCGCCTGCAGGTACTGGTCTAGTGAATAGCCCATCGACGCTAAGAACCGGCTCTCGAAGTCGCGCGGATCGGTATCTCCATCGCTGGTGAGTCCCACACAGCCGAGCCCGATAGCAGTCCATTGGTAGCGAATCAGGTCTCGCTCGGGATTCGGCTCGTCACTCTGTTCGAAGAGAGATGGAAACGGCACGGTTGCCGGACTGGGACGGGGAAAGCGACCGTCGGCCGTAGCGAGTTCAGTCGACAGAAACTCCGGACATCGCTCTACGGCTAGCTGAGACAGGCGAAGCGAGTCGAACGCCGAATCGGCTGCGTCTTCCAAACCGGCCGTTAGCAGCGCGTCCGCTTCTCCACTCAGAAACGAATCCGGCCAATCGCTGTAGGTTGCGCACAGAACACCGCTGAGGCGTGTGTAGTCGTCGTCGCTTGGCCCTGGGTCCCCGGGTGGCTCGGTGGGTGGAGCCGGCTCGGTCGGAAAATCGATCGGCCGCGAAGTCGGATCGCGACATGAGGCTAAGGCAACCAAGAGGAGTACAAATGAGATTGTTCGAGTTGTGTGGCGCCCCATTTGACGAGTTGATGTGTTGATGAGCGGCTAGGCGTCCAAGTAGAACTTGACTTGATCCTGAATTTGCTTCTCTGAGATACCGTCCCGCAGGGACTCTTTCAGGCAGTCGACAAGAACAAGGAGAAAGCTGTCGGGTCCTTGCTCAGCGATCAAACGAGCCCTCAGATCGCGCGCGACCGGTCCGCCGTCTCGAACGAGCATATCGTTGATTACGTCCATGTTGGCCTCGCCTTCGAAGTCGAGCACCAAGTGGTTCATGATAAAGGCGCAAAGTTCGTCCAAGATCCCGCCCTCCCTTTCTATTTTGAGACCCCTGTTGGGGTCCGAGTTCTATACGCCAAGCTGCTTCGCGCTGGCTTGACCGCCCGCATCTGGACGTTCGCGAGCTGGTCCGCGATCTCGTCCACGACCTCGTCGAGGCGACAACTGTCATTTCGACTGCGTACACTTATCAGAAGATGACTGTCGATTCTATTACCGTGAAGCGGGAACTTCATTTCTGTGGGGAAAGCGGTGCCAAGCAAGCTCATGAAGGATGGCTGGCCGGCATTCGGGGTCATCGGGAGAGCATCGGGCTAGTACAGGGGGTGTGAGAATCGGGTCGTACCGAATCCCTGATTGGGGTTATGG
>CAZDBH010000531.1:0-5377 GCA_964503485.1 uncultured Bradymonadales bacterium | reverse complement strand
GGAGAAGGAGAAGGAGAAAGGGAGAAGGAGAAAGGGAGAAGGAGAAAGGGAAAAGGGGAAAGGAAAGAGGAGAAGGGGAAAGGAAAGAGGGGGGGACAGAAAGTCCTAGGAGTTTGTTGGGTCGGCGCAGAATCCTGACATTCTGGCAGTGTTGGCTAGGCCAGAATGCCAGGATGGACCGCTTGTCGTCCTTCACCAACTCGGCATGGCAATTGCTCGTGAAAAGGCCGATCGCGGCGCAAGGAGCAACTAAATGAGAGTCAAAATCAGCCTTCTTCTAATATCCTTCCTCGGATTGCCAACCTTGGCGCTCGCCCAAGACAACATGGACGACACCCGCTCAGATGAGCGACGGCAACGAAGACAACGGACGGTCGTTGTCTCAGATGGCGAGGAATCCACCGCCACCGTGGAGACGCGGCAGCTCGAGCACGCAGACGCCAACGAGATAGCACGGGTTCTCAGGCAGGTCGTGCCCGAGTGTCCCCCAAACACACGGTGTCGCGGGGATCGAGCTTCCCAGCGCGTTGTCATTGAACCGGTCGAAGACACCAATCAGCTGGTGATTCGGGGTGTGGAGCAGTCGTTTGAAATCATCGACCAACTCATTTCGGAACTGGACACCGCGGAGGCCTCCCTCAGTCTGGTCTGGGCCCAATGGCGAGTCGAGCCGCAGCTGGCCAGGACCCTTGCGCGCACCATCGGCGATCTGGCCTCAGTCTGCGGGACCGAAGCCCCCGACAACTGCACCCGTGCCTCTTCTGAGCGTCTTCAGCTCATCTCAATCGCAATCGAAGTCGACAGCGGCCAAGTTATCGCCTTCGGCGATGAAGAAGAAATCGAAGAGCTGACCGATCTGCTGGACTCGCTCGACGACTGACCAAGCCGGCGCTCTCCTATTCTCCACTCTCGAAGGAGTACGTCTTGCTTACAGGAGTGGACTCGGGCGGCGGATCGAAGGTCCAACGGGCGACCCGCCTCAGTGCACAACCCTCAAAGTGGTCGTTCAACTCATTGTCGCGCAGCGCGGCATTTGCGACCGTCCCGTCGGCCTGCAATTGGAATTGAAGACGCACTCTGCCTCGAAGGCTGGGATCCCTCCGTAAGGCGGTTTCATAGCAGCTGCGAAGCTGCCGCGTTCGGCCAGAGATTGCACCAGATAGATAGCTCGCGTATTCGCCGGGTAAGGTGATCCGAGTGCGCGGATCTCGCTCCCGAATTCTCGGTCGCACGCGAACCTGCTCATCTGGTCGGTCCGGGTTTTCCACCGCTCGGTCGATCGTCGTCGTTGGCGTGAGATCGGGACCAGTCTGAATGGTCGGATCCTCCGAACTCGGATCAGGCCGGCCCAACTCAGCGGTCAGAACATGCTCACCGCCCGTGTGCAATCGCGCCATCACGTCGTTCACCCGTCGGTCGCTCAGGTTGAGAACCGAGTCCAGAGAGTCTCCCACTCCGTTGTCAGACGTGTACAACGCGCCCAGCGCTGAGTTTTCTCGTGCTCGAGTGCGTGCCAGCGCGAGCTGGTCTTCACGAGAGCTGGGCGTCGGGTCAACCGTTGGTTCTGGGTCCCGATCAGGCGATGGCGCTTCGTCGGTGCGGTCCGGCTCGGTCGGTGTGTCGTCTATGGCGCGCTCGGCGACCTCTACCGGCTCCGCGACGTCCTCGACTTGGTCTGGCTGATCGATCGCGACTTCGATCTCCTCTGGGCTGCCCTCTGTGAGAATCATTCGGATCTCATCAGGGAGGTCGCTCACGCCAGCCGGCCGGGGTGGAGGAGGTACTTCCAATACGAGGTAGGTCACGAAACCCACTTGGACGATGAGCGACAGCATCAAAATCACACTGAATCCGCGCGACAGCTGCGCCGCATTCTGAAGGAAGCCCCCGACCCCGCCTCGAAGCGATAGAGGCAGCGTGGGTCTCGACTTGACGGGCGGCGGAGTGACGAAGTGAAACAAGATCGTGGTTTGGCCTACTGTGACCTTGCCCCTCGACCGCTCATTGATCACAAGCGACCAGATGCCATTCTTTTCGCTCGCCTCACCGCTTTTGCGCAGCGAAGCAAGCGTCTTTGCAGAACCGCCGACAGACACGCGCCCCGTCATGGCCTCGTTGAAGTGTAAGACCCAGCCCTCTTTTCGGGGCTCGGCAATAGTGAAGCTCTGACCCAGCTCCTTCTCGAGCAACACCATCGTGTTGCGGTAGCTGGTTCCAACCGTGATCCGCTCCGGTCGCCTGAGAAGGCGTTCTTCTATGAGTGTAGCGTTGTGCACAACGCCCAAGCGCAATGATTTTCGAGCCGGTCGTGGGGTCTTTGCCGACTGTTTGGTTACTGAGTGTCGAGCTGCCATTTGGTGCCCTCCTGCTTTGGGTGCACCAAACCCGTTCGCACTTCTGTCTTTTGAGGACAGGTACGGGCTAGCGACCCTGAATTCCTTGGAGTTACGAGTTGGCGCTGAGCGCCTTTTCACTCACAGACGGCAGAAACTGAAATTCCTGCCAGAAAAAAAGACCGATCTCGTCCAGTCCACCGTTCAACCCGAAGACACATTCCAATTGAGAGGAAAAACCAACATGATCAAGCGACTCGTTACATGGACTATGTTCTCGATGACTGCCTTCATTGCGTCGGCCGCCTCGGCCCAAACAGACGAGGTTCCGACCCGGTTCATCGACATCACTGAGGGGCTGACCTCGTATGGTGAGGTACTTCGCCCGGATGGCCTTCTGACGACGACCCGCGATCGGCCCGAGTTTGCTTCGATGATCGAGCTGCGCCGAACTTTCGTTAACGAGATTATCGAGAGCGCCGAAGAGATCGATTGATCTATAGGTCAGCCGCAATCTGAAGGGCCGCGCTGCTCACAAGCCGGCAGTCGCTCGCTTCGATGAGGGTTGAGCCCGTCTCACGCTCGAGGCCACAAAAGAGGGCAACTCTCACACGAGTTGGGTCCCTGAGGTTGGGCCCCTGAATATGAGGCCGCAAGGCCATCACTCGACCCGTACCCGGCCGCGACAGCTCTGCAACTACAAAAAGCCCGTGAATCTGGCGGGTCCACTGATCGAAGAGGGTGTAGGCCTGCGCACACTCGAACAAGGCCTCACCTCCACAGGTCTCGCGCGTTAAATCACCCTCAACTCCCAAATGCTCGAGGCCAACAGAGGCCGCTTCAGCCCGTAGCCGATGCGACAAATCGCGAAAGCCGTCGACTGCGATCTGCTCGAGCAAAGCCCGATCCCAGGTTTCGCCGTCAAGCATCCAGAGGGCAGAGTTTGGACTTGCGAGCCCGAATTGAGACCAGCCGCCCTGCCCCGGTATCGGCAACACGGCGTAGTCTAAATCATCCAAGCGAAAGCGGCCGGCGGGGATAAACGTGTCCTCCGCTGTATCGTGGCCGAACTCTACCGCGAATATTGGGATTTCGTTGTCCGCGTCTTCTTTGTCCTGAGAAACACCGGCCGAGGCCGGGAGCAAGATCAGTCCGAAAATTATCACATGCAGGCAGCGTGAAGCTGTGCAGATCATGAATCACCGATTTGGCATGGGACGGACTGCTACATAGTAGAGACTTCGGTAGCCGAGCACAAACCAGAGGCTATGGGGCCTACCGAGCAAGCCCCCTACCTAGAGGCGAACGACTCCGTCTGATTCACTCAGCGTCGGTCTGCCGAGACACCCTACTCTGGCCACTCGGCTGGCAACTCGATCGCTTCGTACACGTCCAAGCGACCCGTTCGAAGCCCCCATTCGGCGCACGCCTCGTCGGTGCAGTAGAAGGAAACCCCATGGATTCCGTGTGGAAGAGTAACATCGTAGCTCCCGGTGTAGAGAGACCTCGTAGAGCCACCGGGGTACCCACGCCAGCGTATCCTCGCCTTCGCGGCCTCGTTCACCCGTCGCTCGTTGAAGAAAAGAATGCCGCTGAGGTTGAATAGCCGGCCGTCGAATTGTAGGGCCTCGCCGCCGCGAATGTCGAACCTCGGGAAGTTGAGCCGGCTGTCCGAGTAGGAAGTCGAGAAGCCGTGACGAAAGTAGATCTCGGCCGGACCGCTCGGCACAACGACCTCAGCCCCAGTGTTCAGTCGAATGGTCGCGTACCGGCCATCATCGAGGTGAATAACGGGATAAGACAGTGGTGCTACACTCCCGTCAGCGAGACGAACCCGACCGGAGACCGTCACCTCGGCGTAGCTTATCTCGAGGTCGATGTGTTCCTCGAGGGGCACATGAGAGGCAAGTCGCCAAGTCTGGTCGGCCCCGAGTATCTCTGCCGACAAGGCAAAGTCCCATTCCGCGCCCAGCCCGCCCTCGAGCTGCCAGATCAGTTTGTTGCCTTCAACCGTCACTTCACCGGGATCGCTCCAAATTGAGATTGGGGCTCCGAAGAGTAGCTTAGGCGAGATGTCTGTCAGCTGGATACTATCCGGAAGCCCGTTTACTTCGACGGAAACCGTGATTGGCACTGTTTCCACATCGGGCGCGATTCCGATGTGAAAGTCCGCCGAATCGCCAACTTCCCAGGTCGAATCGACCAGGACCGGCCGTGCGGCCGTTCTATGGTAGTACACTTCGTGAGTATCTTGTCCCCAGACGAGGGCGTGGAAGTTTGAGGGGCCGTCGCCAGCTAGCGGGATGCTCTGTGATCCGCCTCTCGTTCGAAACTCGAGCGATCCGCCCAGCTCTCCGTCAACCGACACAGTGCCCTCGATCAGAACGGGATCGAGGTTGAAATCGATGTCGAGCGGATGCCCTACTCGGGCCCGAAACTCTCGGGTCATCGCCACGCGCGGGAAAAGTCCTGGAAGGTTGGTGGTTCGCGCTGTCACGACATTCAGTCCGGGGTCCAGGGATGCGGTCATTATGCCGTTGTCGGAGGGTTCGAGGTCGTCGGTGAAGTATCCATTGGGCCCCACAAAACTCAGGCGGATATCGCTTTCTGTTGGCGTCAGTGGCGAGCCTCGGAATGTGAACTTCACGGTTACCGGCACCGCCTCGAGGTTGATCACACCAACCCCAGAACCCGAGACCTCGAGTACTCCACGACGGACTCCGGTAGGGACTGCATGCTCGGGATACGTACCATCGGCGATACTCAGCCAAACATCGTGAATGCCGGGGCGCAACCAGATACTGAATCCGCTATTGCCGTCCTCGGGCATGGGTTCAACTCGCTGGGTGAGGGTCTCTCGGTGGGTGAACTTGATTCGGCTATCCCAGGTGCCATAGACGAGGCTTTCTGGGTCCCGCAAGGGAAACTCTCCACCATTCATCTCAAAGACAATGAGCACCTCGACAGCCTCTTCATCATCCATCGAAGAGAGGCTAGGAGCCCGTCGCGTATAACGCCCCGGACTCCAGCCGTTAGCTTTTAGC
>CAZDBH010000530.1:0-5389 GCA_964503485.1 uncultured Bradymonadales bacterium | reverse complement strand
CATGTCTTCTATTGTTCCGCAACCGCAGTAGCCCATTCCCGACTTCAAGCCACCACAAACTGGTGAAGTACAGCGCCCAAAGGACCTCTGTATGGCACGCGGCCCTCGATTCCCTCGGGGACGAGCTTTGCAGAGCGAGTGCCCTCTTGGCCGTACCGATCCGAGCTGCCGTCCTTCATGGCGCCCACGCTTCCCATGCCGCGGTAGACTTTGTAGCTTCGCCCTTTGAACAGGACGATGTCGCCAGGAGTCTCTGCAGTACCAGCGAGCACACTCCCCATCATGACGCAGTGTGCTCCGGCAGCGATCGCTTTGGCGACGTCTCCGGAGTACTTGATGCCGCCGTCTGCGACGATCGGAACGTTCTTCTTCGACGCGGCAGAGACACAGGCCAGAATTGCGCTGAGCTGCGGAACCCCAACGCCGGCGACGACGCGGGTGGTGCAGATAGACCCTGGACCGATTCCGACCTTGATGGCGTCCGCGCCGGCCGCAATCAGGGCTTCGGTACCCTCGGCGGTAGCAACATTACCAGCGATGATCTGGACACCCGGATACGCGCTTCGGATATCGCTGACCCGATCGAGCACTTTTTTAGAATGGCCGTGCGCAGAGTCGACGACGACAATGTCAACCTCCGCTCGAACGAGCGCCTCCACCCGGTGGTCCGTATCCGCTCCAGTGCCAACGGCTGCTGCACATCGCAGGCGTCCGTGAGGATCTTTGGTGGCGTTTGGATGGGTCGCCTGCTTTTCGATGTCTTTGATGGTGATGAGACCGACCAGAATGCCATCTTGGTCGACAATTGGCAGTTTCTCGATCCGGTGCCGGTGCATGAGGGCTTTTGCGTCCTCGTGCGCGATATCCTGCGGCGCGGTGATGACCTGTTTTGTCATCAAGTTCCTCACCGGCTGTTCGAGATTGCGCTCGAAACGGATGTCGCGATTGGTCAGAATTCCGACCAAGGCGTTGCCCTTCACAACCGGCACGCCCGAAATGTTGCGCCGACGCATTAAGTCCACGGCCTGCCCGAGCGGAATATCGGGCTCGACAGTGACGGGCTCGAGTATGATCCCCGACTCACTCGTCTTGACCTTCCGGACCTCGGCGGCTTGCCGTTCCACGCTCAGGTTTCGGTGAATTACGCCAAGCCCCCCATTGCGCGCCATCGTAATCGCCGCGTCAGACTCGGTAACGGTGTCCATCGCAGCTGAGACAAAGGGGACATTGAGGCCGATGCTCTCGGTGAGACGCGTCTGAAGAGAGACCTCGTTCGGCAGTATTTCACTGTAGCGAGGAACTAGCAGAACATCGTCAAACGTGAGCCCTTCTGGAATTGATTCGGTCAACATGACGGGAATCTAATGCCTCGGGACCTACACGTAAAGGAGGTACTTTATTGGCCAGCACCACTGCGATTCGACTTTACGGCAACTCAGTGGATCGGTTAACACCTGGTCCGAAGGTTTGTTTTACGATTTTCACGCGTGAGTAGAGATGTCCGTCGAGCACAAACACCCAACCAAAGTCCCTTCGTTTGGCGAATCGATTACCGAGGTTGCCGTTGAATCATGGCTGGTGGCAGTGGGCGACTATGTCGCTCTGGACGAACCAGTCGTCAACATCGAGAGTGAAAAAGCGACCCTCGAACTGCCGGCTCCAGCTGGCGGATATCTTCGAAAGATCCTGGCTAAAGCAGGAGAGTACGTCGCCGTCGGGCAGGTAATTGGTAACATCGAGCCGGCAGATCCGCCGAAAGTCCCAAAGAAGACTGCGACAGCCAAGGCTTCGAATCCACCAGCTGGACCGGCTGCAAGACGGATTCTGGCTGAGAAAGGACTAGCCAAATCGGAGGTCGAGGGGACAGGTCGGGGCGGGCGTATCCTCAAAGAGGATGCGCAACGGGCGGTATCCGCTCACGGGTCAACTCCAACTGCGGCTAGCGAGAGCGGTGAACCGGCAGAGGTCCCGCAGGCAAGACCGCCTGTGGTCAAACTGCCCAGCAGTCGGGAAGAAGAGCTTGTTCCAATGTCGCCGATCCGGAAGGTCATCGCACGCCGCTTGGTCGAGGCGACCCAGACTACGGCGATGTTGACGACCTTCAACGAGGTCGACATGACGGCCGTGATGGCGATGCGCTCGAACTTCAAGGCGCGGTTCCTGGACCGTTACGGCATCAAACTGGGCTTCATGGGCTTCTTCGTAAAAGCTGCGATTGAGGCGTTGAAAGCGTTTCCTTCAGTAAACGCTGAGATCAAAGAAGACAAAATCGCCTTTCACAACTACTTCGACATCGGTGTCGCGATCGGTGGCGGAAAAGGCCTGGTTGTACCCGTCATTCGGTCGGCTGAGCGGATGTCGTTTGCTGAGATCGAGTTGGCGATTGGGGATTTCGCGCAGCGGGCCAGCGCAAACAAGTTGTCCATGGAGGAACTCCGCGGCGGAACGTTCACTATCTCGAACGGCGGCGTTTACGGTTCCCTTCTCTCAACTCCGATTCTGAACATTCCGCAGAGCGGGATACTGGGCATGCACAAGATCGAAAAGCGTGCGGTGGTGGTCGGTGACCAGATCGTCATTCGACCCATGATGTACCTCGCACTGACCTACGACCATCGAATCGTCGATGGCCGAGAGGCAGTCCAGTTTCTGGTTCGGCTCAAGGAGTGCATCGAGCAACCCGAACGCATTCTGCTCGAGGTGTAGAACGTGAGTGCATCAGCTAAACAATTTGATCTCCTAGTGATTGGGGCAGGGCCTGGTGGTTACGCAGCCGCGATTCGAGGCGCTCAGCTCGGTTTGTCCGTCGCTTGTGTCGAGAAGGAGAAGGCGCTCGGCGGTACATGCCTTCGTGTAGGGTGTATTCCCAGCAAGGCACTACTCGAGGCAAGCGAGCACTATCACCAAGCCAAAACCACGCTCGCTAAGTTCGGTGTGAAGGTCGGTGAAGTGACCCTCGACCTGCCTACCATGATGAAACACAAAGACCGGGTCGTGAGGGCCAACACTTTGGGGCTCGCGGGCCTCTTCAAAGCGAACAAGGTCCAACACCTGGTCGGGACCGGGGAACTCTTGGGGGGCAGTCGGGTGAGGGTAACCTCTGCCAGCGGTGAGGTTACACAGGTACAAGCCCAGCATATCATTCTCGCTACGGGCTCGGAGCCCGCAGGGCTCAGAGGCATCGAATTCGACGGGGATCGCATCGGTACATCAACAGCGGCGTTGGCATATCCCGAGCCGCCCGAGTCGCTAGTCGTCATCGGAGCCGGAGCGATCGGTCTCGAGATGGGTTCGGTTTGGGCTCGGCTCGGTTCCAAGGTGACTATTCTCGAGTATCTACCTCGAATCCTGCCTGCGGTTGACGGGCAGATTGCGCAGGAAGCGCTGAAAGTCTACCAGAAACAAGGTCTTCGCATTCGCGTTGGCTGCCGGGTTACGGGCGCCTCCGTCCGAGACGATGGCAAGGTCATGGTCAGCTACACCGACGCCGAGAAGGAGCAAGTCGAGATAGAGGCCGAACGGGTCCTCGTGGCCGTCGGACGCCGCCCTTTCACTACAGGACTCGGCTTGGAAGCAGCAGGTGTCGAGCTAAATCAACGCGGGCAAATCGAGGTGGACGACGAATTCAACACCTCGGCTGAAGGAGTATACGCCGTCGGAGACGCCATTCGCGGACCAATGCTTGCCCACAAAGCCACCGAGGAGGCCGTTGCACTGGTTGAGCGGCTTGTCACCGGACACGGCCACGTGAACTACGACGCCATTCCAAGTGGCGTCTACACCGATCCGGAGGTGGGTACAGTTGGTAAGAATGAAGAGGAGCTCGAAGCCCTCGGTGTCCCCTTCAAACGGGGCACCTTCCCGTTTCGCTTCAACGGTCGAGCCCGTGCGCTGCTCGCCACTGACGGCTTGGTTAAGGTTCTGGCCCACGCCGAAACTGACCGCGTACTGGGCGTGCACGCGGTGGGACCGCGCGCCTGTGACCTCGTTGCCGAGGCAGCCCTTGCGATCGAGTTGGAGGCCAGCGCCGAAGACATCGGTCGGACTCCACACAACCACCCTACCCTGTCTGAGGTGCTCAAAGAGGCCGCGTTGGACGCATACGATCGCCCGCTCCACCGATAGGCCGGGGAAGGAAGCTACTCGATCACCCGTCTAGGGTGACTGTAGCAGGTGAAGCGCTCGTCTCGGGCGAACCCCACCAACGTCACGGCGGCTCTTTCGGCCAGTTCGATGGCGAGTGAGCTTACTGCAGAAACACAAACAACGATTGGAATACGAGCGACGATCGCTTTCTGCACAATATCGAAGCTACCCCGGCTGCTGGTCGCCAGGATGGTGGGACTGCCGACGTCGTCTCTTTGGAGCATCCGACCGACGGCTTTGTCCACGGCATTGTGGCGGCCCACGTCTTCGGCGACGGCTAGTTGGTCCAAATCTGCGCTGAGTATCGCCGCGCAGTGAGCGCCCCCCGTTTCCGAGAACAGAGTTTGGCTCGAGTCCAGGCTGTGAACAGCTCGAACGATACGGTCCGCTTTGATGCGCGGTTCGCTTTCGATCGGCGGACAGCGTTCCAGCAAGTCATCAATCTGCTGTCTGCCACAGACACCGCAGGAACTGCTGATGATGGTCCCGCGTCGGATTGCGGCCTGGGCGATCGCGGACAACCTCGATTCGGTTGGAAACACGTTGATGAGTTTGGATCCATCTTCGGAGGTCTCGACGATTCGCCCCACGTCGGCCACACCTCCGATCAGTCCTTCGGAAAGCAAGAACCCGAGGGCTAGCGACGTATCGTCGCCTGGTGTCCGCATCGTGATCGCAATTGGGTTGCAGTCGATACGAATCTCGAGGGGCTCTTCGACGAGCACCGCATCGTGGCCTTGGCTACTCTGACCGTCTTTGTAGCGAACCACGGGCTGTTTCGGATTGCTCTGACTGGGTTCTGTCATCGAATTCGCTAGCTGTCCTCTAGCTTCTCCTCGATCAGGCGACTGGCCATTTTGAGGAAATCGCTCTCCGTCACGAGCCCTACGAGCTTGCCGTCAGTGACAACGGGAAGGCACGAGACCTCTTCTGATCGCATAATCCGAATCGCTTCGAGTGTGTCGGTCGTGGGCGACACGAAGACCGGGTCGCGCCGCATGATCGCGCTTACGGGAGTCGGCTCGCCCGAACTCGGTTTCCCCTTGGCTAGTATGCGCAGTAGCGAGCGGGAGGACACGATACCGACCAGGTTGTGCGACTGGTCTTCGACGGGAATGTGTCGCAGATGGTTCCAGACCATGAGGTTTGCCACGAGATCGACCGGTTCGTCTTGATCGACGGTAAACAGGTCGGTGGCCATATATTGCTCGACAGTCAGATAATCCTCGCGCCACTGCTGGCC
>CAZDBH010000529.1:0-5441 GCA_964503485.1 uncultured Bradymonadales bacterium | reverse complement strand
CGCTAAAAGCCAATGGCGGAGCCTGGAGCGCTATGCGCGACAGGCTCCTAGCCCTAGAGACATCCAAGTTGACGACGTTGAGGTCTGTTCCAGCTAACTGACATACGGGGATCAGTCGGCGATTTACTTCTTGCACCGGGCCACAAGTGGTCCCACTTGGACACCCATCCCCCAATCCGGCCTCGTTGCAGTGGAAGGCGTCCCGTGGCGGATCGAGGTTCTCGGGATACTCGCTTTGACGAAGCGGTATGTAACACACTGGCCCAACGCACGATGACTCCGGCTCTTCGATGTGATCCACCCAGTCAACTTGGTCCGATGAACTCCCGACATCCGAGTCCTCGGCGCCCAAGTCGACTGGGCCGGAGTCCGTGCCGTCGGCCTCGAATGCGTCGGTCATCTCGGTGCCGCCAGAATCGGCCTCAAGCGAGGCGGACTCGTCCTCATCAGATTCAGACACATCAAAGGGATCATGGGCTATCCCATCCGCGATACCCGTCTCTGTTCCCGTGTCGTTGAGCACGTCAGCGCTGGTCGGCCCCGTTCGGGTGTCGAATTCGTCGACTTGGCCCGCCTCGGGGGAGCTTTGGACATCGGGCGAACTCGATGCGGAATCAGCGCTGCCGTTGTCAGGACCGCAGGCGATCGCCGCTATCACGAAAGCGGACCCCAAAACCAGCTGGACTCTTTTCAATGGGTCGTTAGTCGGTTTCATGGGCGCTCCACGCCCGTTCGCCCCCGTCGTGCGCCGAACAGTAATCCGATCAGTACGATCCCCCAACCGGACCGCCGGCGCTCCATGGTTGAACATCCCGTCTCTGGCTCGCCCTCCAGGCCGTTTCCGCGCTCTTCAGCCAACTGTTCAGGCTCTGATAGACTGCCATCTCGAGAGTTTCGAAGGCTGCCGTACGGTACAAAGCCGCCAGTCTCTGGATCCACGTTCAGCGCCGGGTCGTAGACAAGGACCCCTGCCGCGAGTTCCACACATCGGACACCGCCGTCCGGACCCTCCTGTCCTCCATAACCATCGTCGCAGGCGCAGGTGGCGTCGCCGTTGAGTGCAACGCACTCACCGAATTCGCCGCAGGTCGTACTGGCGCAGGGATTCGGTCCGCTCGGCATCCCTTCCTCGGGGTCCTCGGGCAGCCCCTCAGCCGGGTCTTCCGGATCCTCCGGTAGCACCTCGTCTGGGTCCTCAGGGTTGTTTGGCTCGTCCGGCTCTTCAGGCGCCGGCTCTTCCGAAAACTCGGGCTCGTCCTCGAAGAGTTCCCCATCCTCCGGTACACAGGCGATGGTCCCTCGGCCCCCGAGTCCCCCGGTGACACCCCTGGCGTTGAAGCCTTCAGGGCAGTCGCAGGCCGCCGCGCCGTTGATCTCGTAACAGCTCGCCCCCGCACCGCAGCTCGTTCGATCGCAAGGGGTCGTGCCGCTACACCACTCCTCGCTGTTTTCGAACGTCATGTTTCGGGTCACATCGGGCAGCCCCGGATTGAACACAAACAGCGGATCTGAAGTCATCTCCTCGGGCGAAATGGTGGTATAGAGCCGAGAGACGTAGTCATAGGTTTCCAGCAAAGCCGTAAGCTCATCGTTTGTGGAGAGGGAAAGCAACCCGCTGCTCGGCCCCGCAAACTCGGTGATGAAGGCCTGTCCACCGTGGGCGTCAATGGTACGGGCCACTGCCGTGTTGTAGTTAGTACGGAACCCATCGAATCGGAGTAGGCTCGTATCCAACTCGGCGTTGACGAAATTCGCCGTCACGGCCCTGTGATCACCCAGAATCCAGACAATCAGCCCCAGATCAGGCTCTGCGGCGACGGCGGTCAATCGGATGGGAACCACAGGATTGGTGCCTTCGTAAGTCAGCCGCACCGGCGCAATCGAATCGACGTCCTCGTCGGACTGCAGCTTCATCGCGAGAAAGAGGAGGTCCTCTTCGACGTAGTGCGCGACCATCGGCTCCATTTGCGGTGTGATGATGTAGCGGTTGTCATTCAGCCAATTGATCAACATATCGGCGTCTTCGGATCCCACCACCTCAAAGTGATAGGGCCCGACATCGCCCGAGCGAAATACGGTAACCGCGCTGTGTGATGTCGGCGAAGGGGCGCCACCCAACTGAGGGCCGATCCGAACGCAGGGCGGAAACCCGAGCTGTGGTGCTGTTATCGAATCCAACGCAGAGAAGATCGCTGGATCGGCGACTTCCACCGAGGGAACCGAACCCACAGGCACGACCCAAGCAAAGTCCTCGGCCGCTCCCGCGTAGGAGATCTGTACCCACGAGACGATATCGTGGCCGTCCTTGGCAAAGATGATTCTCTCCGCCGTTTGGTCGATCGGTGTAGCGCTGCAAAAGAAGCCGCCGCAGGCGTGAGAAACACGCGGGACCAAGCCCGCGCAGGCCATCAACACAATCGCAAAGGCGAGCACTTGTCGCTTCATGGGTTGTCCTCCTTCCGACGTGGCTCGACAACCCTAGGTTCTTCGGAGCAGAGACAACTAGTGTAAATGCATGCACCCCTATTTTCTGACGACGGGTCGTAGCCCCGTAGGGCCGCCGGCGGTTAGCATTAGCCCAACTGGTTTCTTCCGTGTTTCCGGTCGTTCCGGGCGGATCCAATAACCACCATTAGACACTCAGTTGCGCGACTGAGCTTTTTAGGGGTGCTCGATTTTACACTAGGTTTTGACTTCAAGAAGGCGTCACCATTGGAGTCAGGGAAGTTCTCCGCACGTCACATCGCCGCGGTCAACCAGCGGCACAGGGGCCTAAATGCGATCATTCGTCGTCTTGCAGTGCGCTGGACTCACCCTACTTCTATCCATTGTGGGGTGCACCTCACAACAAGACCAACTCGACTCCTCAGATGGTGTTCTGGCGTCGGTCGACGCTGATGCGAGCAGTTTCGATGCAGAACTCGATGCAGCCGATCTTGGTGATTCGGGCTCTGGGGACGCTCTGATAGAGAGCGGCGAGATCGTTGCCGACATCGACGCGAGGTCTCCTGACGAGGCCGAGCCGGACGAGGTGGCTCCAGCGGCGGGTCAGCGGGGCGACTCCACCGTTCCCGATGCGGTTCCAGACGAGATCCATGACATCCAAGACGACGGCGCCCCCCAGGCGGATGGCGACGTCAGTGAGGCTGACACTGTCGACTCTGATGGTGACGGGGCGGCTCCCGACCTTCCGTGGGACGAAGGCCGCTGTGAATCGGCTGTCGGTTTCAATTGGTGTGATGGCGCCTGTCGTACCAACTCGGACCCGGACTACTGCGGCTCGGGTTGTGCGGCATGTCCGGGCGACCGGAACGGCGCCGCGATCTGCACTGCTGGCGCGTGCGGTCTCGACTGCCGAGAGGATTGGCACATGTGCGGAGACCTCTGTGTGCCCGACGACAATGTGCTCACATGTGGTGACCGCTGCACCGTCTGTCCGGTAGTCGACAACGCGACCTCGCTGTGTGAGGAAGAAGTCTGCGCCTATGAGTGCAACGAGGGCTTTCGGCGGTGTGAAGAAGGGTGTTGTCCTTGGGTGGTGGAAGAGATCGCCGAGGAGTGGCCCGGTCGGGACCCGTTGCTAGCAACCGCTCTGGACTCATCGAACCGGCCGCACTTTGCGCTGATATGCTCAACGCTGTACTGCGATACCATCGACTACTACTTCGAGGACGTCCTCACTGAGAGCTGGGTTGCAGAGAACGTCAAGACAGGCACCGGCCGATCGGCTGGTGTCGGTGTGGCGTTTGACCTCAACAGTAAAGATGAAGCGACAGTTGTTCTGGGCGATAGAGTGTCTGGCGACGGCGAGCTCACGGTTGCGTCGATCATGCACCGATCATCTGACGGGTGGATTGAACGTGAGTCGTGGAGCATCCCGTCGAGTCCGGCCACGGTGAGCTTCGCTGCAGAATTCGACGAACGCGACACCTTGCATCTCATTTCTGCAGAAGGTGATGAGGTCCGGTATCGGACCATTCGAGATACTGACGCCGAGGAGGCTGACCGTCCCGAAAGCGAACTGATCGCCAGTCAGGAAGGAACCGAGGGTTTCACGGTCGCACTGGCGCTGGACAGCGCGGGACAGCCCCACGTCGCCTACAGGGGCGATGCAGCACCACTTGTGAGCTACGCAACTCGGGACGGGTCCGGGTGGCGCACCCAGATTGTCTTCGACCAACCCGACGCTGAGAGAATGCTGTCGGGTCTTTCGATTGCCATCGCCGACGACGGCACGCCCCACATCGCATTTGTGTCAAACGATTACTGGGCCTACCGCCCTGTCCTGGTCTATACGCACCGAACTTCCGAAGGTGACTGGCCCCATGACGTTCTACTCGAAGGTGCCGGACTCTATCGGCTCGCGCAGGAGGCGATGACACTTGGACCAAACGGCGATCCCCACATCGTCGTCCCGCTGAATATAGCCGGTTCCGGGAATGCGACGATCGGCGTCACCCATTTGGAACGAATCGAAGGCTCCTGGATTCGAGGCGCTATAACGACGCTGCCTCAGAATACCGGTGCCACCGATTTGACCATTGATCTCGATAGCGAAGGCGTAATCCACGTTGGATATCTGCGCTGGAGTTTCACGTTCGGTCCCGTCTTCTTCGGGACCGTGGGAGGGATCGGACACGCCAGCTATTCGACCAACTGACCGGCTAAGCTGCGCTCAGCGCCGAAGCGATCAGTTCGATACCATTCGGCTCCGGCTTCTCCGCGTCGCAGCCATTGTCCAGCAATCCGTACGACGCTTCCTCGTCAAACTCCCCCATTGTTTTGGCTACAAGCGAGTGTTCAGCACTCTACTCAACCGTCTCATACTCCCATTGCCTGCCACCTGATCGTACGGAGCGACACATTCGTTCAACAAATTTTGAGCTTCTCACGCAACAAAACCGTGCCGCTCCCGATAACCCAAGTAGGAACAAATCATGGAGCAACAAATCATGGACCATCTCGGAACACAAAAGGGAAACGAACTTGCGGAGAGCCTTGCCAAATACGCTGGCGCAGTGCTTCGCATCACAGGACAGCTACCAGACACCAAAGAGGGCCGTCACGTCAGGGACCAGCTTCTAAGATCCGGGACCGCCCCCGGTGCCCACTACGCTGAGGCAAGAAGTGGTCAGAGCACAGCCGACTTCATACACAACGTCGCATTGGCCGCCAAAGAGGCGCGTGAGTCTGTGCACTGGCTTCAGGCCTCCGTCTATGCCCGATTCGTCAAGAGCGACATCGCTTGGCTCATTGATGAGGGCCAACAGATCACAGCCATTCTCACCGCCTCACTACAGACCGCTAGGAACAACAAGCGCAGCACGAAACGGTGATTCGGAGGTCGGAGACCGGAGAGCCAAGAATCGACTCATGAATAAACCGGGCTAGGAGCCCGTCGCGTATAACGCCCCGGACTCCAGCCATTAGCTTTTAGCGGT
>CAZDBH010000528.1:0-5461 GCA_964503485.1 uncultured Bradymonadales bacterium | reverse complement strand
CCCGCGCTGCGCAGGACCTCTGCAGCTCGATCGACTGCGTAGCCTTTACCAACCGCGCCCAGGCCAATGCGTGTACCAGGCGCGAGGCGGGCCCTCGACCCGTTGGGATCCAATTCGATGTTGTGGAATGAAATCGCGGGCAGGCAGCTGCGCAGCCACTCGACCTCAGGTGTGCCCTCCGGCGGCTCTGTGCACGAGGCATAAGTCACATCGAACCCGCCCCGGGTCATTTCCCCGACTTCGATCGAGTGCGCCAGAACTGCCATCAAATCTGGCCCGATCGTGACCCAACTTCCCGTGCCTTCGTTGAGCCGTGTCGTGTCACTTTCAGGTTGCCAACTGCTGATCGAGGCTTCGACCCGCTCGATCTCCGAAAAGGCCGCTTCGATCGCCTGCACGGCTTGGTCTGGCCGAGTCGTATCGACTGTGATGGCGAAAAACGTACCCATGAAGAGCGCTGTTCTGCGCACCTGCACGGTATCAACCGAGATGACTGTGTCGGGAGTGAACGACGGGGAGGAGGTCGCACAACTTCCGAGCCATAGCGATATCAGAAAGAGTGTCGCGACCCGCTGACTCAAGACTGGGTGCCGTCAGGTGTGGGTTTCGCGACCCGAATAGGCCACCACATCGCGGCCAGCGAACCGAGTAACATGACCAGCATTCCGGCAATGAGCGCGCCGAGGGTGAACAGCATGAACCAGCTCCAGCCGGCTCCCACGTAGCGGACGAGCCAGGGTCCGGCGATGTGACCTGCCAAACCAAAGGCGGTGAGACCCACACCCACGTGAATGAAGCGGCGCGGAAAGCGGGCCCGAGCAAAGAGGTGCGCCAGAATCAGGAAGAACACGGGCATCGAAAACAGATGCTGATGGGAATTCTCGAGAATCTGCCGATAACTCTGCGCGTGATGGATTTGCATGGGCTCTGGGTCGGCACTGCTGCCGCTTGGATCGAACTCGGGGAGATCGATCACGGGCCCCGACGAGTCGTCCATCGGTTCGGACTCGGCGTCCTCGGCGACAGCCTCCTCACCGCGGTAGTACTTCGCCACAGACTCGGGAGTCCATCCTGGCCCAGCGTGCGAGAGCAGCACAGCGGAGAGGATCCCGGCGGCGGCGAAAATCAGAAAAACGGTGTAGACCAGCCGATTGGGTACAGGAATTCGAGTCAGGGGTTGTTTCGACTTGGCAAAGTCGCGCATCAGTCAGCCGTGCGCTGCGTCAGACGCTCGACTCCCATTTCGGTTGGGTGAGTTTCAAGGAGTACCGCCATGACTTCAACTGTCCGGCGGACACCTCGGCGCATGGAGTTAGACGAGATGGTCGCCCCGGAGACTGCCACCACGTCACGCATAGAATCGCCTGCGCATCGCCCCTCGAACTGCGCCCAGAAACGTCCGTCTGTGACGCCATCGCCCTGAGATTCGCGGTAGACGACGATCTCGTGGCGGACAACACGGCCGCTCGTATCGAACTGCACGGCGAAGGTAATCGGCCGATGTTCGCCCAGTTCTTCGTCAAAAACCGCGTATCCGACGACGCGACCGGCACTATCGAGGGCCTTGAAAACTGTCCACGCGGTACGGTTGGGTACCGCGCCCAGGCTCGAGGCGAGACGTGCTGCGTCAACCTCGGTGAGTGTGATCTCTTCGTACGTGACTCTATCTGCATCAGGAAAGAAGTCGCCGAGTAGCTCCCCGACCTGCCAGTACACCTGATCGGCTTGCGCAGAGCCACTCACGAACACTCCGAGGAGGAGGGCGAGAGTTGCTGCGATGTGCCGTGGTGTGGTCATTCTGGCTTCCTTTGGGCCGGTTTCCCTTCCCCTGCCCTTCGACACTTACCGAAAGGCAGGGTGAGTCTACGTTTCAATCACCAATCAGTTCAAGAAGAAAATGAAAAGCAATTTCAAAAACTTCAGAACATCCATCCAATTCCGAGGTCCCATTGGTCGTCCGGGTCCTCGCCGTCACTGCTTGTCAGCTGATAGTCGAACTTGATGCTGATCTGGTTAATCGGCCGATAGGTCAGCCCGAAGATGATGTCTGAACGGTCGAGTTCGGGGGTGGCTTCCAACGACTCATCCAGGTCGAATTGGGTGTTTGTCATCTCGTACCGCACGAACGGGAGCAATTGTTGGTCGCACTCGAGGACATCAAACACGTCGTATGCGACTTCGACGAAAGCGCCGAAGAGCTGGCTACCGATTGCTTCTCCCAAGTTGTCTGACAGTTCTGCGGCATCGCCGATACCGACGAGCGCAGTCTGCAAGCGGGCTTCGAGGCCGTGGTTTCGGTAGCGCGTGTCAAACTCGACGATCATGACAGGTACATCCAACCCGCCCGCTTCGCCCTGACCGCTGTTTCCGAAGTAACCAGAGAGTCCCAAGCTCAGACCGAGAATCGGCTCGTATGTAACTCGACCCGCGAAGGCGAGGTCGTTACCGGCGGCCTTCGAGACAGCTTGTCGACCGCCACGGATACCGGAACTCGCGCTAAAACCGGTCGCGTTGAGGCCACTCATCACATAGGCCTCGACCGTCAGCCCATCGATCGGAGACCAGAGGGCGCCAACCGCGGCCTCGCGCCACGTTGTGGGTAGGATGACCTTGTCCATGCGCGGCCGAATAGCGCCATGATAGAAGGTCGGTTCATGGTTCAGGTTCGTCAGCCCGACCGGCGTCAGTATCAGACCACCTCGCAATGCCAGATTGTGTGGGAGCCGGAACTCGAGATAGGCCTGCTCCATTTCGATTTTTTCCGCGTGCTCGATCTCGGTCTCGCTGACCAGACTGATCCAATCGTTGAAGTCATGCGAGATGAACAGAACAAATCGGTGAAAATCGAACGACCGGCCACCTGGGCCTTCGACATCCGTGTACTCGAACTCCCCGTATCCACCGAGGGTCGTACCGTAGGTAGGTTCGATTAACAGGGTATCCGCGTTCGTGACCTCATCGTCCGGAAGATCGATTTCGGGACCGTCGTTCTGGGCGAAGACCGGGGCCGCCATCAAAAGAACTGCTGCGATTGCGATTATCTGTCGTTTTCGACCACTCACTTCCACTCTCCAAGTTAGGCATCATTGCCATGGATAATGAAAATCATTTTCATTTAGACAAGTCAACATCTAAATGAAAATGATTTTCATTATCCATGAGAAGTGGGACTGTGCGAGGACATCCTCGGGGGGTGTCTTTGTTGCAGGAAGCACTGGGAGAGGAACGGTTTCGCGGGTATATTCGAAAGCGCGTCCCAGCCGATGGCGAGTTGAAATCAGATGTGCTCCTTGTTCAATATTGTAAACTGCGTTGATTTTTATGCCCCATCTGACTAGTCTGACAACTGAGATTTGGGGGCGCCCGCAAGGACAACCTATGTTCACCTCTGCCTGGAACCGGGCCATGCGCCTCTTTCGGTTTGCGTCTGTAGTATGCCTCGTTGCCCTCTCGGGCTGTGCCTCCGAACAACCGACCCGATGCGGATCGACCCAGCAAAACGAGTGTGGTGGATGCAGTGCGCTGACCGCTTCGCCGGGAGACGCGTGTGGAGAGTGTGAAGACGGACGCTACGCCTGCAACGCTGCAGGAACCCTTTCTTGCGGCGGGGCGACCCTGTCTCGGAACCCCTACTGGCCTGACCAGGACGGCGACGGATTCGGGGCGATAGTCGGTTCCGCGATCTATAGTTGCTCGGGGGCAGGTGAGAACTTCGTATCAAACAACAGTGACTGCGACGACGGGGAAGCGACAGTCTACCCGGGTGCTACGGAGATCTGCGACGGCCTCGACCAAAACTGCGACGGTTTTGCCGACGAAGCCCCCGATGACTGCAACGACACCTGCTGTGACGACCTTCTGACCTGCGAGGGTGGTCAGTGTGAACTCATCTGTGAGACGGGAATAACCTGCGGAGCCGGCTCGGAACTCTGCTGTAACAGCGACGAAGTCTGCTACGCGGATGTGTGTGTCGTTCCATCCGGGGCCTGCGAGTTCACCGAGGACTGCGCCGAGGACGAACTGTGTGATCGGGTGCTCGAGCTCTGTCTTCCGCGTGCGGGCATACCGGTCTGTACGTACGAGCCACCCATCGGGCAGTTTCAGCCGAGCTTGGAGTGTCGCTGGACTGCTGAGCAGTCGGGCGAGTTCCTAAGCCATCAAGACGTCGTCGGTACACCCATCGTCATCAACCTCACCGACGACAACCGGGATGGTGAGACCGATCAGCTCGATATCCCCGACATCGCTTTCCTCACCTACGACTACTCCGGCGATGGGTGTTGCAACGTATCTGCCACCCTCCGAATCGTCGATGGCCTGTGCAAATCCGACGGCTCGATGATCACCCTGGCTTCGATCAATGAGCCTGGCCTCAACAACGACACCGGGATCGCCGCGGGTGATTTGAACGGTGACGGGGTGCCTGAGATTGTGGCGATAGGAAGGAGCAGTGCCAGCGGAAACCGACCCCAAGGGACGATCGCTTTCGAGCGTGTGACCCAAACCGGAACCGAATGGCGCGTGTTGTGGGAGAATCCGGACTATCCAACTTGGAACGTACACACCCGAGGTGGAGCACTCATCTCTCTGGCTAATCTCGATGGTCAGGAGTCCCCAGAGGTCATCATCGGCAACGTCGTCTTGAACGGAGATGACGGCACCTTGAAGTGGGATGGCAATGAGACCTCTGAGGGAACCGGTGGTATCGGCAACAACGCCTTCCTCGGACCCAGTTCCACGGCCGCCGACCTCGACTGGGACGGTTTGATGGAAGTCGTCGCCGGCAACACGCTCTACAATCATCGAGGCGACGTGCAGTGGACCTACGAGTACGACACCAACAACTCGAATTGTGGCGGACAACTACCGTGCGACGGATTCAGCGCCGTAGGCGACTTCGACGAGGACCCAGATGGCGAAATCGTAATCGTGCGGCTCGGCGAAGTGTTCGTCCTCAATATGGACATGAGCCTGGTCTGGCAAGCGAGCATTCTCAAGGACGACTGCAGCTTCAACGAGTCAGGGCCGCCCACCGTCGCCGACTTTGATGGCGACGGGTTCCCCGAGATCGCGACTGCCGCAGCCGATTTCTACGTCGTTTTGGACATGAACACCTGCGGCGGAGCGGACTGGGAAGCCAATGGCTGCGCGGCCCAAGACATCTTGTGGGCGGTGCCCAATCAGGACTGTACCTCTCGAGTAACCGGATCGAGTGTCTTTGATTTCGAGGGGGACGGGAGAGCTGAGGTGGTTTATGCCGACGAAACCAGCTTCCGAATCTTCGACGGTTTGTCCGGCTACATCTTATTCGAGGATACGACCCACGGCAGCCACACCCGAATCGAAATGCCGGTTATCGCGGACGTCGATAACGACGGCAACGCCGAGATCGTGATACCAGAGAATCGCTGGGGTGATGGCACTGCCGGACTGGAGGTCTGGTCAGCCGCCTCCGACAACT
>CAZDBH010000527.1:0-5479 GCA_964503485.1 uncultured Bradymonadales bacterium | reverse complement strand
AAAGAAGTCGAGCCAGTCACCGGCGCGGCCGTAGTGGGGCTGGACAATCTCCAACACCCCACCGAGCACTATGATGAAGGCCACAGCAAAAAGGCACCATCGCACCGACCATGTTGAAATCGACACGAGTCCAGCCAGCGCGAAATAGGCGATAAAGTGCAGCAGTTTGTCGTTTCCGACCGAGGGTCCGTCCTGTACGGGAGCGAGAGATGCTGCCACAACCCATACGGCCCAGAGGAAGGCGATCGGCAACGCCGCACGTCTGGTTATTCGAAACAGTGTGTTCAACACGATGCGTTACTGGCTCAACGACGAGCCCCCAAGCGTAATCAGGACGACATCAGAAGGAGTTTTTGAGACTACCATCGGCCACCGCCCGCTCAATCCAGCTCACAGCCTGGCCCCAGAACGCAGGCAAGCTCGTTTCTATTTCCGCGACGCGCTTCTCCACCGATTTTGCTGAGACGCCGTTCTCCCGCCAAGTACAACCATCCGTGAGGTCGTGGAGCAAGAGGGCTGTCAACCGGTCAAGTGCCCTAACGAGTTTGGCCTCAGGTGAGCTACCGGATTCAAATTCGTCGAAGAGGGCCCTCAGCTCAATGCCTTGTTCTTCGGGTAGCAGCCCGTACAGACGGGACGCGGCTGCTTCTTCGCGTTCGGCTTGCCCGACGAGTGCCTGGGGGTCGTGGACGTAGGTATCGCCTGCGTCCACCTCGACGATGTCGTGAATGAGGGCCATCTTGATCGCTTTTAAGGTGTCAACGGGCTCCGGGGAGTGCTCCGCCAACAAAAGCGTCATCATCGCTAATGACCAGCTGTGCTCGGCACTGTTCTCCTGTCGGGACTCGTCCGGCACGACGTGGCGGCGCTCGACGAGTTTGAGGGCTTCGATTGTCCTCAGAAAGGAGAGCTGCTGTTGTTTGCGATCCGTTTCGGGGCTCATTTTGCGAGTGCCTCACCGAAGATGTAAACGAGCTGCATGGTTCCGGCACACAGCCCCAGAACCGCTCCGGTGATGATCAGCTTCCACTCGTCCTCTTGAAAGGCTGGCCGCAATACACCCTCGAACGGTTCAGGCGGCAGTTGGCTCATGCGCTCGTTCAAGGTCTCGCGGATTTCCTGCGACTTGTGGGCGACCATGGCGAGGGGACCGTGCTCGCTGAACACCTCGGCCTCGATTTCAGCCATCACGCTAGTCTGCACGGTGTCCGCCAGCTCCTCAGTCAAGATGGTCGAAGCCATCGGATGGCTCTTGTAGCGATCGACGAGCCCGTCGGTGGCGGACTTGATCATCTCGATAATCTTCGCTTTTGAGCCCGAACTGGTCATTTGAGCAAACAAGGCCTCATCCGTGAGGATTTCCCCAGAGACCATCTTCGCAAAATCCGCCGAGACCTGTTCCTGGCGTTTGTGAAAGAGGCCTTGAATCGTGAATCCCAGGACACGGACCGGCTCGCGAGGCGAGAAGATCAGTTTGATAGCCAGCCAGTTCGTCGCGTAACCCACCAAAAAGCCGAAGAGCGGCAGAATCCACCACTGCGGAAAGACGATCCAGACAGCGAGCTGAACGAGGCCGAATAGGAAGCCGAAGTAAAGCCCGGAACGCTCGATGAACTTGAACTCGTTTTGCCCAACCTCGAGAAAAATCTTCCCCATCAGCCCAGCGTTCGCTTTAGCAGCGTTTACCACGACCGGTTCGACGTCCATAATCGTATCGATATTGTCGATCATGTTGTTGATGATCGCCTTGGATGCTTCGCGAACTTCACCCGCAGCTACTTCGTAGACCTGTTCCTTGTTATCGTCGGGCAGCATGTCCCACATGGGCTTGGCGATCTGGACGGCTTGTTCAGCGACCACTCGGCGAGTCAGCTCCTGGATCTTGTCCTCTTGCGCGCTCAGTAGCTCCTCAGCTGCACCGTCCCCAAAGAGCTCGCCGAACTTGAGCAAGTTGGTGTTTATGAGCCGGTACATGGCTCGACCGAGCTTGACTGCGTGGGACGGGACAATGCCCTGCCAACCAATGGGACCGATCCCAACGAACTTCGTTGGTTTGAAGAGCATCTTCACGGCAAGGACGTTGGTCACGTAGCCGATGGTACTGCTGATAATCGGAATGAGTACCAGGAGGTACCAAGGATAATCGATGCCGCTCATTGAACTCCCGTTGCTGAAACCTGGAAGCGATCAGCTCCCATCCGGCCATTGTAGTGAAGTCGGGCCCGTGTGGAAGCACCTCGTCACAAGGACGCAGTCATTCCGCTAGGGCAGTTGCCTCGGCTGAGTTTTCAGCTTCGTAGCGTCGAATTCGGGTCCAGAGGAACCAGGTCCCCACCCCAAGCATGACCAGTGAACCAATCACAGCTGCAGCCTGGAGATCGTCGTGAACGAAGCGATAGGCGTAGATGATGTCCTGAGGCGTGTATTCAGCGATGTTCCACAAGTCGCGTTCCAAGAAATCGTCGACCATCGGATCGACTAGGCGCCGGGAACTCTCGCGCACGTATTCAGCTCGATGGACCCACCACCCACCGAGGTAGGCGGCCTCCAAAACGAAAACGGCGAACCACGGCCTACGATCGGTCCTGGTCGCGGTGAAGACGCCAGCCAGCGCCAACATCAGCAATACGAAAGCCCAGAGTCCCCAGCCGGCCAGACCGGAGTTACAGAAGCCGGCCCAAAACGCCACCATGAACGACCAGAGAACCATCATGATGATGACCGAGCGGCCCCTGACAATTGTCTTGGAGGTCCATAGCGTTGCCGCTGCAAACAGAGACGCGGCGCAGACGGCCATTCCCACAGCCCCTGGCACCGTATCGTACTCGACGAAAGCCTCGCGCATTCGGAAGGTACTGAAGGTCGAGAGCCAGTTACCGAGCCGGTGATTCAAGTAGTCCCAAATGGTTGCGTCGTGGAAATTGGCCATCAGGTCTTCGTTGGACATGGCCCAGGTCTCTTGCCAGTCACCAATTGCGAAGAGGCCCATTAGGTGTTTTGACTGATCAGCCTCGAACCCGAAGGTACTTGCCCAAGCGAGGAAGGCGCCCAACCCGGCCGCACCGGTGGCGGTCAGTGCCGCGAGCCGTTTCCATCGGTTTGGCACGTTTCGGCTCAGGACCCAGACCGCGCCGAGCCCCAGGAGCAAGATGCCACCGCTGGGGTGACAACAGATTGAGGCCGCTGCGATGAAACCCGCTGCGAGCGCACTGCGAACGTCGGTTCTAAAAAACACGAGGTAGACTGTGGCGAGAACGCATGCTGTCGTGGCTAGCTTCGGCCACGCGTGCATCGTCTGCTGGATGAAGAAGGGGTTGATCACACACAGGATGACCGCACCGGCTACCGCCCGAGCGCCGCCCAGTTTCCTGGCGATCAGAACGACCGGCCCAACAGCCAAACTACTGAAGGTCAGAAAGCCGAGCTGCATCATCCATTGCTGTGAGAGTTCTCCCCCGAGCCCTCGAAGCAGAGCCAGGCAGTTGAAAGACAGCAGAGTCGGGCGCGTGTCGGCGACATCGGCTCCCCCGGTGAAGCTGTAGGGGATCATGAACGAGTGAAAGAACGAGTCGCCGCCGCCATAGCTCGGCGCGGTCCAAAACACCAGGAACATCGCGGCTAGAACCATGTGGGCCACGGTGGTCACGGCGATGATGCCGGACAGGCCCTGTCTGAATTCCTTCTTCCGGAACGCGGCCCAGGGCGCGACTAGCGCGACCAACAGGACCAGACCAGTCCAGAACCCATCGCCGAGCGGGGACAACACGCGCCACAGAATGGTGACGAATGGGAGCGCGAAAATCGGACCGAGTGCAAGTTGGGTCGCTGCACTCCAATCGGGAAACAGGCGTCGCGCAAGGACCACCCCCGGGCAAAAAACGACTGCCCAGTACACGGCCAGGACGACCCAGTAGACGACTAACTCCATGCTCCCCTCCGGATGGCCCGCGGGCCATCCAAGTACACATCAGTGGGTACGCGATCCGCGACAAGGTACACCATGGTTCGGGGCAACACTAGAACCCTCAGAGCGGTCCCTGACCTGCGTTCGGGTGGCTGGCTTGGCCGATTGATTGGCGGCGGATTATTCGAGGGCGCCGAGATTGATGTCGAGAGTTTCTTCGACCTCGGCGAGGGGCGTCGAGGTGATGGAACCGGCTGGCAGTCCCTCTGGAGGGGACACCGCAACACTGTAGTTGGCCGAGAAGTCAGTCCGCTCTTCATTTGGGTGACCGCGGAAGACAACGACCTCGTATTCGCCAACATACCCGGCCGTCTCAGATGTGCTGACCTGATTCCTACACTGCTGACAGGCCACGTCGGTCTGTCTGAACTCCAGCTCGACCTCACCAACGCCCTCCCCTCCATCTTCGTCTCGGACTGTTCCAGTGACGCGACTGAGGGGCACGATCAACTTGTCGTCAGCTGGGAAGTGAACGTCAGCCGTCATCGGTTCTTCGGACCACCAAATGTTGACCAGACCGCTGGGAAATCGGTACGGGACACCGGTGGGCTGGTAGGGCACACCCCGTGCGTGGGTATCGATGAAGATGTAGTAGGTTCCCGGAACCACTTTGAAGTGAAAGCTGCCGTCTTCTCCGGTCAATGTGCGGACGTCAGATCCGTCCCAATCGTAGATGCCTAGAATAGTCTCGCCCACGGGGTTGCCAAAGGGATCGGCCAGAAAGCCATCGACGACATAGACGGGGTCCGGAAACTGAAAGTCGTAGTCGACGATATCGAGCCCCTCGAACTCGACTGGGTCTTCGGCGTAGATTGGAGTGATGTAGCTGGCCCACTCTGAGCTTTCTGGCGGATACAGGCGCATGCGGTACTCGCTCTCGAGAACGTCGATTTCGTAGAGTCCGTCGTCAGCCGACTTCCCCGAGGTAGTGCACATCATACAGGTCCCCTGAAAGGTCATCAGGACATCGGGCACCCCAACCGGGACATCTTCAGCACCGACCACCGTACCGGTGATATTGACGTTTGGCAGCTCCACCGCGATGTCGACCGGCCCAGTCGTCTCCTCAGTGATGAACACGCCGCCGACAGGTACTCGACCCACCCCGATGTGGGGCGGTCTCGCGCTCACTGAATCGAGAACGATGCTCCACTCGCCGATCGGTAGCCGAACAGAGGCTTTTCCAGTCTCGTCGGTCACCTCGCGAACCTCCCCGGCATCCGACGAGAAGACGAGAATCGCCTCCGGCACGTCGCATCGCACCTGGGGCGCATCCAATTCGCGCTCGTGGCAAATCAGGCCGTCTTGAGGCTCGTTCCTCATGTCGTAGGCGACCGCATTGACCTCGATGAATCCGGGAAAACGGAAGTCGTGTAGCGTGCTGACCGTCACATCAACTTGCTCGACCAAATTGATCACCCCATCGAATGTCGGGTCGTCGTTTGGCGGCCAAACGGTCGCTTGGTAGGCGCCTTGGTAGAGCGGCAGAGAATAGGTCCCGCTGGCCTCGGTTGG
>CAZDBH010000526.1:0-5480 GCA_964503485.1 uncultured Bradymonadales bacterium | reverse complement strand
CTCCGGGTGGACGCGCGCCATCTCCTCGGTCACGGCCGCGTAGGGGACGTCGGCCGCGCGGTCGCCGCCCCCGGGGTTGTGCTACGCCGCGGCGCGCCCCCCGGCGGGCTGGGGCCCCCCCGCCCCACCCACGGCAGCTCGGGGATAACAACAAACCACGACCGTATTCGGGGATGTTCATAGAACGAGGAAGCCGCCTACCACCGCGTCTGGTCGTGCCGGATCCGCGCAGGGGACGCCCGAAGTTGCGGCGATCGTCATGGCCACTACCGAGCATCGTGATGCGTGACCGACCAATCGCAAAAATCGGCGTCCCAAGACCCGAGTCGGGGCCCTGGCCAGAAAAATCGAGGGCGCGATGGAGCCGACCTCGCCCTCGAACGTCGTCGAATGGACTCATGATTCGAACTGGCTGGTAAGGCAGTGCGTATATCGTCTCGGCTTCGGGCAGTTCGTAGACCACTGGCTCGATCGGGCAGGATGCCTCACTCAGCCAAAGCGGAGGCTCAACCTCGCCTCCGAATTGGGGCGGGCTCGGTAGAACCGGAGGTCGGGCGGTCGTCACCTCTGGCTGGGCTGGTCCGGTGCTGTTGGCCGCACAGCTCGCGACAAAGACGAGGAAAAAAAGTGTTGGCCTAGTAGAGAAATTCACGTCTTTGTTGTTCACTCGGGAGCACGCGAATAATGGGAGGAAACTGTCCCGCGGTGCGTTTATTCCCCGTCCTTCCAGTCGGGTGGTGCCGAACAGACCGTGTACCACTCGAACGGCCACATCGTACAGGTATCATACGGGGCTGGGGCGTTATACTGAAGCCAAACCTCATCCTCGTAGGCTCGGCCTGCGACGCAGGGACACGCCAAGTCGACCACTTGGCCGGTCGCGTCTGAGACATCGCCTCCCCAGTTCGTGCCCATGTACTGGGTCTTTTGAGAACAGGTCGTCCCTTCGGGGTAGCGACTGGGATTGGCGCCGAGCGGGTTCGTCAGGGCCACTCGCGGTAGGCACTCCACGTTGCACGTCTCTTCAGTACAGAACTCGATAACGCAGAAGTCGGATAGGTGGGCCAGGTCCTCGTCGACCTCGATTTCCGCCCCCGCACACAAGTTGGGACGGAGAATCGCAGTCACCTCCAGGGGTTCGCTGGTGGCGTCGTGGGCGTCAGTCGCGAGCACCGTGAACGTGTCAAACAGGTTGCTGGTCGGTAGCGGAGAGCCGAAGTTCTCGATCGTGAGTGCCGGCACTGTGTACTGGTAGGTCAATTCGTCGAGCTTGACCACTTCACCGATCGTGGGTGATTCGAGCAGCTCGGTCGTCAGTTGGTTTGGGGCCGGATCCCCAGCCACAACTGGGTCGACGATCTGTAGTATCACCTCCCGCTCGAGCGCGTTGTCAACATCCAGGTCGAGGATCAGCGTCATCGGATCGGCCTCAGGGGCACGATTGAACCCAAGCTGAACGTTACCAAAGGCGCCAGTTGAGGATCCAACCAAACCGAGGGAGTCGACGGGCAACAAGACCATGGAGTCGCTGATTGCGGCGCTCTCTTCGTCAACTGAATACCGGAATGTGGCCGTACAGCCTTCGTCGTCGCAGTCGATAGATTGGGGAATCGGCTCCTCCAAGCGTCCTTCAAAGGGCCCTTCGGCCACGGTGAGTTCCAAGGGGTAGTCCAAGTCGGTGTCCCGGCACTCGACCGAGAAGTCGGTCGGCGCGCCCGGCACCACAAAGACCTGGGTCTCGGCGCAGGTCGCCTGGCGGTTGCTAGCTGAAAAGGTGTGGGGTAGCGCGCACATTTCGGCGCCGGCGCCCAGGACTTCGGTGTGCCCCCAGAGAAGAAGCTGGTACGCAGCCGGCTCCGAGGTATCGACGTCGGGAACCACCGTCGCAACGCCGCTGTCCACCGTAATCTCCAGCTCAGGGGTTACGGCCTCGCCCAGCTCGTCGGTGACGACGTTCGTGAACAGGCCTTCATCTCCCCCGTAACGAAATCGCCCGCCATCAGGCCGAAAGACGTCGGTTGGTCCAACGATCTGGAGTTTGGGCAACGAAAAGAGCTGCTCGGACCACCTCGGAACGGACAATCTTGGAGCCACCGGCGCCTCGATCGAGGGCCCGGCCGCCTGGGCGAACCTGCCGTCCGCCGCGAAAACCTGTAACTCACGGTCGATCGGGCAGGCACTCTGCCCGGTTGAGAGTACTTCGAGTTCAATGGCCGGCCCTGCCCTAGTCGAGAAGTAGAGCAGACCCTCGATAGTGGTGCCTGTGAACACGTCCAAACCGAGTGTCAGAGTACTGGAGCCGGCTTCCTCGAGCACCGGGCGAAAGGTCGCTTCGACCTCGGGGCTTCCGGTAGCCGACCATCCGATACCGTCGAAGATCGCGTTCAGCCCAAAGTCTCCGCGGACCTCGGAGTCGATTCGGCCCGCCATCGACAGGTCCACTGTTCCTTTGATGTACGCCTCTGTTTCGACCTCTGAGAGTTGAGTAATCGGAACCCCGGCAATCCAAAATGTGAGCGCAACACTGGTTGAGTAGGGACGGCTCTTCGCGTCAACTTCGCCGGTGAACGAGGACGCCACAGCGTAGGTTGAAGACCACTCGACGTCGCCTCCGAGCTGTACTTCTGCAGCCGCGGACCCAAGCTCCGGATCGAGCGTGATGCTGGTCCTGATGGTCGGTGTCGGCGCAATCAAAGTGGACCACTCTAGACCGTCGTCGAGCCCGATCGAGAAGAGCTCTTGCTCGGAACCCTCCACAACGTCTAGCGATCGCCTCTCGTTGAGTCGTATCGCCCCGTCGCCCCAGGCCCTGGTCTGGACCAGATAGCCGTCCTCGCTGGTTCCTGAGTCATCGACTATTCGATTCTTGATAGCGATTGTGGACGTGATCTCGCCCTCGCTCAAAACCTCTGATGGCGAAGCGAAAGCGGTCGCGATCGAGAGCTGCTCTGAACCCTGTGTGACACTCAACACTCTTCTGAGGAAGGCGATATCGCCCGATGCGCCCACGATGTAGTCGCCGTTCTCCACAGTCGGTGCTTCACCATCGACCAAGTCGAAGAGATAGGTCTCACCTTGGATCAGAGGCTCTCCGAGGGACGAGAGGTCGGTGACCACGACCCCCTCCTGAAGGACGAAATTGGTCTCCGGAAGTCTGAGGACGAGCGATTCGCGTTCGTCGTGGCGCGTCCCATCCGGAGTGACAAGCACGACTTTCAAAAATAGTGTTCGACCGGCCGGCAGTCCTGAGACCTCGGCCCACTCCTCACCGGTGACCTCGGTAACGCGCGTGCTGTCAGTGGGAGCGAAATCGGAAGAGGCACCCGCATGCACCTCAAACACCGCGTTCGCCCCAACTGGGGAGTACCAAAACACTGCCGCAGTATCGCTCGCCACACCGACTGCGCCCAGAAGCCGAGGGGCGTCCGCTGAAACTGGCTCGCTCGCGTCGGGGACGGAGGCGTCTCCATCCTCTACTGCTGCGTCTGTATTGGCATCGGCAGACGTCCCGCTTACCACTGGATCGTCCGAGTCGCTGCAGGCCGCGGCCAGGCAAGCCAGGAATATCAGGTACTTGCCGAGTATGTTACGAGTCATCCTGTTTCCTTGGTGGAAAGGCATCCCCTTGCGCTCGCGGCAGTATAGCGTAAAAAGCGACTAGAACGGAACGTGTCCGATACGGGAGAGGAATCGCCATCTGCCGCGGGGGTTACTGAGACTGTGAAGAAACTGAGTCACGAGACGACAGTATCAGTGGTCGTCAACCGCAGCGTACACGGCCCCTTCGAGCGGATTGGCTTCGGCGTGGTGCGGCCCGGACTCGCCAAACCGCTGGTCACATCCATCTATCGAATCGGGGACACGATCATCGATGCGGGATGCCCACTAGGGGCGGAAGCGATCGTTTCGTCGTTGGAGGAATCGCCTCCGAGGCGGATCATCTGCACGCACCAACACGAGGATCACATCGGAGGAATCGCAGCGCTCCGAAGAGCGTACGGCGAAATCGAGGTGTGGGTTCCCCAATCCCACATCGGCATCATCGAGGCTGGGGCCCCTGTCCCGGCCTACCGCGCGTTTGGCTGGGGACATCCTGAAGCCTGCAGCAACTTGCTCGGCTATAGCGCTGGAGCCACCTTCGAGTTGGGCGGTATGACGTTGCACGCAGTCGGAACCCCGGGCCACACCCCGGGTCATATCGCCCTGGTAGGAAGGCAGGGCGGTGCTAGCTACTTGCTCAGCGGCGACCTGTTCATCGCTGAAAAACCCGAGGCTCTCTTCTTCGAAGCGTCCACGCCGGACCGCATCGAGTCCTGTCAGAAGCTGGCCCGCAACGAGGGCGCAATTCTACTTCCCACCCATGGCCGAGTCCGCCCCGAAGGTGCCAAGGCGTTGCACTCGCTGGCAGACCACTTGGCCAGGTACACAGACACTATCCTCGATGCAAGCCAACTTCTGGGAACCCGCAGTATCACCGAAGTTACGGCTCATTGTTTCCCAGCCGACCCCGAGTTTGAGTGGACCGGCGGCGAGCATTCCGCTGCCGCTCTCGTGAGATCCATCCTAGATCCGGTGACCGAGCTTCCGGCGACGCCGTTAGCCTGACATCCGGTTCAAAGGTTCTTCCGTGAAAGCCCCAGGTAGCGGTGAACCCATGAGACGGGCGCGGCGAACAGCAGTGCAACCAGGTTTCGGAAAAACGACCCGAGACGTCGATTTCGAACGGCAAGACCGATCAGAGCGAAATGAATCCGGAGATGAACCGTCGCAAGATGGTGGCCGAGCACGTGAGCTCGCGCGAGCAGAGCGCTCTCGCGGGCACCGTCCCCTGCCCGTCTGGCCACGAGAACCTCCGAGAAGAGCCGGTCAATCTCGATTCTGTCTGAATTCTCGCTCACTGCCACCGCGCTAGAGTTACCTAGGGACGGATGATTGTACCAGGGCGGGCAGATTTTATCTTGACTTGAACCAATCGGTTCATGTACCGTCCGGTTCATGAACCAGTCGGTACAGAAAGATGGCCGTAAAACACGTCACGAGGCACGCCGCGGCGAACTGCTCGAGGCCGCCGCGGACTACGTGGTCGAACGTGGCTTGGCCGGTCTTTCGGTGCGGCCATTGGCAGCGGAACTGGGTTTGAGTCATCGAACGTTGCTCTATCACTTCTCGACCAAAGAGAATCTCGTGACCGAGGTCCTGGATCTGGTCCGCGCACGCGACAAGGCACGAATCAAAGCCCATTTGCAGTCGGCGGAGATCTCGTCAGCGACAGAGCTCTTTCGGAAGGCCTGGGCCTACTTCACCTCGGCTGACAGGCTCGACTACATCCGTCTATTTCACGAGGTTTTTGTGCTGGGGCTTTCCGGGGCGCCTTTTGATACGTTCGTAGAGAAAGTGGTCGGCTCCCGCATCGGGATGATTACGACCGCGCTCCGGTTTCAAGGTTGGGCCGAAGAGCGGGCTGAATCGGCTGCGACCCT
>CAZDBH010000525.1:0-5495 GCA_964503485.1 uncultured Bradymonadales bacterium | reverse complement strand
AGCGAGAGACTGAAAGGACAAAACATGGGCACTGGAACGACCGGCTTGGTCATTGGGGTCGACGTTGGTTCGACCACCGTTAAGGCGGTGGTCGTCGAACCGACCACTCGAGAGATTCTGTGGAGCGACTACCAACGGCACGAAACGCGCCAGGCTGAGAAGGTCATGGAGTTGTTGGTGGCGATCGGCAACGAGTTCTGTGACGTTCCACACGACGACATCCGAGTCTTCATCACGGGCAGTGGCGCAACTCCGCTAATCAAGCCGTTGGGCGCCCGCTTCGTGCAAGAGGTGAACGCGGTGACGCTCGCTGTCGAGGCGTTGCATCCCGACGTTGGCAGCGTGGTCGAATTGGGTGGCCAAGACGCCAAAATCATCATCTTCAACGAGAATCCACAGACGGGTGAGAAGCAGGCGATCTGCTCAATGAACGATAAGTGCGCCAGCGGGACGGGCGCGACCATCGACAAATGCATGGTGAAAGTTGGTATGCCGCCTGCGCAGACGGCCAAGTTGCTGTTCGACGCCAGCAAACTCCACAAGGTCGCTGCCAAGTGTGGTGTTTTCGCTGAGACCGATATCGTGAACCTGGTCAAGGCCGGGATTCCGTCTCCCGAAATCATGAACTCACTGGCCGACGCGATCGTGGTACAGAATCTGTCGGTCCTGACCCGCGGAAACACGCTTCGCCACAAGGTTCTGCTGTTGGGTGGACCCAATACCTACCTCCCATTTCTGCAAACCTGCTGGCGCCTGCGAATCAAGGAAACCTGGGACGAGCGCGGTTACGCCTACCCAGCTGATGTGCCAATGGAAGAGTTGGTGCTGGTCCCCGAAAACGCCCAGTATTACGCGGCCTTCGGAGCCGTCGTCTACGGACTCGACGAGCCCGGCCAGGCGGGGCGCTACTCCGGCTTGGATGGCCTAAAGGAGTTCGTCAGCACTGGTCGAGGGGCGAAGTTGGGTGATCAAGCGGGTCCGCCCCTGCTCGGTCCCGACGACGAACTGGACGCGTTTCGTACCAAATACCAAGTCCCGCGCTTTGAGCCCGCAGTGCTCGAGTCCGGTGAAGTGGTTCGGGCGACGATTGGCCTGGACGGCGGTTCGACCTCGTCGAAAGCGGTCCTGATCGGGGAAGACGGCAGCGTCCTCTTCAAATCTTACCGCTTGTCCGAAGGCAACCCGATTCAAGACATGCGCGAGCTTCTGGCCGATCTAAAACAGCAGGTGGTCAGCCAAGGAGCGACCCTCGAAGTGTTGGGCTTCGGCGCTACCGGCTACGCAGCCGACGTGCTGGAAGAGTCGGTTTCGGCCGACGCCAACATCGTCGAGACGGTGGCCCACATGATGAGCGCTGTGCACTTCTTCGGCGAAGTCGACGTCATCTGCGACATCGGAGGACAGGACATCAAAGTCCTGTTCATGCAGAACGGTGACATCAAGAATTTCCGGCTTTCAAATCAATGCTCCGCCGGCAATGGGATGCTGCTTCAGGCAATGGCCGATCAGTTCGGCGTGCCGCTCACCGAGTACGCAGACACCGCATTCGGGGCCGGGTTGACGCCCGTCTTCAGCTATGGCTGCGCCGTATTCCTCGATACTGACCGAGTGAACTTCCAGAAAGAGGGCTTCTCTAAAGAGGAGCTGCTGGCTGGTCTGGCGATCGTGCTGCCCAAGAATGTCTGGCAATACGTTGTTCAGATTCCGCGGATGGCCGAGTTAGGCACTCGCTTCGTTCTGCAGGGCGGAACCCAATACAATCTCGCCGCGGTAAAGGCGCAGGTCGACTACATCGAAGACCGGGTCCCCAACGCCGAAGTGTTCGTACACCCGCACACTGGTGAGGCGGGGGCGATCGGTGCTGCGATGGAGACGGCCCACCTCGTCAAACGGCGCGGCTATTCCAAGTTCATCGGACTCGACCAGGCGATCAACCTGCATTATTCGACCACCAACGACGAGACGACCCGCTGCCACTTCTGCCCGAATCTGTGCTCGCGAACGTTCATCGATACGAAGAGCCCAGAAGGTCGAACGAGCCGCTACATTGCCGGCTTCTCGTGCGAAAAGGGAACGGTGGAGTCGAAGGACGCGATGGTGGAGCTCGTCAAAGAGCGTCGCCGACTCAAGAAAGCCTACGTCAATCTGGCTGAATACGAGGCGCGCCTCGCCTTTCGTTCCTTCAGGAAGCCGGCTCCACAGCCCGACGCCGGAACTCAGATCGATGACATGGAGGTCTCAGTCGGCTTCCTCGGGAAAATCACTCGGCGTCCCACCAAGCGGCCCTTCGTCCGCTCCCCAAGAGAGGCTGACAAGCGCCGAAAATCGATTCGCATCGGTATACCCCGAGTATTGAACAACTACTCGACGGGCCCCATGTGGCGGACCTACTTCGAAGCGCTCGGAGTACCTGCGAAGAACGTGGTCTTCTCGGACGTGACATCAGAAGAGATGTGGAAAGAAGGAGCCAAATATGGCTCAGTCGATCCCTGCTTTCCGTCGAAGGTCGTTCAAGCCCACTTTCACAATCTGCTCTTTACAAAACACGGGAAGAAACCGCTCGACTACATCTTCTTCCCGAGTATCACCCACGTTCCGACTTTTCTGATCAACACGATGGACAACACGTCCTGCCCAATCGTCGCGGGTACACCCAATGTGATGGGCGCTGCCTTCACGAAAGAAAAGGATTACTTCGCCGAGCGGGATATCGACTACGTCTGCAATGCGGTGACCCTAGAAGAACCCCTGATGTTGCGACGTCAGATGTTTCAAATGTGGGGCGAGCGGCTGGACGTGACCGAAGACGAGAGCGACTTCGCTATGGCTCAGGCCTGGGAATCGCTCAACTACTTCGTCGACGAAATGCAGACCCGCGGCATGGAGGTTCTCGAGCGCCTCGAGGCCGAGAATAAGATCGGCCTACTTTTGTTGGGACGCCCCTATCACCTCGATCCGGGGATGAATCACGGCATCATGGAAGAGTTCCAGGCCCTCGGTTATCCAGTGCTCACGACCACCTCGATTCCAAAGGAAGACGCTTGGCTTCGGCGGTGGTTCAAGGCGGATATCGAGGAGTCGGGCATCGAAGGCCCCTGCGACATCAACGACGTCTGGCCGGAGAATTACTCGACCAACAGCGCTCAGAAGGTGTGGGCGGCTAAATTCGCCGCTCGACATCCCAACATCGCCGTACTCGACCTGTCCAGTTTCAAATGCGGCCACGACGCGCCGGTCTACGGCCTCATCGACAGTATCATCAAGTCGGGCAAGAGCCCCTACATGGCGCTTCACGACATCGACGCAAACAAGCCGTCGGGTTCAATGGGCATTCGGGTCAAGACCTACGCCCACACCCTCAGTCGCTACGTCGAAGACCTAGAAGACAAAGCTGCCAAGATGAGCGAGCTCGAGCGTCTCGTCGCTGACAAGCGACAGCAGTTGCTTCAGGCTCGCAAACAGGCTCTGGCCGAGCAAGCAGCTCACGACCCGAGCCTGAAACTGAAGCTCGAGACAATGGAGCGCGCCTTCGAGAACTATCTCGACGAGGACGAAGCCATTGCCGGTATGGCGTTGGATTCGCTCGACGAGCGAATCGCCGCAGCCAAAGCACACGAAGACACCTTGCGTTCGGACGTTCGACCCGTCCAACCGAAAGTTCAGGTCATCACCCTACGACCCGCTAACCAGGAGCAGAGCGAATGTACGACCACGCCGACGGCAAACCGCTGAAAATCACACCCAACGGGGTGGAGTTTTCTTCAATCGCAGCCGATCAGCAGGATTGGCCACAGACTATCGGCCCGCTCAACTTCCAAGACATCGAGGCCGAATTGGAGGCCTTCGAGCGGTCCGAACGGGAACGGCTCGGTCTGGTCGAGGAAGTAGTCGAGCACTGGGTCGACGAAAACCCGCAACAATTCACCTCGGCTCAACGGGCCCATACGACGCTGTTGCTGGGTGGCTTGACCGCAGCCCAAGACATCTTCATCTGCGCCGCCTTTGCGGGCCTCGGCTACAAGGTCGAGGCGCTGGCGGTTCCAGACGTCGAGGCGCTGCACGTGGGCAAGGAGTTTGGTAATCGCGGCCAATGTAATCCGACCTACTTCACGGTCGGCAACTTGGTCAAACATCTGACCGAGCTGCGGGACAAGAAAGGGATTCCAACCGAAGACATCATCGAGAACTATGTCTTTTTCACGGCCGGCTCCTGCGGTCCATGCCGATTCGGTACCTACGTCACCGAATATCGCAAAGCGCTCCGCGATGCGGGTTTTGAGGGTTTCCGAGTCATGCTTTTCCAACAGCAGGGCGGACTCAAGCAGGCTACCGGCGAAGACTCGGGCCTGGACCTCAACCCAACGTTCTTCTTGGCTCTCTTGCGAGCGATTATGGTCGGCGACGCCCTCAATGCCCTCGGCTATCGCATGCGCCCCTACGAAGTAGAGGAGGGCGCGACCGACGCCGCTCTCGCAAAATGCCACAAGGTGCTGTGTCGAGCATTCGAGAAGCGAACCAGCATCATGTGGGCCGCCTTCAAGTGTCGACAAATCCTCGCGAAAGTTGAGGTTGACCGGCTCCAGCCCAAACCCAAGGTCACGATCATCGGTGAGTTCTGGGCGATGACCACCGAAGGTGACGGCAACTACCGCCTGCAACGGTTCCTCGAGTCAGAGGGCGCCGAAGTCGACGTCCAGTTGGTCACGGCCTGGCTGCTCTACAATATCTGGCAGGTGCGATGGGATACAAAGAACCGAATGACCTTACGTGGCGCCGACGACAGTAAGTTTGGCCTGGCCAATGTCGACGTTCGCAAGCGCTTCCTCATGCTCCGGCTGGCCGAAATAGGCCTCGTCGGGATGTTTCAAATCTACGCCAAACTGTTAGGCCTGGGGGGCTACCACCTGGCGAACATGGATGAAATCGCCGCTCTCGCCCACGAGCACTACCTCAACGAGTTGCGCGGCGGCGAAGGCCACATGGAGGTCGGCAAAGTCATCCAGTCGGTGAAAAAGAAGAAGGCCCACATGGTCGTCAGCGTGAAACCCTTCGGCTGCATGCCCAGCTCGGGTGTGTCTGACGGCGTCCAGTCGCTGATCGTCAAGAAGTTCCCCGAAACCATCTTCTGCGCCATCGAAACCTCAGGCGATGGCGCCGTGAACGTTCACAGCCGAGTCCAGATGTTCCTGTTCAAGGCCCGGCGCCGAGCGCGGGATGAGTTTGATGCCGCGTTGGAGAAGCGCGGCTGGAGCTTGGATCAGGCCCGGAAGAAGTTGGGCCGGAAGGTCAGGAACGCCCTGCGGCATCCGAAGCACCTGATCGCCGGCACCGCGTCGAACGCGGTGCTGCGAGGGTAGGGTGGTGGGATTGAGATGAGGTCTGGTGTTTGGCGTTCCCCCCGCGCCTTTGGCGCGGTCCCCCCAGCCGGGGGACAATAAATCCCTCGTTTCGGGGGGTGCGGGTTTGCAGGTTCAAGAGGAGGTCGGGGTTGGGGG
>CAZDBH010000524.1:0-5505 GCA_964503485.1 uncultured Bradymonadales bacterium | reverse complement strand
GTGGATCTCCCACATCCCGAGACGAAAAAAAATCGTGCCTATAACACCACAAGCGCGGCCCGCGTTGGCGAAAATCGACTCGACCATCAACGCCGTGGTGGTCTTACCGTTGGTCCCCGTGATCGCTACGCTGGTCACCTCATCAAATGGGTGACCAAAGAATTCGTGGGCGATGGTGGCGAGGGCCTTCCGCCCATCGTCAACGACTAGCGTTGGAATGGACAGCGTATCGAGGTCAACTTGAGCCGGCAGGCTGCCGGCGCTCTCCAAGAGTAGCGCACCCGCTCCCGAATCGACCGCTCCGGGCACGAACCGCGTAGCGTCGACTGCGCTACCGACGAGCGCGACGAACAAGTCGCTCGCTGCGATAGCACGACTGTCTCGCGTTATGCCGCCAATCACCGGATTCAGATCGGGACGATGGCGGGTACCTGCGATGCCTAATGTCAGTTGGTCAAAGTTCACTCTGACCTCCTGACGCACCTTCGAGCCGAGCCTCGTATGGGGATTGAAAGTAGACCTCGACGATCGTCCCAGGCAGCACGTTCGCCCCAGGAGCTGGCCATTGATGGCGAACGAGGCCCCAATCGTGGCTCTCGATTTCCACGCCGGCGTCGGCGGCAGTCTGGATGGCCGTGATCAGGTTCATGTCAGCGAAATCGGGGACGCGGTTTCGGCCGCCGAGATCGACTTGGACTGTGTCTTCCGACTCCATCGGGCCCAACTGTTGGTCGGCCTCGACGATCTCATGCGATGGCGAGTCCTCATCTGTGGGCCACTCGACGAAAACGCCTCGCGTGCGGAGCGCGTATTCAGCGATTCGAGCGAAAGCTGGAGCGGCGACGTCGGCGCCATAGTGCGAACCCTGCGGCTCGTCGATCATTACAACGATGGTGAACATCGGGTCATCAGCGGGAACGAACCCGACGAATGAGCCCATCCAGAAGTCACCATAGGCGCCGGTCGCGGGATCGACTTTCTGAGCTGTCCCCGTCTTGCCCGCGACCAGAATCCCGGGCAGCGCGGCGTTCGTTCCAGTACCACCCTCTTGAGTCACCCGAATCATCGCGTCCGTGACTTGTTCGGTGACGCGCTCTGAGACGACGGTTCTGACGACGGTCGGCTCGTTTACTGCCAGGACCTCTCCATCCTTGTTTCGGACCTCGCGGAGCAACATTGGCTCCATCAAATCGCCACCGTTTGCGATGACTGAGACGGCGAGAGCCATCTGGATCGGCGTCGTCGTAATTCCTTGCCCAAAAGCCCGGTTGGCGAGTTCAATCTCGGCCCACGGTGGTTCGGCGAGGATTCCGCGTTGCTCGCCACCGAGCGGAAGCCCAGTGACCTGACCAATTCCGAACTGGCGGTAGTAGTCGTACATCCCCTCTTCGCCGACCAGCTCGGCCATCCGGTAGGCGCCGATGTTCGATGAAGCTTGGATTACCCGCCATGCGGGCACGATACCGTCTCGGTGGGTGTCGCGAATTCGGGTCCGTCCGATTCGGAGCCGACCGTTCGCACAATCGATCTCTGTTTCAGGTGTGATGACGCCGGCCTGGAGCGCGGCAGCATAGGTGAGGATCTTGAACGTCGAGCCCGGTTCCCACGCATCGGTGACCGTGCGGTTTCGCCAGTCAGAGGGTCGGTGGGTTCGGAACGTATTGGGGTCGAACGGGGGCCAGTTTGTCGCCGCGAGGATTTCCCCGGTATGGGGGTCCATGACGACCGCCACACCGGTCCGTGCGCCGTGCTCTATCACTGCCCGCTCGATTTCTCGTTCTGCGACCCGTTGAATCGAGCTGTCGATGGCCAGGACGAGCGACTGGCCCTCCATCTCGGCCAGAGTGGGCGCGTCCTGTGAGAGAATCGCGGTGCCATGGGCGTCGCGAATGGCGTCGACCTCCATGGTCTCGCCGGTTAGCAGGTCGTTGTAGGCGGTCTCTACGCCTTCCAAACCGTTGCCATCGTCCCCGGTGAAGCCCAGAACATGACCCGCCCGGTAGCGCATGGGATAGAAGCGCTGCCACTCGCTCACCGAGTCGATTCCGGCCAGATCCATCTCTCGTATCTCGGCCGCCACCTGTGGTGAAACGCGTCGTGCCAGCCAGCGAAATCCCGAATCGCTAGTCAACTCTGCCAAGAGGTCGGCTTCGCTGAGGTGCAGCACACGAGCGAGGAGAATGGCCGTTTCGTTGGGTGACTCCACCTGGGGTGGACGAACAAAAATGGACTCTGCGCGCACGCTGACGGCCATCTCTCCGCCCTCGCGGTCGTAGATAGCTCCTCGTCGAGCGGTAATCGTGATGGTCCCGTTGAGCTGAGAGTCCGCCCGGGCGGTGAGCTCTTCGGAGCGCCGAATCTGCAGATGATAGGCTTTGCCCATCACACCGACAAACAGCAGGCAGAGCACGCCGACGATTACCCCGGCACGCCACTTTGCATAGGGAGGCCCTGAGGACTCAGCCTGCGTGTCGGTTCCTGTCTTTTCGGGCTCGCTAGTCAATCGTCGTTGCCTATTCCACTATTGCCGTTGGCCTCGAACTACTTGCTCTTGCTCGGTGGGCCTCAACCCAAGTCGCAGCAGCGCTTCCTCCTCAATACGCTCGACACTTCCCTGGAGGGCCGCTTCGACGACCAACCGTCGGTTTTCCTCGAGAAGTAGAGCGTGCTCGCTCGTTTGTTCTGTCATGTCGTAGCCGAGCTGATACACCTCGTGGCGCTGATTGAGGTGGCTCAGTAGGGCGGTGGCGAAAACTGCGCAGATCGCGACAGTGAGAGCGACCCACATCAGGTCAGCGTTCCCGCTCAATCTCTGCCTCTGCATACTCATCGCCGACTACTCCTTACCTGCCCGTCGCCGAACTGCGCGCAGTTTGGCGCTACGGGCTCGCGCGTTTGTCTCGACCTCTGACGCTGCTGGCCTCACCGGCCGTCTGGTCAGGACTTCTAGAGGTCCCAGCTCGATTTCGTCCTGGCGAAGTGGCACGCCGGCAGGAATAGCTGGTCCCCGCGAGTTTTTGATGAACGCTTTCTTGACCGTTCGATCTTCCAGACTGTGAAAGGAAATGATGACCGCGACCCCGGTCTTCCTCAGTATCGCCGGCAAAGAGTCACAGAGCGTCGAGAGTTCGTCGAGCTCGCCGTTCACAGCGATCCGCAGCGCTTGAAACACGAGCGTGGCTGGATGGATCTGCTTCGTCCCGTATCGTTGGGGCGACAACGAGGCGACGAGGTCCGCCAGTTGAGCGGTGGTTTCGAGGGCGCCTTCGCGACGCCGTTCGAGGATGCGATTGGCCAGAAACCCGGCTCGCTTCACCTCGCCATACTCTCGAAGGATGCGGCGGAGTGCGTCGTTGTCGAGATCGTCCAGCAACTCGCCGCACGACATCCCGCTCTGCCCCATTCTCATGTCCAGCGGCCCATCTTCACGGAAACTGAAGCCGCGATCGGGAGTATCTAATTGATGGGACGAGACACCCGCATCGAGCACGAGACCGTCGACCTCGGGACCCTGCTCGGCGGGATGCCCGTATGAGCGCTCTTTGAGGATTTCGGGAAGACGAGAGTAGCGGTCGCACACCAGTGTAACCCGATCGCCGAATGGGGCCAGACGATGACGAGCGGCTTCGATCGCGTCAGGATCGCGGTCGATTCCCAGCAAGGTCCCTGTTGGTGAAGATGCCTCGAGAATTGCAGCGGCGTGACCGCCGCCCCCCAGCGTTGCGTCAACGTAACGACCGCCGTCCCGTGGCGCGAGGAATTGGACGACCTCGTCAGTCATTACCGTTAGATGCGCGAAACCCATTATCGACCCCTAACCCCTTGTGCCGCCCCTACCGCTCGGCGATCCATGGTCTTGCCTACTCTTTTCTCCTCTGTGCCCGTTCCCGAGCGCGCCGCAGGAGGTTCTCGCGATCAGCTTGCGCTGCAGCGATATGCTCCTCCCACCGCTCGGGATCCCAGAGCTCGACGTAGCCACCTTGCCCGACCCAGACAGCCGCACTTTTCAACCCGGCATGTTTTCTGTGCCTGGGCGGGATCAAAATCCGGCTGTGCTTGTCGAGGCTCACATTATCCACCCGTCCCACGATGAGCCGTCTCAACGCCGCGAGGTCCTGATCGAGATCGAAGTAATCGTCGTCAGCCTCGAGGTCGAAACGCTCTTCCTCCTTCTCCCAGTCGGTTTCCAAATAGAGCCGAAGACAGGGTTCGAGCGAACTCGACAGGATCATCGTCGAACTCTTTCCGTCTCCTCGTTGAGACAACACCGCTTTGAGAGGAGCCGGCATGGCCGTTCGCCCCTTCTCATCAAGGCTGTGCTCGAAGAGTCCGCGAAATTTCACGATTGATGTACCCCTGGAAGCTGAGGTCTTACCCTCAGACCCACTTCAGCCCACTTTGATCCACTACGCACAGCAACTATGAAGTTTGGAGCCTCTATCGTCAAGTGAATTACCGGCGAAAACTTGATTTATTGCAAACACTTGAGCACACGAGACCACCTGAACACATCTTCAGTATCAAGAGACAGCAAGACCAGAAAAACAGGTGAATTTCCCATGTGTTAGAGAACGCAGAGACGATGTGGGTCAAAGTGGTCAAAGATGGCTTTGTTTTTTGCTATTGGGATCAAAGTGGATCAAAGTGGATCATTTGGAGGATCTTTTCTTTCGAAGAAAGATCTTTCTTGTGAAATCGGCTTCACGCCGTGTGACCGACCCTCCTCGCAGGCCGTGTCGAAGGCCCGCCCTCGCCCCGCACTCAATCCCGGTTCTGGCCATTCAAATTCAGGAATGCCGCCAAAAAGCCGATGTTGGTTACAGAGCCAACCGGAAGGGCTCGCGGAGACTTTGATGATTCGACGCCTACTACAACTCGCCACCGTCATGTTGGTCTTGGCTGGTCAAATTGGACCGGTCAGTGCCGACGTAGACGATGTCGTGACGTTGGGTGTTGGAGCTGGGATGGTCTATACAGCCGCCCCGGGCCAAGTCGATGTGTCCGCAACTGCTGTCCACTTCAACCTTCGCGCCAAGGTCCTCTATTTTTTGGGTGTGGACCTGATGCTCTCGCCGGGCGCCTCCAACTTCGAGTCTGGGCAACCCAAGCCACGATTCCGGCTGAGTGGGCTCCTGTACCCCATCACGAGCCGCTATTTCTCATTTTTCCTAAGTGGCGGAATGATGGCTTCCGACTTTGGTGACATTATTGATTTCAACGCCCCCACCACCTACGCCCGAGCCGGGGGCGGCTTCGAGTTTACCTTTGATGGCCACTACAGCCTAGGTATCGAGGGCTACTGGTTCGTACCGGGCTTGGGTGTTGTCAACGGCACGTTGAACAACAGCCTGAGCGAGACCGGACAGCTACCAACACTGACCGACGCAGTTCCAATAGACGGCTACGAGGTGGTCGTCGCCCTTCGTTACTTCTTCTAATTGAAACCGGGTATCGGCTTTCTGTCCGCGCCGGGGGGCCCCCCCCAAGCCGCCCCCGTTTTTTTTT
>CAZDBH010000523.1:0-5526 GCA_964503485.1 uncultured Bradymonadales bacterium | reverse complement strand
TAACCAACGTTCGTCACCGTGTTTGGCTCGTTGAAGGTACACCAATCGTCGACAAGGTCGCCGTATTCCTGTGCCATTCGCTCGACGTACTGGACGAACGAGTCGATCGTGTCCGGGTTCGTCCAGCCGCACAAATCGGTATCTGTCGGGCCTCCTTCGCAGGTCGGATTGTCCAAATCCTGGACCCAAATCGGATCGGTGAAGTGGTGAAGCGTAACGAAAGGTCTGATGCCCCGTTCTTCTAGGTCCTCGATAATCGCCCGGTAGTGAGCGATCGCATCCTCGTCGAACACTCCGCGCTCGGGCATGATGCGGCTCCATTCGAGCGAAAACCGATACGCGTCCAGATTGGTGTCCTCAACCAGCTGGTTGTCCGTCTGCCACAACTCCCAACTGTTTGCTGCATCCTCGGCTGGGTGAGCGGTCTGGCCCGCAAATCGGTCGAGCGTCTCAAACTGGTACCAGTTGTTGTTGGTGTTACCGCCTTCAATCTGATGGGCTGCCGTTGCCACCCCGAAGACGAAGTCCTCCGCGAACGGGAGCCCCCCCGGGTCGGCGGTCTCGTCGACTTCGGCGGTGTCGACCGTCCCGCTATCTGCGACTGGTGTGGCATCCACTGGAGCGGGATCGGAGCTGCAGTTGGGCAGCAGGATAAGGGCGAGTACTACGAGTATTTTTTCTCTTCGCATGGGAGGCGCAGTTTAGACCGAAACCCCTTTGCTTGCTAGGTCACAGCGCTGCCCCCTTGGCGGAAGCTTCGCTGATGCTGTCCCGCTACGAGACCAGTTGTAACAGGGCTGTTGACCGCGGATCCGGGATGGGCGAGATTCTGTGCCTCCGAGGAATGGGACAATCGTTATGTTGGAAAAGTACGACAGGCTCGTCGAACACTGCCGTCCGTATGCTGTATTGAATCAGCAAATCCAGCCGTTTTGCGACCTTTCGCCCTTTGGTCTCGAGATTGACGACGATCTGCTCTTCAATCCCTTCTATCGAGGCAGCCACCAGTTTTTGAGTGCCCTGCAGTGGCTCGATCGTATGACGTTTGGGTTTTCGGGGATGGAGATGCCCAGATGGGTCTTCTACGATTGCTCCGAAATGCCCGGTGGGATTTGTGGCTTCACACTCCCACGCGAGGAGCTGCCGAAGTTCATTCTGAGGGGCAACGATGCCATCGACAGCTACCAAGGCCCCATGCCCGTATCGATGGCCATCGCGATACCCATGATCCCTGCCGGCTGTTGGCTCAAACACACGCTCTGCTCGGTCAACGAGCTCGTCGAGGAGGCTGCCCCCGCAGGCCTCAGAACGCTCACGCTCGCGATGGCCCTGAGGGTCTTTCGCGTGAGAACGCTCTACACCACGACCCAGTGGCGCTCTTCCGAGCTAAGGGTGCACACCAAATTCGGGGAACTAGAGCTATTGACTGCCTACACGCCGGCTCATACCGAGGCCCGCACTCTGACCTACCGCTTCGATGTGACCGACGAGAGCTTGCAGCGGGCATTGAGCGGAAAGGGTGCCTACTCCGAGCCGCCGAGCGGCGTCACCTACTTCGATGCGGACAACGTCGAGGGTATGATCGAACTTCAACGTAAGATCGAACGCGGTAAGCGCTACTTCGTCTGCGGTCGAGCCGTACGTGACGGATCCACGACCTGGATCCCACTTCGGCAAGGGAACTAGGGGGCACCATGGACTTCACAGTCGGAAACCCCAGCATTCTCAGCAAACTACAGCCGTTTGTAGTGGCCACCCCGTGGAATCGGCCCCATTTTGACGCCATCCCCTTTGGACTGCGAATCCTCGACCACAACGTCATTAATCCGCTCAATCTCGAGAGCGAGCAGTTTCTCTTACTGCTCCAGGAGATGGACCGTCTCACATTCGGACCTGAAGGCATGCCGATGCCGCGCTGGGTGTTTTATAACTGCAGCGAGCTTCCGGGCGGCATTGTGGGTTTCGGGTGTCCCGCAGGCGACTTGAGCGACCACGATCGCGCAAAACTGAGCGTTCCAGAAGACTACACTGGCCTAGTCCCGTTCTCGATGTTCATAGCGATTCCGATGCTCCCAGCAGGAGATTGGATGGGACACAACCTCTGTAGTCTGAACAGTGTGCTACCGGAGGCCGGGCTCAAAGGACTCGCCAGCCTAACCAAGTCTTTTGGTCTGTGCGTGTTCCGAACCAGGCGCCTTTACGGTGCCACACAGTGGCGCTCGCTGGCGCTTCACATCCACGCGAAGTTTGGCCCATTGGACTTAGTGACCGCCTACACCCCCGCCCATTCCGATCGGATGACGCTCACTTATCGAGTCGAGATAACCCTCAACGGTTTACTCAACGCGTGCGGGGACCCGAACGCCGATGTTCGGCGCCCTGAGCCACAGGTGTGGGTCGATGCAGATGACGTTGAGCAAGTCAGCGGACTGCAGGACGAGATCGAACAAGGGGCTCGTTTCATCATTACCGATCGGCCCCGCCACGACGGTGAGAAAGTCTTCATTCCGATCATTCGTGTCCCTGCCAACTGATCGGCGAATCGCTCGGCTATCTTCGATATGCCCCTACGAATTCGAAGGGCTCACTTCAGAACGAGCATGATTCCGAGTGCGACAATGCCGAGTAAGGCCAACACCAGCAGGAGAGAGAGGATCTTTACCGCGCTGCCGTCCTGCGTTTGTGGACCAACGCTGCGCGAGGAGCCACTGTAGGCTCGGGCATGGGAGCCGCTCGGCGCTCGATCGGCTGGCGTCTCCAGCAGGTGCGATATCTCATTGTGGTTGAGATGCACAGTGCGTTCCGGATTGTGCACGGCGCCTGTATCTGCGCTCGGCATGCGTTGACTCGGCGTGACCACAAAAGACGGACCCTGATTTGCCAAGTAAGTCAGACTAAATTTGCCAACCTGTATCTCGTCGCCGTTTTTGAGCGGCTGGGCCTTCTTGAGTTGGTAGCCGTTGAGGAACGTACCGTTGGAACTACCGTTGTCCATGACCTCGAAACCGTCGCCCGTCATTGCGATCTTGGCGTGCCATCTCGAAATCCCGGAGTTGTCGATAAACACGTCGGCGCTGGGTTCTCGGCCTATGATGATCTCTGGTTTGTCGATCGGGATCGATCTGATGACTCGACCTTTGATTCGAAGTACGAGTTCCGGCATTGCAACCTCCAAGGGACCCCCTAGTTTTGTCGGGTTGCTGACTGTGGTCAAGATCCGAACGGATGAGCTAGTATTCCGGCGGCAACTTTTACATGGAGAACAATCTGAATGCCTGTTTCGAAAACCCAGCTGGAGGTCTTTGTATCCGTCGATGAGTTCAAAGACGTCGTATTAGATGTTGAGAGCTATCCCGAGTTCCTACCCGAAGTAAAACGGGTCGAGGTCTCCAAACGAACAGATGAGAGTCTCGTCGCTACCTTCTGGGTCGAAGTCGACGTCGGCGGATTCAACGTGAAATCCGAATACACGCTCGACTATACCATCGGTGATGACACGATCAGCTGGACTCTCGTTTCGTCTCCGGATCTGACTGAGAATCGCGGTTCCTGGACCCTCGAAGAGGGCGACGATGACGACGAGACAATCGCGGACTACGAAGCAGAAATCATCACGAGTCTGCCCATCCCCGAACCCGTTCAGGCCCTGTTTGCCGAGCAAGAATTGCCTAAGTTAATGGAGCTCTTTCGAGATCGGGCTGAAAGCTAGCCCTAGACGATTTCGACTATCTCGAAGGGCTCGTCAGTGCCCGCCACCCTGATCATCTGCTCGTCTCCGACCACTTTGCCGATCAGCTCTTTCCCAAGTGGGGAAACCGGTGTGATGACTAAGACCTCCTCGCCGTCGAGCGACACCTTCAAGCCGCCGCCCTGGGGACCTATGAAGTAGGTACGCTCTCCGAGTTCGCTCTCTAGCCGCACGAGGGCCAACGCATCGATCTCGTCATCCTCGTCGAACTCTCGCACAGGAAGCTGTTTATAGATCGCATGGATAGTGCGTAGGTCTCTCAGCCTCGCTTTCTGGGCACCCGCCAGGTAGGCGGATTCAATCGCTCTGGTGTCGTACTTGTCTTCAGCGACCGCCTCTCCGTCCGTGGCGGCCGTGTGGGCCGCATCGGCGATCTGAGCCAAAACCTGTAGCTCCGATTCGAACGCTTCCAACAGGCATGTCATCAACCTTCGCTTGTCCATGCTGAAGAGCCTTCCATGAGTTCAACCCGTGTTCAAGTGGGACATACAGAATGTGCCCAAATGGTACAGAGTGTCTCTTTTAGAGGCCCCGATTCGAGGGGCTCATTTCTGGATCCTGCCTAATTACAGGTGGTTATAGATTTGGCACGAGCAGTGCTTCAAAAATTAGATCCTGGACAGCAGATGAATAAAACCCGATTGGGATTGGGGGTCTGAATGGATACCTTTGGTAGCGACGTGGGAGTTTCACAGGAGGGGTTGCCCAAACTCGATCTGTCCGACTTTCACGCACTCGGCAACAACGACACGATGCCTAGGCGGATACCGTGGGTCGCCGACTCACTCGAGGCGACGAACCAGGACGAACACCCTGTCGAGCAAGACACCGAGGCTCCCCAGGCAAGCCCCGAACCAACCAGGCATGCCAGCGCCGATGTCGACCTCGTAGCCGAACTGCGCGCGCACCGCTACCTGCTCGGTACAACCTTGGGTTGTGGTGCTTTCGGAACGGTCTACGCTGCCACAGCGCTGAATAGACCGGGCGACTTCGCGATCAAGGTCGTCAAACCAAGAAACGCCAGAGTGCGAAAGCGTCTTATGCGCGAAATGCAGGGACTCACACGGGTGCGCAGTCCATTCGTTGTGCACGCAGAGGAAATGTTCTTCATTGAGAACGGTCAGTTGTGCATTGTGATGCAGCGAATTCGTGGCGAGTCGCTGCAGGATGTCCTCGACCGGAAAGAGGAGATCGATCCTGTCGTAGCGCTTAGCATTTCGATACAACTTGCCCGCGGCCTGTCCGCCATCCACCTGGCGGGTATGGTTCACTGCGATATCAAACCCGCCAACATCCTCCTCGAGCCCGACCGAAATGGCGAACCTCACGCCCACATTATCGACTTCGGGCTCGCTCACTTTTTACAGGATGAATCGAGCGGTAAGTTCTTTGGAACGCCGACCTACACAAGCCCGGAGCATTCCTGTGGCCGCGTCCTCTGATGTCTACCAACTCGGCTGCCTAACCTACGCTCTTCTCACGGGCGATCCGCCCTTTGTAGGACAGACTGTCCGCGAGGTTCTCGAGAAACACATTTGGATGTCGCCCCCTTCGCTGCTCGAGGTTGTCGGCCGGTCCTGTTCCACCGTGGTGGACGACACGGTGAGTGTGCTGATGCGCAAAAACTCGAGTGAACGTCCGCAACTGATGGAGCAGGTCGTCGAGCTACTGGACCGAGCGAGACGAGCCCAACTGAGGGTCTCCCGCCACTAGTTTTCCTTTGCTACTGCTCTTGGATTCCATTACGGTGCCGCTCATGTGCATGGGCCGGTTGAGGT
>CAZDBH010000522.1:0-5560 GCA_964503485.1 uncultured Bradymonadales bacterium | reverse complement strand
CCGCTAAAAGCTAACGGCTGGAGTCCGGGGCGTTATACGCGACGGGTTGCTAGTCGACGAGCACCTCTTCCGCTCTGAGTTTCCGGTCTGATCTCCTCCCTCTTTTTTCAGCACGAACAACCGCCGGCAGCGCCAAATGGCTTACCTAGAGCCTCCACTGCGCGGGTAGATGACTCGGCCTGAAGAGAGGAGTACACTCTCGACCCACGAACCCAACGAGGCCGAAAATGGATACCCAGAGAACACCGATCGGGAGATTTGCAGTCCGAGTGCTAGCACTCGCGCTTTTGACTATTGCTGGAACCCTGATGTTGCCGCAACGCAGCGCTGAAGCCTGTGGTGGGTTCTTCTGCAACAACTCGCAACCAGTCAACCAAGCGGCAGAACGCATCATCTTCTCGGACGACGGAGAAGGGAACGTCATATCGGTGGTTCAGATTCTGTACGAGGGACCCGCTGAGGAGTTCTCGTGGATTCTTCCTGTGTTCGGATCACCTGATGTGTCCGTATCGTCGAATATCGCCTTCCAGCGCCTTCAGAACACGACCAACCCCTCCTACACACTTCAAACTGTGATCGAGGGTGAGTGCAACGACGATCAGTTCGCCCGGGGCACTGCAGTCAACGACTCCGCGACTTCCGCTGATGCGGGCTCGTCAGAAGTGACGGTCGAGGACTCGGGCAGCGTCGGGCCCTACGACTACGAGGTCATCTCGGTTGACGAAGAGTCGAGCGACCCGGCTCAGGCTGCATTAACCTGGCTAGAGGCCAACGAATATGACGTCACCGAGACCGGGCCTGAACTGCTACGGCCCTACCTCGAAAACGGCATGAACCTCATCGGATTCCGACTGACCAAGGGCGCTTCGGCCGGCGAGATACGGCCGGTCATATTGGGTTACGGAGCGGACTGCTCGATGATCCCGATTCGCCTGACAGCAGTGGCTGCAAACGCGGATATGGGCGTGATGGTCTGGGTGCTGGGCTCTGACCGAGCTGTTCCTACCAACTATCGCGACTTGGTGCTCAACGAGGCGCTCATCAACTGGTTCAACCCGAACTCGAACTACAATGATGTCGTAATCGCCGCAGCCGACGAAGCGGGGGGACAGGGCTTCGTAACCGAATTCGCGGGGTCGACTGATACCTTCGATCAAGTTGTGATTTCAGAGTGGGAGCGTGACACAGCGGACACGATCGAGACGACCGACTGGACTGGTCGCCACACCGAACTGCTCGAAACGGCCCTGTACACGTTTAGCGGGTGGGATGGCATCGCTGAGACAGTGGAGGCCACCGTTCCGCTCCCAAGCGAGGTTTCGACCGAAGATTTCCTCATGTGTATCAGCTGCTATCTCGACGACGAGACCCTTGCTGACTTCGAGCCCAGCGTCTTCGTAGACGCCTTCCTCGAGGACGTCATCGAGCCAGCCATTGCGACTCAGGACATCATCGATGGCGCCCCCTATATGACCCGGCTGTACTCGACACTCTCGGCTGCCGAGATGACCCTCGACCCGGTCTTCGAACTGAACCCGGATCTTGATGACGTGAGCAACCAACACACCGCGACGCGAACGATCCAGTGCAACGAAAACGTGTCCCAGGCCGATGCGCCTTGGCGCGCCGAGCTACCTGAGGTTGGGCTCGTACGAGGCATCGGGCAAGTCTGGCCCTTTGATCTGTCCTCTGACCAACCGGTTAACCGTCAGGTGAGACAGCAGTCGATATCGGGAAGCGGCGATATCGTGACCGACAATACCCGCACCATTCAGCAGGCCCTCAGCGCCAATAACGACGCGATCAATGAGCAATTGGCCGCCGGCGAGGAGTCCTCTTGCGCCTGCAGCGCGACGTCTGAAACTGGCCTCGGTGGCACCCTGTTGTTAAGCTTGCTCGGCATCGCGCTCGTTGGCCGGAGGCGCTGGCGCGGCTAGCGCCGGCGCCCGTAGTCGAGATTCACCTGGCTGAGCTAACGGATCGCGAGACGAGGGGGAGCCCATGAAGCGAGATCCGAGGTGGGAAGATCGAGTTGTGAGTGCCAGCGACGCGGTTGGTCTCGTCGGAAGCAACCAGAATATCTTCGTTCACGGTGCGGCGATGACACCAACACCGTTAGTCGAAGCGCTGTGTGCACGGACAGACCTCAGCGACGTGAAGTTGTTTCATCTACACACATCGGGCCCGTGCCCGTTCGCCGCTCCCGAGCACCGGCGTCGACTGTTTTCGGTATCGCTTTTCGCTGGCCCATCGCTTCGCAAGCCGATCGCAGAAGGATTCGCGGACTTCATGCCCGTCTTTCTGTCGGACATTCCCAGGATGTTCTCGAGCGGAAAGATCGCGTTGGACATTGCGCTGTTGCAGCTATCTCCCCCCGACCGACACGGGATGTGCTCGCTGGGAACTTCGGTCGATACGGCCAGGGCCGCCGCTGACTGCGCCAAGATCATTATCGCCGAAATCAACGACCGGGTTCCAAGAACGCACGGCCATTCCCGAGTGCCTTTGAATCGAGTGCACACGTTCATTCGGACCGACCGCCCAATCTATGCCCACGACCCCACTCCTCCCAATGAGGTCGAGTCCCGGATCGGCGAAATCATCGCCGATCTTGTCGAGGATGGTTCCACACTCCAGATGGGGATCGGGGCCATCCCAGACGCCGTTCTCAGTCGCCTCAGCGGTAAACACGACTTGGGGGTACACTCCGAGATGTTTTCCGATGGGGTGATCGAACTCATGGAACACGGGGTCATCAACAACAAACAGAAGCGAGTCTTCAATGGTCGCACGCTGACATCGTTTATTTCGGGCAGTAGAGACCTGTACGACTTCGTGGATGACAACTTAGCGGTTGAATTCCACCCGTGTGACCTGACCAACGACACCCATATGATTCGTCAGAACCCGAAGGTGGTGGCTATGAACTCGGCCATCGAAATCGACTTGACTGGCCAAGTTTGTGCGGACTCGATGGGGCACCGTATCTACTCTGGAATTGGCGGCCAAATGGACTTCATTCGGGGCGCTGCTCTGTCTGAGGGGGGCAAACCAATAATCGCCCTACCATCGACGGCAAAAGGGGGCCAGGTCTCACGCCTCGTCAACAACCTGCGAGCCGGGGCAGGCGTGGTGACCACGCGGGGACACGTCCATTGGGTCGTGACAGAATATGGCGCAGTGAACCTGCACGGCCTCACCCTTCGGGAACGGGGGGAAGCGCTCATCAACATCGCCCATCCAGATTTCCGCCCTGGCCTAATACGGGAGTTCCGGAATACGCGCCATTTCACTGGGAGCTGGCCTCGAATTCACGAAGACGAAGCGCTTAGCTGATCAGAGCGGTTATTCGATCCGGAGCGCGTTGAACGTTCCCTGAGTCGACAGCCACCCATCGTTCAAGGCGATTGTGCCGCAGACGCGCTCGTCATCCATGTAACTGATCGTCACATCGGCACTCTCGTGGTCCATGAAACCGATTCCGCCGCCGTTCTTACCGACGCTCGGCGCGACGATATTGTTCTCGGCGGTTTCACCCATTCCATAGGAACCGACAGCGATCGGCGTGCCGTCCACCGTAGAGAGGGACATGTACAATCGATATTGTCCATCGACCGTTGGTGTGGCGCGCTGGAAGGAATCGGCATCGGGTGGACCGTCATAGTTGTCGATAATGAGCTTGAAGCCACCGTCCCAACCGGTCATGGCCCGAGCTACTGACATGGGGCCAGGCAGTGTGGCAGCGTCGATCGAACTATGTGTGATTACGATCCAAGCCTCGTCCGGGCAGGGAACCTCGGGATCAGCTTCTGGAACTTCTGTTCTCCAGGCCTCGTCACCTGTAGGCTCCGCAACGGCCACTTCCTCCTGGGCTGCCTGCTCGGTCTCTGCGCCTTCGGCTCCTTCTTCGCCTTCGGCTCCTTCTTCGCCTTCAGCCCCTTCTTCGCCTTCGGCTCCTTCTTCGCCTTCCTCTTCACCTTCAGTGGCTGACTCCTCGGTCCCTTGCTCTTCGCCTTCCTCTTCGGACTCTCCTTTGTTGCAGGCCCATAGGGCGACGACACAGATCAACGCGAGTACCAGGCTATACCTTTCTGGGGCTCTCATCAGATGTCCTCCGGTGTGTGGAAATCGTTCCTTAGAAACGGGCAGATAGTCGCACAGTGAAATCGCGCTCGCAACACTAACGAGATATCAGGAGCGTTTAATCGTTAATCAATCTGTACCCAGCTTGATCGAGGCACTGCTTTCGGCTTAAGTGGGTCAGTCTCGACGAGGGCAGAATGTCATGGCTCGGTTTCTCAGCTACTGGATGTGCGCGGTTGTCTCTGTTTTTGCAGTTGTCGGACATGCAGATCCGCCGCTACCACCCCGCCCCAATACCACCGATTCCGCCCATTCGCCGGTCGAGGATGAACGGATTGGTCCGATCTTGGAGGCCGGCCAACTCGAACGAGCGGCTGCGTACTATCACGCCCGCCGCGATCGACCTCTCGCACACTCCCATCAGGCGGGTGCCTTGAATGGACTTCGGATAGCGCTGAGCCCGGGTCATGGGACGCGCTGGGTCGAGAGAAACGACTCGGGGGCCGCGGTTCAGCAATGGCAGTTCCAGCGAGGGATCACGGAGGGACTGCGCGAAGACATCCACACCGCCGAATGGGTCATCGACTTTATCATCCCAATGGTGGAACGAGCCGGGGGCGAAGTCATTCTGCTGCGCGAATCGTCGTACATAGAGAGCTTCGCTCTGGTCGACAACGATGCCGACCGAGACGCCTATAGCGAGGTGGGTGACTGGGCCTCGGGCGAATTGAGTGGCTTTGGCGGAACCTATCGGGCTGCGGAGGTGAACTCGTCTGGCGACGCGACAGCGAGCTGGTTGTTTCGAGTCAACGAGGACGGTGACTTCCCGGTCTATGTGCACGTCGTGACCGGATCGAACCGGACGGATTCCGCTCACTACACGGTCACTCATGCCACTGGCGGAGCCGAGGTATATCTCTCACAAAACGAGCTGAGGATTGAGGACTGGGCCTACGCGTCCTATCCGAATATCCCGCCACCATCGGACGCCGAGATCGAATCGGGCGATATGTGGCTGTCGTTGGGTACCTTTCCCTTCCGAGCTGGCGACGAGTACCGTGTCACGCTTTCAAACGACAGCGGCGAAGCGGGCACATTTGTGATCGCGGACGCCCTGTACGTCGGTGGCGGGATTGGCACCGTCGAAGGCTCGACAGGTGCGACCTCTGGCCGTCCACGTTGGGAGGAATCGGCCTCGACCTACCTAGAATGGCTCGGCGCTCCAGATTGGATGAAGGTCAACGACGTATCGATGCGCCCGTTGTACGCCATGTACGCAGGCGCCGACGTCTATCTATCAGTGCACACAAACTGTTGCGGCAGTTCCGGTACGTCGAGCTGGGTCTGGTACCCCGAGATGTGGGTTCCGATCTCCAGCTGGCCTTCTGGATTCGCGGACGAGAATCTGCCACCGGGGACCCTCGAACTAGGAGCCTGTCGCGCATAGCGCTCCAGGCTCCGCCATTGGCTTTTAGCG
>CAZDBH010000521.1:0-5567 GCA_964503485.1 uncultured Bradymonadales bacterium | reverse complement strand
ATGTGGTTGCCTCGCGAACTCGGCTGGATGAACTGTCCGCTGCTGGTCTACATGCTGAACACCGAGCTCTTCGCTCGTGCAGACGTGAGTGTGACGGGCCACCACGGTTTCCACGGCGGCATCGCCATGGCCATGCTCGTTTTCTCCTTTTTTGAGGGGTCGACCGAGTGGGACGCAGAGAGCGCTCAAATCACAAACACACGGTTTGCCAAGGAGATCGAGGAAATCCGTCGTGGAGATGCCTGGGGCTGCATGGACATCACCGAGCCCGATGCGGGTAGTGATATGGCGGCCTTGCGCACGGTGGGGACTCAGGCTGAGGATGGGTCCTGGACCGTCACCGGCCAGAAGATTTTCATCACATCCGGCCACGGCAAGTACCACTTCGTGATCGCCAAAACCGAAGACGCCGATCCCAATGACCCGTTCGGTGGCCTAAAAACACTGTCGATGTTTCTGGTACCCACTTACTCGGAAGACAAAGATGGCAACCGCACCCGAGTCGTCGACCTGGTTCGCTTGGAGGAGAAGCTGGGACACCACGGTTCGGCCACCGCATCGTTGAGTTTCGAGGACGCCCCTGCCGAGCTGGTCGGGAAACGCGGCGAAGGGTTCCGGTATATGCTGCTTCTGATGAACAACGCCCGGCTGGGCGTTGGGTTCGAGTCGCTGGGAATCTGTGAAGCCGCCTACAGAATGGCTGCCGAATACGCTGCGGAACGCCGCTCGATGGGCAAGACCATCGACAAGCATGAGATGATCGCCCAGTACCTCGAGGATATGAAAAACGATATCCAAGCGATTCGCGCCATGTGCGTTGTCGGAACCTACCACGAAGAAATGTCCCAGAAGATTTTCATCCTCAAGGAAACCGGCATGATGGCGGATTCCGATGAAGTCAAACGGATCACCAGTAAGATCGAAGAGCACAAAGCCGCCGCACGGCGCCTGACACCGCTTCTGAAGTACTTCGCTTCCGAGAAATGTGTCGAGATGTCACGCATGTGCATCCAAATTCACGGCGGGGTCGGCTACACGCAGGACTACGGCGCTGAGAAACTGCTGCGGGACGCGATTGTCATGCCCATCTATGAGGGTACGAGTCAGATTCAGGCGCTGATGGCCATGAAGGATACTCTTCAGGGCATCCTCAAGAATCCACAGGGCTTCGTCAAACGCTCAGCTCAGGCAAAATGGCGGTCGCTCTCGGCCCGGGATCCGCTCGAGAAGCGAGTCGCGAAGCTCCAGACTATCTCGCTTGGCGTTCAGCAACATCTGATCACCAAAACAGCAGCAGACAAGTTCCGCGGACTGCAGGGTACCCCGATCACACAGTGGGCCAACCGCTTTCTGAAAGACTGGGACCCCAAGCGCGATTTTTCCTACGCCATGCTGCACGCCGAACGCCTCATTCAGCTCCTGATTCACGAGCTGGTCGCGGAGCTGCTGCTCGAGCAAGCTCAGCGTCACCCCGAGCGCAGACAGGTGCTGGAGCGCTATCTCGAGCGCGCCGAACCACACGCCCGATTCCTACAAGACACGATTACATCAACCGGCGCTCGGCTGCTGGGCGAACTCAACGCCTCGGAAGAACAGCAGGCGACCGGAACATGAGCCGAACCAATTTGAAAGGACAATAAAATGGCTGTCTCAAAAAAACACATCCTCCAACAGGGTCCGGTGATTGCCGGTCTTGGTAAGAGCGCCGTCGCCGCAGTGATGCAACGGTTCTCAAAGCCGTCTGAGGGCGCGCTGGTCTTGCCTAGCGAGGTCATCAAACAGACCCTCCCGCCGCGCCCCAGCGGTCTTGTGAAGGACTACATCCGCAATGTCGGAGGTGATCCGAAATCCTACAAAGGAGTCGTACCGCCTCATCTCTTTCCCCAGTGGGGCTTCCCACTGGCCATGGAGACGCTCAAAGGCATCCCCTATCCGATGATGAAGGTGATGAACGGGGGTTGTCGCCTCGAGGTCAACGCACCGCTGCCTATTGACGAGCCGCTGCAAGTCGCAGCACAGCTCGTGGGTATCGATGACAACGGTCGCCGCGCGGTGTTGCATCAGCGGATCGCGACCGGTACCAGCACGACCCCAGAGGCGGTCGTCGGCCATCTGTACGCGATCGTTCCCGTCGAGGGAGACGATGGGGCAAAGCCCAAGCGAAGCGGCGCTCCCAAGCAGCGACCACGGGTTCCCGCAGACGCAAAAGAGATCGCCTTTTGGCGAATCGGACCCAAAGCGGGCCTGGACTTCGCCAAGCTGACCGGCGATTTCAACCCAGTACATTGGGTGCCACCTTACGCCAGGGCATTTGGCTTCAAGAACGTGATTCTTCACGGCTTCTCGACGATGGCGCGGGCCATTGAGGGCCTCAACCGACACGTTTTCATGGGCCGAACCCCAATTCGCCTCTTCGACGTCAAGTTCACGAAACCACTCGTTCTGCCGGCTCGTGTCGGTCTGTACATACGTGATGGCGAAATCTACGTTGGCGACGCGCCCGGAGGGCCCGCCTATATGGTCGGCACATTTGAAACCGAGGCCGCAGACGCCTGATTGGAGCATGTGATTATCATGAGTGACTTTCTTCTAAATCTTTCATCGAATCCTCAGGCTCGGAACTTCATCAAGCGCCTGGGTCTTCCTATACCGATGCCCGAAAAGTTGCGACGCCCTCGCGGCCCAGTCGTTGAACGCCCGCTCGGTGATTCGGACATCGTCGTTTACACCACCGGAAAATCCAAAGTGGGTCCCGCCTTGGCGGAAGTACTGGCCGAGGCCGGTGCCAACAGCCATCTCTTGGCTCCCCGCGGTGCACAGAAGTTGTTCGAGAAACCAGGGGAGGCCTACGGCAGGCCAGCCCACCTGCTCGACCTCGATGACGAGAAGGGACCGGACATTCGGCCCAGTGCGTTGGTCTTTGATGCAACCACCATCAGCGATCCCAGCGGATTGAAGGAACTCTTCAACTTCTTTCATCCGATCGTTCGCGCCCTCAAAAAGAACGGCCGAATCGTCGTGATTGGACGCCCGCCCGAGTCTCAAAAGAGTAGCCTGGCCGCAGCCGCACAGGGCGGCCTTGACGGTTTCGCGCGCAGCGCCGCCAAAGAGATCGGCAAGAAAGGTTCGACGGCCACTCTCATCTACGTAGAGGAGGGCGCCGAGAGTCGCCTTGCCGGTCCGCTGCGTTTCTTCCTGTCGCCTCGATCAACCTACGTGACAGGTCAGGTCGTTCGGGTCTCCAATGCCGTCAAGGCCGGCGACCAACCCCCATATACAAACTCACTATCTGGAAAGACCGCCCTCGTGACGGGAGCGGCCCGGGGTATCGGAGCGGCGACCGCCAAGATACTGGCGGACGAAGGGGCCACGGTTGTGTGTCTCGACCTTCCCAGAGATGACGGTCCCACGAGCAAGTTGGCCCGTTCGATTGGCGGCGGCGTGCTCCTAGCCGATCTCACGGAGGCCAACGCCCCGACCGTTATCGCCGACCGACTTCACCACGAGTGGGGAGGTGTCGACATCGTCGTCCACAACGCCGGTATCACTCGAGCCAAGATGCTTCGCAACATGAGTCCCGGTTACTGGGACCAGGCCCTGGCTGTGAATCTCGAGGCCGTCACCCGCCTCACCGCGACACTGCTCGACGGCGTCCTGAAAGACAACGGGCGTCTGATCTGCCTGTCGTCCATCGCCGGCATCGCCGGAAACCCCGGCCAGACCAACTACGCTACCGCGAAGTCCGGGATCGTGAGCTACGTTCGACACCTATCGGGTCAAGTCTCCCAAAAGGGCGTCACCGTCAACGCAGTGGCCCCCGGTTTCATCGAAACCAGGCTTACCGCTGCGATGCCCGTCGCGCTCCGCGAGGTCGCTCGACGGATGAACAGCCTCGGTCAGGGCGGCATGCCTCAGGATATCGGTCACGCAATCACTTTCTTCGCACGGCCCCACTCAGTAGGCCTCACGGGACAGGTTCTCCGGGTCTGCGGACAGTCGCTCGTCGGCGCATAAGGAACACACAATGGCAACTGCAAAAACAAAGAAGACAGCGGCGAAACCAGCCGCCAAGAAACCGAAAGCAAAAAAGGCGCCTGCGCCGCGTAGGGCCGTGGTGGTCGCGGGCGCGCGCACCCCATTCGTGAGGGCCTTCGGCTCCTTTCTCAAACTCGACACGATCGCTCTGGGTGTCGCGGCAGCTAGCGCGCTTCTGGAACGGACCGGCCTGCCCAAGAAAGATGTCGAAAGCGTTGTTTGGGGTGGTGTCGTGCTACCTGGCTACGCTCCCAACGTGGGCAGAGAGATCGCCCTCGACCTCAAGCTGCCCTACTCGGCAGAGGGGTTCACCGTGACCCGTGCATGCGCATCGGGCCTCCAGGCGATCACGACAGCCGTTGCGGCCATCGAGAACGGCGATATGGACATCTGCATCGCCGGGGGAAGTGATTCCACTAGCAACGCCGAGGTCAAGTTGCCTCAGAAGTTGATTCACGCGGTCGCTCCCGTCGCACTTCAGGGCAAGTCGTCTCCGGCAGACATTCTCGGCGTCCTCGCCCAGTTGCGCCCCCTCAGCGAGATCCTGCCCAAGGCACCGAAAATCGCCGAGCGCACGACCGGGCAGGTGATGGGCGAAGCCGCCGAAGAAATGGCGGTTCGAAACGAGATCAGCCGCCAGTCGCAGGACGAATTCGCCGTCCAATCACATCACCGAGCCGCGGCCGCGATCGGGTCTGGACGCTTCGACGACGAAGTCGCCCCGGTCCAAACACCGGGTGGCAAGTGGGTCCACGTCGACGGCTTGGTCCGAGGCGACACCAGCGTCGAAAAACTGGCGAAACTGCGGCCCGTGTTCGCTAAGAATGGCTCACTGACGGCCGGCAACTCGAGCGCCCTTACTGATGGTGCCTGTGCCGTGCTCCTCATGAGTGAAGAGAAGGCCAAGGCCCTCGGCTTCAAACCTCTAGCCGCCTTCCGCAGCTGGAGCTACGTGGGCGTCGACCCGGCCGATCAGCTGCTGATGGGACCAGCCATCGCGATGCCGAAGGCCCTGCAAAAAGCGGGGATGACCCTGGCTGACGCAGACTTCGTCGACATTCACGAGGCCTTTGCTGCCCAAGTGCTGGCCGTACTGAAAATGATGGCGAGCGACGCATTTGCCGAACGCCGACTCGGTATGAAAAAGGCTCCGGGTGAAGTCGACAACGCCAAGCTGAACGTGCACGGCGGCTCGGTCGCCCTGGGCCACCCATTCGGAGCGACCGGTGCCCGTATGGTCATGACCATGGCCAACGAACTGAACCGCGAAGACAAGGAGACCGCGCTACTCGGCATCTGCGCAGCCGGTGGTCTTGGGGCAGGAGCCGTACTCGAGCGCGTCTAGTCTGGATTATTCACGATCCCGACTTCCGACTTCCGATTCTATTTCGGATTCTGATGTGATCTGAATGAAGAACTCGAACCGAGAGCGGAGAGCGGAGAGCGGAGAGCCTAGAATCGACTCAAGCGTAATGCGCGTCTAGGAGCCTGTCGCGCATAGCGCTCCAGGCTCCGCCATTGGCTTTTAGCGA
>CAZDBH010000520.1:817-5569 GCA_964503485.1 uncultured Bradymonadales bacterium | reverse complement strand
TCGCTAAAAGCCAATGGCGGAGCCTGGAGCGCTATGCGCGACAGGCTCCTAGACGGGCGATTCCACAGGCCCGAGATCCGCGATCCCCGATCCCCGATCCCAGATCCCTAATCTACTCTAGATCGTTCCGGGGCGGTGGCAGTGGAGGGAAGTCGTCGCAGTCGTTGGTCGAATTGCACATGTCGACGCTGAATTCCTGGGCGCCGGAGCGCATGTAGCGGCCGAGCGTGTTGAAGAGGAAGTTCCCGGTATCGAAGGGTACGAGCTCGTCACAGCCGCAGTCCTCGTCTTCGGCGCAGGCGTCTCGACAGGCCTCACGATGTTGGTCACTGAGGTCACCAGGAAATGGAAATCCATGCATGCCGTCGGGAACTGGCAGCGGGAAAATTGCTCCTGCGATGCCGCCCCGGGGATTGCCCTCGATGTCGGTGTCAGACCAGAAATGGAACGGATCTTCGTGGCGAGGCTGGTCGTCTCCCCACATGTCAGTGCCCTCGCTGAAGTTCTCGACGTCGAGATGAATGCCTTCCCCTGCCGCATTGGTGTAGCGGTTCAAGACGTTGACCGATTCAACGACGTAGGTGTCGATGAGGGCTTGGTTTTGGGGAACACCGTAGCGTGGATCAGGGTTGAGGAAGTCGATATAGCCGGCGGATCGTCCCAGGGCGACGCCAGTGCTACCGGGAACGGCCATGTCGCCCAGGGTGGTAACGACCATCGCGTGAGCGCCGGTCGTCTCGCCGGTGCCAGGGTAGGTATAGGGATCGTCGTGCAGGTGTCGGGCGTAGACAGCGGGGTCGGCAGGTTCACCCATGAGTTGGGCGAGGTTCAGCGACCGACGTAAGTCAGGAGTTACGCGTTGGTGGCCCAATCCGTCGCCAAGTGCCTCCAGGGTCGATCCGGCCTCGAAGGTTTCGCCGAGGTAGTCGAGTTCAACCTCGAATTCGTCGATGGTTGCGTGGGGCTCTAGCCCGTCCACCACTTCGCAGGTGGTGCTTCCGGTGACCAACGCTGGACCCCGATAGAGCGACACGAGGTGAGGGTCGCCGTCATCGGTGGCGACGCTGGTCCTGACGGTTCCGCCGGCAGAGATATACCCACAGCCGCGCTCGCCATTTACCAGGTTCTCGACCACGAGCGTATCACCAACCAGCACGTCAGAAATGGTCGCGATAGGCAGTGTCGCGGAGCGCTGAAGTTTGGGCAGGAAGGTCTGAACCAGCAGCGTGTTCGCCTCGGTGTCGAGAGTTCCTACATAAAGTGGGCCCATGAGCCGCATCAACACGGCTTCGGGGACACCCGGGTTATGGGACCGCTGAGCGACATCGAAGAGACCCGCCCCACCCGATACAGGAGCGACAGCGCTGATCGACGGTTCGACCGAGCCGAGCAAGACGCTCATGAGGCCACCCAGGGAGCCGCCCATCGAGACGTAGTCGACATCTCCACCGACGTCGACCACTCCATCCGCATCAAAATCACCGGCGAGTTCGTTTTCACCATCGCCGTCCAAGTCGAACTCCCATCGCCGTTCCCCGTCGAAGGAGCGCAGGATTCGGATGGCCTGTACATGATCAAGCAGTGACTGGCGCACATTGTCGCGGTTGTGGAAGCCGTATCCGGTCCAGAAGTCGGCTCCTGCGTCGGCTTCCCCGTCGCCGTCCTGGTCGAACGCGCGGCCTGTGGCCAGCTCTTCCACAAGCGGTCCGAGGCCGAAGCTCTCACCGAGGAAGCCTGCGATCTCCTGCTCTTCAGCGCTTAAGTCGAGGGCGTGCGAGACGTCATCAATCGCGATGGTGGCAAAGCCATACTTCGCAAAGAAGCCGACGTAAGGCAGCAGTTCTAGGCGGTTGGTGAGGTAGCCGTGAGCCAGAATGGCGACGGGTACGGGCTCGTCATTGCCTCGATTCGACATTTCTCGGCGCGGCACCGTCATCCAGAAATGGACGGTCTCGGGACGGGTTTCCGCAGCGACTCGGTCGAGGTCCGGTGGCCACGATTGGTCGTTCAGGCCGAGGGGCTCTCCGTCGTCGTCGACTCGGTTGAAAAGCTGCGGCGAGGTGTAGGTTCCGAAGACCTGAAAGTCGACATAGCTCCACGAGTCGACGATGGCCGCGTAGGCGGCTGTGCTGGGGTCGAGTTCGAATAGCTGGCCGAGGATCAGCCTGAACAGGTCATCCCAATGCTCCGTATAGAGGATGTTGGGATTGTCACGATCGACGGTTTCGGTATCCCAGGGCGCCGCGATGCCATCGAGACGAGCCGGGAAATCCTCGCCCAGATGGGCCTGGATTCCATGTCCGTACAGACCATCCCGAACGGCAGACCAGTGGGTCATGGTGGATTGGGTGGTGAATGTCCAAGCAAACACGACATCATCAATGGTCAAGTTGCCCACCGTCGAAGCGCTCGAGCGGAGAATCGAGGGAAGAGGCTCGAGCCCAGCCGTGTGGGCGTTGTGATTGATGAAGGGGTAGGGCGAGCCAACCGGCGCCCCGTCCTCATCCAACAACCGGTTTGTTATGACCACGGCGTAAGTGGTCCGCTCCCGGAGGGGTTTGAGTGGTCGGGCCACGAGCGTGTTGGTCTCGGACTCATAGAAGGTCATTAACGCATCGGCTCGGCCGGCCCAGTCGTCAACCTCTGGATCGTGCCCAGGTAAGTAGTTGGGTCGATCGAGAATGCCGTCGGCGTCGGTGTCCTCGGGTGGATCCAGGACGCCGTCTTCATCGAGGTCCTCGCCTGCATCGAGTTGGCCGTTGCGGTTTGCGTCCTCTCCGGGGTCGAGCACTCCGTTGCCATTGACGTCTTCATCAGCCTCTTCGAAGAGCAAGGACAGTGTCCAGGCCCGAGGATCGTTCGGTCCATAGCGATTGGGACTCTCTAAAACGGCCGGGTAGTTCCCGTTTCCGAGGTCTACGTGATGGAAGGTCCCGAACTCAGGAGAGTCTGGATCGACATCGACCAGGTAGAGCACGTCGTCCGACAGTTCGTAATCTGTATCGTCGTGCCGCTCCCGGATAGCCTCGACGTCGAGCGGACCGCTAAACGGAATCGTGATCGGCTGGAAAGAACCCCAGCCGTCGAGTTCGTCAATCAGCTCCCGAGTCCGTGATTCGTACTGGGTCGGGGCGATGATGGACGCGTTGAGTCGTCTTCCGGTGGGCGAGTTGACGTCGGCCCGTGTAGCAAGGTCGTTGGGCAGTGGCATCAGCGGGTTGGGCTCGTGAAAGAAATCCATCACCACCGTCGTATTCGCCGACTCTCCAAACCCGAGCCCTTCGGGTGAGTCAGTGAGGCACGCGGACAGACTGAATACGGCGACAGCGGCGAAGGTAGCCCATCGCAAAAGAAGGTTCGTCTTTGACATAATTCACCTAGAAGCGGTAGCTGACCATTCCTCGGCCACCATAGAGGTTCCCGATCGCCTCACCGTTGGCGTCGTTGAAGGCGCCTCCAGCAAGCAGATATCCACCCTCGAGTCCGACTGTGAGCTCAGTTCCCGCGATCATGCGCCGGTAACGAACACCGAGGTCGAGTTCGGTCCCGTAGTAGCCTCCTGGGTCTCCGTTGAGGGTGTTTCGGGGGTCTCCACCTGCGATTCGCGTGTTGAAGGGATCCAGTGGGTCCACAGCCGTCAACGCAAACATCGGCCCGCCGTAGATCTCGAGGCCACGCACCGGACGCCACCAAGCACGCGGAAAGAATGACCACGTGTTGGATGCTGAACCGCGGGTCGATATGCGATCCAGGTCTTCGGCCGGATAGCCGGAAAGCTCCGGGTCGAAGGCGTTGACCGAGGATTGAGCGCTTTGCCCCGCATTGAGGTAGCGAAACAAGAGAAGCCCCATTTCGTAGTTTCGGTCGGCTTTGAAAGCAGACTGGAACTCATCGTCCATGTTGTTGTCGCCAGACGCGAACAGAATGTCGAGTACGGCGCCTGCCTGTCCGAAATCACTCGAGAACCGGAAGGCCGCACCGAGTTGTCGGACCGTGTGGACAGGAAAGTCAGTCGAGGGCCCGAGTGAGGTCTCTCCCCAAATGAACACGCTCTCAGCTTCGAAGGTCAGGGTTACCATGTCGGTCACGACCTCGAAGGAACCGGCAAGGTCGACTGCTTGGATATCGGTGAAGTTACCGCCTTCGGAGGTTTGGCGGCGCATGACAGTGTACGCTCCGAGGCTGTTCGGCTGTCCCGGAGCGGCCGCAATGAAACCGACGAGCTGGTGAGCTTCGTCGCCTTCTCTGAGCACGTCGTCGCCTTCGACACGGTCACCACCGACACCAAATACAAGCGCCGCGTCGGTCACTGGGCCGACGATACCCAATGCCCGCAAGACGCGATCGCCACCTCGGGGATCGACAAACGCCGCGGAACCAGGTTCCCAGGCTCGGGCACCGTCATTCGATACTAGTCCGAGCCCCCACGACGAGGTGGTGAAACCGCCCAGAACATGAATGTCTTCGAAATCGAGTTGCAGGGACGCCTTGCGCAGGTAAGTTTCGGTGCCTTCTCGCAGTGGGAGGTCAGGGGCTCCTTCGCTCCCGGTCAGACCAAGTGCTTGAATTCCCTGAAGGATCGCGTGCTCGTACTCAGCCCGGATGTGAACGATTTCGAGTCCCGCCAATGTATCGAACACGGCTCCGACGCGAATCTCGCCGTCCAGCGCGGTCTGCTGGTCGTAGTTCCTCTCGTTGTCGAGGGGGAAGTCCGAGACGAGCAAAAACGACTCCGAGAACTGGAGCGGAACC
>CAZDBH010000520.1:0-807 GCA_964503485.1 uncultured Bradymonadales bacterium | reverse complement strand
GGGCGGTCAGTATGCCGTCACGCGAGCGTTTTTCGGCCCCGGGCGGGCGGGTGGGGGTTGGCCCTGTCGTTGGCGGGGGGGACGGCCTTAACTACAAAAAACGACTCCGAGAACTGGAGCGGAACCTCGAACCGCATACCGCTGAAGTCAAAGCTGAGCAGCGGGCTGTATGGCTCGACGGGCTCCTCCTCGGGAGCCTCGGCTTCTTCGGTCACCGGTTCGCTTTCGGTGTCGCCGTCTGTCGCTTCATCAGTGCTTTCAGTCGTGTCCTGCGATGTGTCGGTGTTGGTCTCACCTCGGTAGATTTGGGCAACCGCTGGTGTGGACAGGAGCATGGCGATCAATAAGACCGAGAGCCGGCTGAGCATGAGATACTCCAAAATAGGTGGTCAGTTTTCTTGGCCGCATGGCGCGCGGCGCAGGGTATGCGATGACGAGCGACAGTGGAAGGGCTTTCTAGGCTTCTACACCTTTGTGTCCCTCGTCGAGGACCAGTTCGGGGGTGTAGTCGATGGTCCTGTCCGGCTCGAACCAGGACGGACTCGGTTCGAGAAAGTAGAGATGGCGCCGCAATCCCTGGTCTTCGCTTCGGTAGCTCACGAGTTTGAAAAGGGCACCGTCGATCGCGAGTGCGTCGCGTTTTCCCCAGTCTCTGCGTCGACAAGTTTCGATGCGCACCCCCATCAGCTCTCCATCGGCGGACACTCTGTCAGCTACTAGAGTGGCCGCCGCTATGGCGTCGTTCGAGCGTCGTTTTACGATGTCTAGGATCTTCCCAACAATCGCGACAGGAGTGGTTCCGAGGGG